>CAMDLK010000112.1 GCA_945901725.1 Bifidobacterium breve | reverse complement strand
GGAATTTCAGCGCTCGCAGTAAAGGCATTGGGACCAGTGACTGTGACGTTGACGAAATTCAAAGATGCACATGAAACACTGAGTATTTTGCAAAGGTCGTTTGGAACAAGTGTGGATTCCTTAAAACCGACAACACTCAGTTTTGTGGTTGTGCCACTTGGAGTGCGTTTAGATGTGTCAGCAGGTGGAGCTGCAAATACGCCACCTGTCGGATCAGTTGCCGATTTGGGTGTAGGGGCAGTGGTTGTCTTCGTCTCATCTGGTTGAGAGTTAGGGGTTGAATTCTTCGACTCGTCTTCCTCTTCACTTGCACCAGCTAATGGTGCATCAACAATTGGTGCTGTCTCTCCTGCTTCGTCTCCTGCTTCAACGCAATTGACGTCCTCAAGAACTTCACCTTCTTCGACAACTACTTCTTCAGTCGTAGCCGCTTCTTCAGGACATTGTTGCGGCAAAGCAGAGTTCTTAAGACGAGGGCCAACGGTAGATGAAGAAGAGGAACTGCCTCCGCCACATGCCGCCACCAAAAGTGACGACGCCACTAACAACGAAAGGAAAAATCTCTTAGACATGGTGCTCCCTTGAACGATTACCTATGTAATGAGAAATTACACAAATTTCCCATCTGTTTGGTAGTCCTAATTACTTGCATAAGACAACTAAAATCAGAGCGATTGATACACCCAATCAATATTTAGTTGACCGAAGGGTTCACCCTTGGTTCTGGATCTGGCCTCTCGGCCGATGTTTACAGTCCGCCGGTGGCGGCGATTCGTGCGTGTGTGCGGCGCAGTTCAGCTTCAATTTCAGCTGAGTGCTCTGAACGCAATTGTTCTTCAAGACGAATCTTTGTTGCACGCACTGCGGCAACATCGATGTCTTCTTCAAGTTCAGCAGCATCAGAAAGAATGGTCACGTGGTCTGGACCCACTTCAACAAAGCCGAGATGAACGGCCAAGTTTTGAATGGTGCCGTCAGACAAGTAGATACGCGTGTGGTTCTCGGTGAGTGCACCAAGGAACGCCGCATGGCCAGGAAGGAATGCGATTTCGCCACCTTCCATGGTGCGGGTGATCACCTGAGTTGATTCTCCGGAAAAGAGAACCCGCTCGGGCGATACAACTTCTACGCGCAATACGCCTGACGACTCAGCCATTATGCGTTCTCCTGAAGAGCCTTTGCCTTTGCGTACACCTGCTCAACTGAACCGACGTTGAGGAATGCCTGTTCTGGCACCTCGTCGAGTTCACCGTTGATAAGTGCTTCGAATGATTCAACTGTTTCAGCGACAGGAACGTACTCGCCCTTGACGCCGGTGAAGACTTCAGCAACATAGAACGGCTGTGACAAGAAGCGCTGAACCTTACGTGCACGTGACACGGTCTGGCGGTCTTCTTCTGACAATTCGTCGAGACCAAGAATTGCGATGATGTCTTGAAGTTCCTTGTAGCGCTGCAAGATTTCCTGCACGCGACGAGCAACTGCGTAGTGACGGTCACCAACAGTTTCTGGTGTGAGAATTGTTGACGTTGAAGCCAATGGGTCAACGGCAGGGTAAATACCAAGTGACGCGATCTGACGAGACAACTCAGTTGTTGCATCGAGGAAGGTGAACGTGGTGAACGGAGCTGGGTCGGTGTAGTCGTCCGCAGGAACGTACACAGCCTGCAGTGACGTAATTGAACGACCGCGGGTTGATGTAATGCGCTCTTGGAGTTGACCCATTTCGTCAGCAAGTGTTGGCTGGTAGCCCACTGCTGATGGCATACGTCCGAGAAGAGTTGATACTTCAGAACCGGCCTGAACAAAACGGAAGATGTTGTCGATGAACAACAACACGTCCTGGTTCTGTACGTCACGGAAGTACTCAGCCATGGTGAGAGCTGACAATGCAACGCGGAGGCGCACGCCAGGTGGTTCGTCCATTTGTCCGAACACTAAGGCTGCTTTTTCAAACACGCCCGACTCTTCCATTTCCATACGAAGGTCAGTACCTTCACGTGTGCGCTCGCCCACTCCGGCGAACACGGAAACACCACCGTGCTTAGAAGCAACACGGTTAATCATTTCGGTAATAAGAACGGTCTTACCAACACCTGCTCCACCGAACAAACCAATTTTTCCACCGGCAAGGTACGGAGTCAGAAGGTCGATGACCTTAATGCCGGTTTCGAACATGCGCTTAGAAGGCTCAAGTGTGTCGAATGCAGGAGCTGGACGGTGAATGTCCCAACGCTCGATGTCGTCGAAGTCTGAGTTGTTGCCGTCGAGCACGTCGCCCCATACGTTCCATACGTGACCAAGTGTGCGGTTACCCACTGGCACTTGAATACCGTGGCCAAGGTTGCGCACTGGTGTGTTACGTGAAAGACCGTCAGTTGGCTTGAGGCACACGGCGCGCACACGGCTGTTACCGAGCTGCTGTGCAACTTCGGCAAGAACAACTGTGGTTGTACCTTCGTGTGTGATCTCAAACTGGATCGCTGAGTTCAGTTCGGGTAGCGAACCGCGAGGGAACTCTACGTCGATAACGGGACCAGCAATTGCTACTACCCGTCCGTCTTGTTTTGTATCTGTCATGCTCATTTGGATTGCTCCTATTTGTTCGTTCTTCTAATTTCCCGATGACATGGCTTCGGCACCGCCGACGATTTCCATGATTTCGGTCGTGATTGAGTCCTGACGGGCTCGGTTCATGATTCGGGAAAGATTGTTAATAAGTTCTTCAGCATTGTCAGTTGCTGATTTCATTGCGCGCTGACGGAATGCATGCTCGGAAGCTGCTGCATTCAACATTGCTGCATATACACGAGCCTCGACGTAGCGAGGCAACAAGGTCTCAAGAATTGCTTCTGGAGATGGTTCAAATTCGTAGTCAGCACCCGCTGCATTCTTGGCGTCGCCACCTGCGGCAGTTTCTGTTTCAAGAGGAACAAGAGGGCGTTGAACGACTTCTTGAGTACCAGATGAAATGAAGCGCGTGTAGACAAGTTCAACACGGTCTACTTGACCTGATGCATACAGCTCGGTGACGAATTCGCCAACTTCTTTTGCAATTGCATACGTAGGGCTGTCGGTGAAACCAGTGAAGCTCTTTGCAACGTTGTAACCGCGGAAGCGGAAATACCCATCAGCCTTTCGACCAATTGCGATCACAGTGTGTGAACGGCC
>CAMDLK010000111.1 GCA_945901725.1 Bifidobacterium breve | reverse complement strand
CCAGCAATGTACACACGGAAACCAGATTCAATTGAACCGTCTTCAAGAGTACGAGTAGCAGCTACAACGCCTACGTCGTTGAACATTGCTTGTCCGCAGTCTGTTGTGCAACCAGAGAAGTTCACCTTGAATTTGCGAGGCAAACGCTGACCGAGTGGGTTACGCACGAAATGGCGATACACCGCTTCGGCCCATGGTGTGACATCAAGTTTTTCGTATGGGCACGCGCCAGCCAAGTGGCACGCCATTACGTTGCGCACTGTGTCGCCACATGCTTCACGTGATGTGAGTTGCACATCGGCAAGACGACGCAACAAGTCAGGAATTTTACGAAGGTCTACGAAGTGGAACTGAATGTTCTGGCGAGTGGTGATGTGTCCCCATCCGCGTGAGAACTCTGATGACAAGTCAGCCATTACATCGAATTGTTCCGGGGTAATGGAACCTGCAGGCAACTTCACGCGCACCATTTGTGCTGTGCCGCCCTGGCGTTGACCGTAGATGCCGTTGTTCAATCGCATCACACGAAAGACGTCATCTGAAATCTCGCCTTTCAAGAACTGATCAATGGCGATCTCGAATCGATCGATATCGCGCAGTTGTTCTGCATCGAGATCGCGTGGCATTGGGGCTTCTGCAATTGTCATGGCTATTCCTTTTCGCCCACCTCACGGAGGGCATCTGCTAGTGCTTTTCGTAATCTGCGTGCATTTTCTGGTGCAAGGTGTGCAACCAAACCTTCACCGTTGGCACCTAGTGGTTCAACGGTCAGCACCACACGTGGTGTTGCATCGTCGTAGTCGTCACTTATGGCAACGGTCCACATAATGGGCGTGATGTCATCAAGTCCATCGGGAAGATCTGTGGCGTCAATCTGAACAACATCAATAGAGCGACGCATCTCATGCACCTGCCACTAAATGATCAGTGATAGAACTATCCAAGAATTCATATGCGGCAACTGCACCAATCACGATGGTGCTCGGGGCCTTCAGTGCAGCAGTTCCCAATTCACCCAAGGTGGTGCGAACAACTACTTGTTCTGCGCGCGTTCCCCAGCGAATTGCAGCAACAGGGGTGGTGGCCAATAAGCCGCCAGCCATAAGGCGTTCAGCAATCAGGGCACGTTCTGAAACGCCCATAAGAACAACGATTGTGCCGCCGACTTGTGCAAGTGCTTCCCACGCGATGTTTGTTGAACCACCATTTTCGCGGTGCCCTGTAACAACGGTGAATGCTGGCGACACATTGCGGTGCGTTACTGGAATTCCAGCAGCTGCCGGTACTCCAATGGCTGACGTAATGCCAGGTACCACAGTGAACGGAATACGCGCTTCCATCAGCGCTTGTGCTTCTTCGCCGCCGCGACCAAATACGAAAGGGTCGCCACCTTTCAATCGCACAATGTTCTTTCCTTGTGCGCCAAGATGCACTAACAAGGCATTAATCAACTCTTGTGGCGTTGGGTTACCAGGCTTCTTGCCCACGTCAATGAATTCGGTGCCGGGTTTAGCTAATTCAAGAATTGAATCATTCGACAAATAGTCGTGAACAATCACGTCTGCTTCGCCAATCAGGCGCACGGCCTTCACCGTAAGAAGTTCTGGGTCTCCCGGACCTGCGCCAACAAGGTGAACGGTCATTGCGCTGTTTCCACTTCGCGAACTACCGGACATGTCATACCGAGGTCTGCCATTACACCCGCGATGATTGGTTGCCACTGCACATTTTCGGTTGATTCGCCTTCAGCATGAATACGTGCTCTCTCAATAGCAAGACGTGACACCACTTCTTCAAACTCAGGGACAATCGAAAGTTCAAGATGTGAACGCAACCATGAAGCAAGAGCCGGGCTTGCGCCACCAGTAGACACAGTGACCATCAGATCACCGCGACGCAACGCAGCGGGAAGAGTAAACGCACAACGGTCAGGGTCGTCTGCTGAGTTGATCCAAATACCTTTAGCTTCACACTCATCAAAAATTTGCTGATTCACCGGCGTGTTGCCAGTAGCCGTAATTACCAAACGAAACGCGTCGATATCGCCGCTCGCATATTCGCGCTGCACCAATGTCACAGGAAGGGAATGGAACTCGTCGACGAACATGGGCGACAGCACAGTCACTTCAGCGTCAGCCATCAGAAGTTGTTCCACTTTGCGCAATGCAATGCGACCGCCGCCCACCACAAGTACGGGTCGGCCGTGAAGGTTGAGGTTCACCGGAAACTGCATGAAGGCAGGCTATCTAAAACCCGACTAACTCAGTCATAATTAGGGGTATGGCCCCCAAAGGTTGGCTTACCCTTGCGGCGTAAGGGTTGCAGCGTCTGCCCAATAGGCATGGGTGCCGCTACAAATGCGCTCTGGCAGCTGTATTCGGGCCACAGGGCCATCGCTAAGGCGCAGGGCGTCAAAGACCTCGCAATGGCTCACGTCGTTCACCACATCCATCGTGAAAGTGATGAGATACCCGTCGTCTTCACTGCGTGAGTTCGGCCGTGGGGCAAACACGCTCTCGCTTGCGTAGACACCGGAAGGCAAACGGAGTGTTTCCTCTTCGCCGGTAGTCACATTGTGCTTGATGAGACCTTCGAATGTGAACCAACCCTCGGTCGGTACAACGGAATACACGTAGTCGTATTTCTTGCCAACAATCTGTGGGTTGATCATGCCGAATTCGGTGATCGTGTCAGAGAGCAATCCTTCACGCACTGCGCCGGTCTTCATGTTCAAACGCCAGCGGTATGGCTTTGACTGCATTGCATACAAATCAAGAAAACGAAACATGCGTTGATCAATAGTTGCTTCTGGTCCCATGGTGGGCGAGGGGTCGAACTGGAAGTAACCATCAACGATGATTTCATCGCCTTCTTCGTACGCATTAATCCAATGCAGAACATACGTTGCTTCGCAATCAAACCACTTAATGTCTTTTTCTGTTCCATGCCGTGGAATGACGCCAAGGCGTGTTGGCATATCTTCATGAAATTTCGTTGCGTAAATGCCGCGTTGAATCAAATCCTCTTTCCAGAACAACGGGCAGTCGTTCAAGATTGAGTAATTCGAAGTGAAGCACATGTCGTGTGGCAAACGTGGCCC
>CAMDLK010000110.1 GCA_945901725.1 Bifidobacterium breve | reverse complement strand
GGAAGAACCTTGTGCACATCGCCAACAATTCCGAGGTCAGCAACACCGAAAATTGGTGCTTCTTTGTCTTTGTTGATTGCGATGATGTTCTTTGAACCCTTCATACCCACCATGTGCTGTGTTGCACCAGAGATGCCTGCAGCAAGGTAGATAGTTGGCTTCACAACTTTTCCGGTCTGACCAACTTGGTATGAGTAAGGAACCCAACCAGCGTCGACGATTGCGCGTGATGCACCAGGTGCACCTTTGAGCAACTTGGCAAGGTCTTCGATGAGTGCATAGCTAGATGCTTCACCAAGTCCACGACCACCAGAGACAACGATGTTTGCTTCGTCAAGTTTTGGACCAGTTGTTTCTTCAACATGAACTGCTAGGACTTGAGCAGCACCTGCTGCGCCAAGATCAGGAACAGTCAACGCAGTAACTGCAGCGGCTGGGCCACCTGCTGATTCAGCTACGAACGACTTCGGGCGGAATGCTGCAAGGAATGGACCAGCACCAGTGAATGTTGTTTCAACAAGTGTGTTGCCACCAAAGATTGGGGTAACAACGGTGACGCCGTCGCCGCCATCGGTGATGTCGACGTTGTTGGTGATGACTGTCTTGTCAAGCTTGACCGACAAACGTGCCATGACATCGCGTCCTTCGTAGTTCTGAGGGAACATGATGAGGTCGGGAGTGTCGCCACCATCGATAACGCTCTTCAAAGCCGCTGCAATTGCAACGCCAGGAAGTGTTGCGCCGTGGTTGATTGCGTACACCTTTGTTGCACCGAATTCACCAAGCACTGCGGCTGATGCGCCGTCGCCTCCGATGATTGCGGTGACATTTGATGAAAGCGAACGTGCCTTAGTAAGAAGTTCGAGTGTGGCTGACGTTGGTGCGCCATTGGCGACCTGTGCGAAAACCCAGATGTTGTTGAGTGTCATAATTTTTTCCTCTTCCTAACGTCGACTTAGATGACCTTCAGGTTCTCAAGGAACCCGACAATCTTGGTGAATGATTCGCCATCGTCTTCGATGATTTCTCCGGCTTGACGCGCTTCAGCTTGAGTAATGTTGCTGATCTTTTGACCAGCACCAGCCCAGCCGACTGGCGTTACGCCAAGATCAGATGCGGTGACTTCTTCAACTGGCTTTGACTTTGCAGCCATGATGCCTTTGAACGACGGGTAGCGAGGCTCAACAACACCAGCAGTAACGCTGATGAGTGCTGGCAATGCGCATGTCACTTCGTCGTAACCATTTTCGGTCTGACGATCAACTTTCAATACGCCACCTTCAACAGAAACTTTCTTTGCGAAAGTAACTGAAGGAAGACCAAGAAGTTCTGCAATTTGTTCTGGCACTGTTCCGGTGTAACCGTCTGATGATTCAGTTGCTCCGATGATGAGGTCTGCTCCACCAAGACGAGTGATTGCTGCTGCAAGAATTTTTGCAGTGGTGAGTGCATCAGAACCTTGCAATGCAGGATCAGAAACGAGTACACCTTTTGCTGCTCCCATGGCAAGCGCTGTGCGCAAACCAGAGGTCTCACCATTTGGTGCCATGGAGACGAGGCTTACTTCGCCACCGCCTGCCTTGTCGACCAACTGAAGAGCCATCTCAACGCCGTAAGCGTCTGAGTCGTCGAGGATGAGCTTGCCATCTCGCTTCAGGGTATTAGTGGCCCCATCAAGCGCACCTGGCGCTGCTGGGTCGGGAATCTGCTTGACGCATACGATCACATTCATGTCTCCCATTGTTACCGAGAGGTAGCCCCGATACCCAACCCAAGCGCCCTCCAAACCTTCCTTTTGGCGTGACCCTCGTCGCATGCGCTGATACCGTAAAAAGCCTTGCGCATCCTCCTCATCGTCAATTCCTTTGCGTCATCAGTCACGGCCCGCAATACCGTCACGGTCCACGAACGCCTTTCCCAGCACCATGACGTGCAGGTGGTGGAAACGAACCGCCGTGGTCATGCCACCCGTTTTGCTGAAGACGCAGCCCGCCGGGGCATCGATGTGGTCGTGGCATACGGCGGCGACGGCACATTGAACGAAGTCGCGACCGGAGTTGCAACCACCGATACCGCCCTCGCGGTCCTTCCGGGAGGATCAACCAATGTGTTTGCCCGCACCCTCGGAATGCCGAACGATGCGCTTGAAGCGATTGACCTGATTATTGAAGCCCTCAGCCGAAATGACATCTCACCAATTGGTCTTGGTCGTGCAAACGGTCGCTTCTTTACTTTTCACACCGGCATCGGATACGACGCAGCAGTAGTGCGTCGCGTTGAACAACGGGCCGGCCTAAAGCGTTACGCAGGTAACCCGCTGTTCATAGCTGCAGCATTGCGCACATGGGGTGTTGACTACGACAAGAAGCGCCCACACTTTGCGCTTGATTTCGGCGATGGCAACACAGTTGACAATGGTTTCTTTTCCATCATCATGAATACGAACCCGTATACCTATTTGGGTAATCGACCGTTTGACATTGTTCCATCAACGAGCCTGTCGACCGGTTTATCTGTCGTTACTTTTACGTCGCTCAAAACAACACAGATGCTGCGCACCCTGGCTTCAGCACTGCAAGGCGGTGGCGTGAAGAACTTCCCGTGGCTTGATATTCGCACCAATGTGAAGCATGTTGTCGCAAGCGACTCGCGCGCGTTTCCGTATCAACTTGATGGCGACTACCTTGGCGAAATTCAAAAAGTTGAATTCGAGTTCGTGCCAAATGCGATTCGCCTCGTGCGGTCGCACCCGTAGGACTACTGCGCGTCGCGCACCTGGATAGCCACGTCTGGCACGTTTGTGCAGATGCCATCAATTCCCCACCCAATAACTTCTGCCATGCGGGCCGGGTCATCAATAGTCCAGGAATTCACCTGTAACCCATGGGAATGGAACACGTCGATACAGCGCTGATTCAGAAACTTCGTATAGGGGTGCAGAGCTGTATGACCGAACCCTGCCATGTCTCGCGCAACACGTTCAAGGTCTTCATCACGCACACCTTCTGTCAGCCACGCCGTGCGCACTTCGGGGCGCAATGTACGCATTGCATCAACAGTTGGTCTGTTGAATGCAGAAATTAACCATCGGTGGTCTTCGCCACGTTCAGCCAGATGAGTTGCGATCGTTGCTGCCAAAGAATCACTTGGATCAAAGTCGGCGTCAAGCGGATGATTTTTAATTTCAATATTTACCCACATACCCTCA
>CAMDLK010000109.1 GCA_945901725.1 Bifidobacterium breve | reverse complement strand
TTACCGCGCGGCGCGAAGTGCGTCGCGGGTTTCGCGAGCAACACGAGCAGCTGCTGGCATTGGGTCAACCGAATCCGCATACAGAATGGCGCGTGATGAATTCACAATAAGGCCAGTGCCGTGTGAGTTGGCACCGTTCTTCACTACGTCTTCAGGGCTTCCGCCTTGTGCGCCAACACCAGGAACAAGTAACGGCATGTCACCAACGATTGCACGCACTTCGGCAAGTTCTGCTGGGTATGTAGCGCCAACCACCAAGGCAACTTCGCCTTTGTGTGACCATTCGTCTGCGGCGCGTTGTGCCACATGTTGATACAGCGGTTTTCCATCAATCAGTTGTGATTGAAATTCACCACTGCCTGCATTCGATGTGCGACACAACACAATTGCTGCACCTTTTGGATGCACGAGGTACGGCTCGATGGTGTCGCCACCCATGTACGGGTTCACAGTGACTGCGTGTGCGCCGTAACGATCAAATGCTTCATGTGCGTACATAGTTGCTGTGTCGCCGATGTCGCCACGCTTTGCATCAAGAATGATGGGAATAGTTGGGTAGTTGCTACGAATGTATTCACAGATGCGTTCTAGTTGTGCTTCAGCACGGGCAGCAGCAAAGTATGCAATCTGCGGCTTGAAGGCACATGCATATTGTGCAGTTGCGTCAATGATGTCGATACAAAAGTATTCAATGCCGTCAGCGTCAGGCGAGTAGTGATGTGTCAGACGATGTGGATCAGGATCTAGTCCGACACACAACAATGAATCAGCCTCTTGCCAGCGCGCAGTAAGAAGCGAGGTAAACGACAAGGCTCAGCCTTCGATGGTGATGGCGGCAGTAGGGCAAAGGTCGGCAGCTTGTGTGACCTTCTCGCGCAATTCTTCACCTGGCGATTCGATCAATACGTAGAGATAGCCGTCTGAGCGAACTTCAAATACTTCGGGGCAGATTTGTGTGCAGGCACCTGTCGATGCACAAATGTCATAGTCAACGACGACTTTCATATTGGGCTCCTTTGTTCCGTACCGAACTTAGTCGGAACAGAGTGCTTAGGAGTCCTTTAAGTGGCGTTCGTAGGCGGCAAGTACCGCGCGCAGAACCGCTGACGTGGTGTTCGGGTCTGTGCCGAGGCCCCACAATGCGTCGCTATTGCCGTTCTTCATTTCGACATACGCAACTGCTGTGGCCTCAGAGCCCTGGCCCATTGCGTGTTCGCTGTAGTCAACGACATCGATCTGGGCATTCAGTCCTGAGTTAACTGCATGGACAAATGCATCGACTGGTCCGTTTCCTTCGCCAGAAACCGTGGTGTGAACGCCATCAATAACAAGTTGCGCAGTGATGGTGGTGCGTGAAGTGGCAGAGTCGCTTCGCATCTCATGGCTATCAAGTTTGATGCGTGGCACTTGTGGCAAATACTCGGCACTGAATGCATCCCAGATAGCTGTGGGGCTCACAACTGTTCCGGAGTCTTCCGTGATGTGCTGAATGGTTTGTGAGAACTCAATCTGAAGCCGACGCGGCAAGTCGAAACCGTGTTCTTCTTTCATGATGTACGCAACGCCGCCTTTGCCGGACTGGCTATTGACGCGAATAACTGCTTCGTAACTGCGGCCAACATGCTTCGGATCAATCGGCAAGTAGGGAACACCCCATTTGTCGTAGTCCTTAGATAGGGCAGTGAGACCCTTCTTGATTGCATCTTGATGACTTCCTGAAAACGATGTGTACACCAGGTCGCCAACGTATGGATGACGTGCAGAGATGTCCAAACGATTGCAATACTCAGCAACGCGACGCAGCGAATCAATATCAGTGATGTCAAGTTCGGGGTCAACACCATTCATGAACATGTTCATTGCAATATTGATGAGGTCAACGTTTCCGGTGCGCTCACCGTTTCCGAACAAAGTGCCTTCCACGCGGTCTGCGCCGGCCATGATGCCAAATTCGGCAGCTGCGGTGGCGGTGCCGCGGTCATTATGGGGGTGCAATGAAATCACAACAGTCTCGCGACGTGGAATATTGCGAATGAACCACTCAATCACATCGCCGTAGACGTTTGGTGTGTAGCACTCAACCGTTGCTGGCAAGTTCAAAACCAATGGGTTCTCTTTTGTGGGCTTCAAGACATCCATGACTGCCGTACAAATCTCAATGGCGTACTCGGGTTCGGTCAATGTGAAGCTTTCGGGCGAATACTCGTATCGCAGATTGGTGCCGGCCAACATTGGTTCGAATTCTTGACACAGTTTTGCTGCATCAACAGCGATCTGTGTGATGCCGGCTTTATCTAATCCGAAAACAACGTCACGTTGCAGTGGGTTTGTCGAGTTATAGAAATGAACGATGGCGTTTTTTGCGCCTTTGAGGCATTCGTACGTGCGCTGGATTAATTCTGCTCGGCATTGAACCAGCACTTGAATGGTGACATCGTCGGGGATGAGATCTTCTTCAATAATCTGACGAACGAAATCAAAGTCAGGTTGGCTGGCTGCAGGGAATCCGACTTCAATTTCTTTGAAGCCCATGTTGACCAGAGTTTTGAACATGCGCATTTTGCGCTCTGGGTCCATTGGGTCGATTAGGGCTTGGTTGCCATCGCGCAAGTCAACACTGCACCACAACGGGGCCTTCGTGATGGTTGTGTTCGGCCAGGTGCGGTCAGTAAGGACAACCGGAATGAACGGCGTGTACTTGGCGAAGGCCATTTGTTTTGGTGTCACATTTTGTGGAGGCATTGTGGGTTCCTTGGATAGAGGTGGAGGAGAGAACTGTTCTGGACAAAGAAAAAACCCCCTGACCAGAGGCAGGAGGTTTCGACAGCAACGATATGCGGCTGCTGCCGTTACATAAGGAGGAGCAGGTGCGTGCGAGTCATTACGGCAAAGGCTAGCCCGATGTCGGGGCGTGCGCTACCCCCAAAGGGGCCACGTTATGGTCGCTCGACCCGTTGGGGGAGCTAGGAAGTCTGTGAAAAGACTGAGTTAGGAGCCGAGATCAGCAGAGACGGTGTCGTCATTGATGATGTCGTTCAGCTGTTTGCTGAACTCCGGTTCGGCTGGCACGAGCAGTGACTGCCAGTCGTATGAAAATCCTTTACGTCCATGCGTTTGCATGCCGTTTGGTTGTGCGTCCATGAGAACTCCTCCCGTGAGGGTTGGGGGTTCGCCCGTGGCGGGTGGCGCACGCCGTTGTCAGTGACCCGGTTCGTACGACT
>CAMDLK010000108.1 GCA_945901725.1 Bifidobacterium breve | reverse complement strand
AATTGTCGTATCGCGGGCGACCGGCGCCTTCACGGTACAGGTCAGACCATCTTCAAGCCTGCGCTGAAAATTTTCTTTGGCTTCATGGCCACAATTTGGGCCGCTAATGCATGAAAAGCAGCCCCGGCCTCTGACTCGGGAGCGATAGCGGCGATTGGATGACCATCGTCTCCCCCTTCGCGTAATTGCGTGACAAGGGGAATCTGAGCCAAAAGTGGCACTTCAAGTTCAGCAGCAAGGTCTGCACCGCCGCCAGAACCAAACAATTCGTAACGCTTGCCATCATCACCGGTGAACCATGACATGTTCTCAATAACTCCACGAACTGTGAGATTCACTTTCTTTGCCATTGCCGCAGACAAGCGTGCAACTTTCTGTGCAGCTTCTTGTGGTGTTGTCACAACAAACACTTCTCCACGCGGCAAGTACTGGCTAAGGCTTAACGCAATGTCGCCTGTGCCTGGCGGCATATCGATCAACAAGTAATCAGGTTCATCCCAGAATACGTCAGTAAGAAATTGTTCAAGCGCTTTGTGCAACATTGGCCCACGCCAAATAACTGCTTCGCCTTCAGGCACGAAATACCCAATAGAAATGCAACGAACTCCGTAGTTCTCTGGCGGTAGCAACATGCCATCGATAACAACTGGGTCGCGCTCGGCACCAAGCATGCGCGGAATGGAATAGCCGTAAATGTCTGCGTCGACAATTCCGACTGTGTGTCCACTAGCGGCAAGTGCAACTGCAAGGTTTGTGGTGACACTGCTTTTTCCTACTCCACCTTTGCCTGAAGAAATCAATAAGACGCGGGTAGTGGAATCTTTTGCTGCAAAAGGCACTGCACGGCCTTCTGCGTGTCCGTGCGCTTGGCTACTCCCGGCAGTTGCGCCTGGCGTGCCATTCAGCATGGTGCGTACGTTCTGTCGTTGTTCATCGGTCATCACGCCAAAGTTGATGCTGACACCCGCACCATTGACAAGCGGGGTCAAAGCATTCGTCACGAGATTCGTGATTTCGTTACGCATTGGGCATCCGGCAACGGTCAAAGTGATCGTGAGAGACACGCCTTGGCTAGACACCGCAATGTCGTGCACCATGTCGAGGTCAACGATTGAACGGTGCAATTCGGGGTCTTCGACGGGGCGAAGGGCCTCGATAACTTGGTCAATTGTTGCTGTGGGCATGGGGACTCCGATGGATGGGGGATTTTGCACTACGGCCATAGGTACAATACCTGCGTGTCCGACATGACCACCACCCACGTCATGACTCCGAAGGCTTTTACTGCCACGGTGTCTGCCATGACCTCAGCTTTTGGCGACCCTACGAGGCGCGCCATCTACCTGTTTGCTCGTGAAGAGGGCGACGGAGTCACAGCCACACAGGTGTCCGACAAATTTGAATTGCATGCAAACGTTGCTCGTCACCATCTCGACAAGCTTGCAGCCGGCGGATATTTAGAAGTCACAATCGAACGAGCAAAGGGTCAAGGCGTTGGTCGCCCTTCAAAGCATTATCGCGTTGCCTCTAAAGACAGCGAATTTGAATTCTCGGTTCGTACCGATGATCTAGTTCTCACGCTTCTCGGTAAAGCACTCGCAGCATTGCCACCCGACATGGCTCACACCATTGCCGAACAAGTTGGCCGTGATTATGGCAAGGCCATGGCAACTGGACTTACCGGTCACGACGCAGCGGTTGGTCATCGTTCTTTGCGTTCTGCAATTCAAGCAGTTGCCGATGCGCTCACTGCACACGGGTTCGCCGCACACACTGATGACAAGCACGACAAACTGCGCATCGTCACGAGTCACTGCCCATTTGGTGATGTTGCAATTGAGCACCCAGTCATTTGTGCAGTGGAACGCGGAATGGTGAAGGGAATGCTCGGAGCCATCTACGGCGATACCGACCCAGAGACCATCGACTCGATTCCTGCAGGCGACACGCTCTGCATCACCACCGTTTAGTAGCGAGTTAGTCGCCCCAGTGGCGCTGCTCTAAGAACGGGTCACCGTACATGTGGTACCCGTTTCGTTCCCAAAAGCCTGGCTTATCGGCATTCATTACTTCAATACCGCGCAACCATTTCGGCGATTTCCAAAAATACAAATTCGGAACAAGTAAACGAACAGGGCCACCATGAATTGGTTCAATCGGTTCGTTGTCGAATTCCCACACCACAAGTGATTCATCACGAGTTGCATCATCAAACGGAAGGTTTGCGGTGTAGCCATGTTCGGCATGACCCATAATGTGCGTTGCTCCGGCTTGCACACCTGCGGCTTCTAACAAGTCACGCACGCGCACTCCACGCCACACCGTGTCGAACTTTGACCACTTAGTCACACAATGAATATCAGTTGTTAGGGTCACCGAAGGTAAGGCTGTGAGTTGTTCGAACGTCAACACGTATGGCGTATCTACAAGACCACCAATAGTTAAGTTCCAATCACCTGGCGCATACGTAGGCACGTCACCAACGTGAAGCACGGGAAAACGATCTGTTAGATATTGCCCAGGTGGAAGTCGTGCGGGGTCGAACCCCAGTGCAATAACTTCATTTCGATTTCTATCAAAAAATCCCATGCATTCATTCTGCCTCCAATAGCGTGTCCATGTGCCTATTTATTTCGTTCGCCACGCAAAAGCCGGCAGTAGATCCGCATGGGTTGGCGATGACCGCGACCGCCCTTTGGTTGACAACGGCTGGGAGCAAGCCCACGCATTGGCCACTCGCCTCTCGGCCCTCAACCCCAGCGTTCTATGGTCAAGTCCATACCTGCGCTGTCAGCAAACCCTGCAGCCACTAGGAAAGGTCTGCGGACTTGACATTGTTATCGATTCTCGACTTAAAGAAGAATCTCCTCTTGAGAAATCGCTCGCCGTCTTGGATGATGCGCCAGACAACGCGGTGCTCTGCAGCCACGGTGACGTCATACCCGACGCAGTGAACGGCCTCGTTCGCCGCGGCATGGATGTTGGAGAAATTCCTCTTTCCCTAAAGAAGGGCTCAGTGTTTGTATTACACCGCGAAAACGGGCTGTACATACGCGCTGAATACTGGGAAGCACCCAAAACTAAGTAGAGCTACTTAGCGAGTGCTTTGTCTACATCTGCCACGATTGCGTCAACAAATGATTGCACCTCTGTCGGAGGGTTCATTGCTTTGCATGTATCCAACTGCGGCTTTGCGAGAGACGCGCTGTTCAGAAAACGGAAATACACAATCCC
>CAMDLK010000107.1 GCA_945901725.1 Bifidobacterium breve | reverse complement strand
GATTTGTCGTGGCGTGTAATTGTTTTCCGCGTCAAAGGTGCCCATGGCTGCGGAAGTGATGTTGGTATCGGACAAGGAATTGATCTTTCGAAAGGGATAGGTAGTTGTATCGGTGAGCCTGCGTTAACAGGCGCCTTCGGGTTGGGAAGGCGAAGGAAACGCTATCACCAGATACTCAGAAGTCTCTAAGGACGGCACGGCATCGGCATAGGCGCCAGGGTCAACACTGAAAATATCCCGAACGTTCATTTTGGCTTTTTCCAGCATTAACCGCAGTTCACGGGGCGTGTAGCAACCAGTCCAAAGGTCAGCCCCGAGCACCTCCCCATTCTGATTACGAACCTCGGTCTTTTCATGGTTGACGCCGCTGTCCGCATCGAATACAGCTTCATCGAAGTACTTCACCGCAAAATAGGCATTGAACGCTGAGAGGGCAAGGGTTCCAGTCGGTTTCAGGGCTCTATGAATGCCAGTCAAGACGTCAATGTCATGACCGCCGGCAGTCATGAGACCAAAGGCTCCTTGACATAGACAAATCGCAACATCGAACTCGTTGTCAAATGTCATTGCGCGTGCATCCATGCGCTCAAATGAGGAACCGTCTGGGGCATTGGACGTCGCCAAATCGACGAAGGCTTGACTGATATCGATTCCATGGACCAAAAAACCGCGACGCGCCAACTCGTGGGAATGCCGTCCTGGTCCACAACCGACATCCAGAATTCGTGCGCCCGGCTTTACATCCAACTGACGAACTATGAAATCGATTTCGTTTACGGTGCCCTTAGTGAATGAGTAGCGCAGATACGCCGGCCCCATATGTGCTGCAAGTGGTTCGAACCAATGCTCCCCAATCGAATCAGTTGGCATCGAAGATCAGCCTTTTGCAGCAGCCCATGTTGCGCCCCATGCAGCATGAACTTCAAATGGAACACTCAATTCAGCAGCACCACGCATTGTGTCGAGAACCAGCGGTCCCACAACTTCGCGTTCGCTATCAACAACTTCGACAATTACTTCGTCATGCACTTGCAAGACGATTCGTGACTCGAAATTTCCCTTTTCAAGCAGTGCATCAATCCGCACTAGAGCAATTTTGAAAATGTCGGCGGCTAGACCTTGAATCGCGGCGTTCATAGCTTGACGCTCACCTGCTTGACGAACCCTGAAGTTGTCGCTCAACAATTCAGGTATCTGCCTACGACGACCGAACAAAGTTTCTGTGTACCCAGTCTGGCGAGCAGTATGAATCGCATCATCCATGTATTGCTTCACATTTGGGAAGGCAGCGAAATAGGCATTCAAGATTCCTGAGGCTTCATCGACCCCAATCGCCAGACGTTGACTCAGTCCGTAGGCCTCCATGCCGTACGCGAGTCCATACGAGACCATCTTTGCTTTCGACCGTTGGTCATGGGTCACGTCTTCAGCGCGCACCCCAAAAACTCGGGCTGCGGTTGCTTGGTGAATATCTTGCCCAGCGGCGAACGCGCCAACGAGACCTGGATCATTAGCGAGATGGGCAATGCACCGGAGCTCGATTTGGTTGTAGTCAGCGACGAGAAGTGAACATCCCTCTTTTGAGACGAAAGCAGTTCGAAAAACTCGACCCTCATCTGTGCGCACCGGAATGTTATGCAAGTTTGGTTTGTCACTACTGAGTCGACCCGTTCGCGCCACCGTCTGATTAAACGTTGCGTGGATACGACTATCAGCGGCAACTTCACCGAGCAGACCTTCGCCGTATGTTGAACGCAATTTTTCTACTTCGCGATAACGAAGTAGTGGATCAATGAACTCTGGCCACTGGTCACGAATCTTTTCCAAGGTTGCCGCATCCGTACTGAAACCTGTCTTGGTCTTCTTCCCTGGAGCAAGCCCACGTTCGGTATAAAGGATTTCTCGCAATTGCGTAGGTGAATTGAGATTAAAAGTTCGTCCCGCTATGTCGTGCAATTTTTGCGTCAGTTCAACAGTCTCAGCAGTCAATCGATCGCGAATACTTTCAAGTTCTATTCTGTCAACAGCGATGCCCACATGCTCCATTTTCGCAAGAACACGAACCAGTGGGTTCTCAATATCCGCATACAACGATTGGTTATGGATTGTTTCCAACTGTTGCGTAATGACAGGAGCGAGAAGTGAGGTAAAAAACGCAGCCTCAGCACATGACCTCACAGAATCATCCGTACCTCCAAAATCAAACTGACCGTCAGACTCTGAGGATGTTGATGGTTCACGCCCTAATACGTCGACTGAGACCGCCGCTAACGAATAGCTAGACCGAGATGGATTAACAAGGTAGGACGCAATGGCAGTGTCTAGAGATAAATACTGAAGATCTACAGAGTCTTCGAGCAGCATGCGCATTAACGGTTTCGCATCATGACAAATGATTGGCTTGCCGGAGTTAAGCACAGACACCACCGCGTTGTCGAGGAAGATCTCGCGCGTCATATAGATCACAGAACCGGTGGCCTTGTCAGTCACTACTGCTACACCAGTAACGCGAGAACGTCCAGGGTCTCCGTCGAAGTGTGCTGCGATTACAAACGATTGAAGCTTGCCCAACTCTTTTGCGGCATCGTTGACAGACTCCGCAACCACAACTTGTCCAAGCACTTCATTTGATTCGGGAATAACGACTCCCGCCACCACTGGTGCAGCTTCTCCCCGCGTCTCCCAATTCAATGACTTCGCAATGTCTGACAGCCGTTTAGCCATTGTTTTGAATTCCAAGAACTCAAACATTCGCGCAGCGCCTGCCATGTCTGGATGTGGAGCTAATTCGTTCAGATTCACCTCAAGCGGAACATCACGACGAAGAATCATCATTTCCGCATTACGTTTCACGCGCTCGCCGTGCTCTAAGAGACCAGCCTTGAGCTTTGGTGTCTGAGCTTCTGCCGCCGCAACCACGCCATCAATATCGCCGTATTGATTGATCAACTTTGCTGCGGTCTTTTCACCGACTCCCGGAATTCCCGCGAGGTTGTCGCTTGGGTCTCCACGTAAAGCTGCATAGTCGGCATATTGAGCGGGCGTAACGCCTGTCCTCTCTAAAATTCCTGCTTCGTTGTACAAGGCGTAATCACTGACACCTCGCTTGTTGTACAACACTCGAATGTGAGGGTCGCGTACAAGTTGGTAACTGTCTCGGTCACCCGTAACAACAATCAGATCTTGACCAGATTTCTCGGCATGTTCTGCGACGGTCGCTATTAAATCGTCACCTTCAAAGCCTGCCTTTTCCCACCACACGACTCCGAGAACATCGAGCAATTCTCGAATCATTCCCAATTGTTGAATCAGCACTTCGGGCGCTTTGTCAC
>CAMDLK010000106.1 GCA_945901725.1 Bifidobacterium breve | reverse complement strand
CTCTCCACGGGTTATCCGCGTGAACTATTTGCTAGTTGACTCGAGCGCTCGGCGCACCAAAACCTCTGCAAGGTGAACGCGGTACTCCGCGCTTGCATTGAGGTCTGATTGTGGTTCTGCTTCTGCACCGGCAAGTTTGGCTGCATCACTGACGCTTGCTCCGCCTGCAATTGCTTTCGCAACGCTTGTTGCCAAAATGGGAACTGATCCCATGTTGACAAGGCCAACACCGGATTCTGTGCCGCGCTTCCATGCAGCCACACCGACAATTGCCCAGTCTTGAGCACGACGGTTGAACTTCTGGAAGCCCCATGTTGCGCCGTTCATTTTTGGAACGCGAATCTCTGTGAGCATTTCGTCAGGAGCAAGTGCTGATTCAAGAAAACCAACATAGAAATCAGCTGCTGCAATTTCACGTGTGCCGTTCGGGCCTTGCACAACGTAGGTTGCACCTAGCGCCAATGTTGTTGCAGGCAAGTCAGATGCTGAGTCTGCGTGTGCAATAGAACCACCGATGGTGCCGCGATGGCGTACCTGAGGATCGCCAACATGGCTTGCTGCAAATGCCAACAGGGGAACATGTTCGGCAAGGATTGGTGATTTCTCAACATCCATGTGGCGTGTCATCGCACCAATAGCAATGTGGCTACCCGCATCACGGATGTATGACAAGTCTTGAATGCGGGCAATGTCAATAAGCACTGCTGGTTGCGCAAGGCGCAACTTCATCAGTGGCAACAAACTATGTCCACCAGCAAGGAACTTTGCGTCTTCGCCGTATTCTCTAACTAGGGAGATTGCTTCAGCGGCAGATGATGCGCGCTTGTAATCGAATGGTGCAGGAATCATGAGTGTCTCCGACTTACTTGTTGTTGGCGCATGCGAGCACCGACTTGACGATGTTGTGATAACCGGTGCAGCGGCACAGGTTGCCTTCAAGACCAATACGAACTTGCTCTTCTGTCGGAGATGGGTTCTCGTTCAAAAGGCCAATCGCTGCCATGACCATGCCAGGTGTGCAATAACCGCACTGCAAACCATGGTTCTCCATGAATGCTTGCTGCATTGGGTGCATGACGCCGTCTTTGGCGAGTCCTTCAATTGTTGTGACTGAGCCACCGTCTGCCTGAACAGCAAGGACAGTGCAACTCTTTACTGATTCACCGTTTAGGTGCAATGAGCACGCGCCACAACTAGAGGTGTCGCAACCAATGTTGGTGCCAGTGAGGCCGAGTGATTCGCGCACGTACTGAACAAGCAGGGTGCGTGGTTCAACATCACTTTCGTGTGTGGTTCCGTTGACGGTAATTGTGACCTTCATGATGGGTTCCTTTGTGTGTAGTTCTTTGTAAGTAGTAGTTGGTTATCGTGCGGACTGAATTGCAGCCCACACCTTTTCAGCGGTGGTTGGCATGTCGATGTGCTTGACACCGAAATGAGATACAGCATCAACAACAGCTGACTGCACTGCCGGCGTAGCTCCGATGGTGCCGGATTCGCCGATTCCCTTTGCGCCAATCAAGTTGACAGGAGTTGGTGTTTCCATGTGTACAACAGTGACGCTTGGGAGTTCTGCAGCCGAGATGAATGCATAATCAGCGAGGTTTGATGTGATGGGGTTGCCATCTGGGTCATACGACACTTCTTCAAGAAGCGCTTGTGCGGCACCTTGTGCAACACCGCCGTGAATTTGACCTTCAAGCAACATTGGGTTCAGTACTTTTCCAGCATCATCACACGCTGTGTGGGCAATGTGAGTAACTTTGCCCGTTTCAACGTCAACTTCAACAACCGCAACGTGGGCTCCGAATGGGAACGTAGCGCCAGCAACATTGATGACATCAGAATGAACAAGTCCGCCTGATTGCTTTTCAGCCAGTGCAAGTTCCGCCCAGGTCTTGGCTACTGCTGGAGTACCTGCAACATGGAAGCTTCCGGAGTCTTTGTCAAGAACGATGTCTTCTTCGCTTGCTTCAAGCAAACGAGCAGCAACTGACTTTGCCTTGTTCACCAATTCGGCAGCAACTGCGAACACAGCGTTACCGCCCTGTTGCAATGAGCGTGATCCCATTGTTCCGGTACCAATTGGCACAAGGTCTGTGTCGCCCCATACCAATTCAATGTTTTCAATGGGGATACCAGTTTGTTCATTGGCAAGCATTGCCCATGAGGTTGCATGGCCCTGTCCGTGTGGCGAGGTGCCGGTGTAAATAAGAGCGTGACCGTTGTCTTGGATTTCAACTTTTGCTGATTCGCCGTTGCCAACGCCACCAGTGATTTCAACATAGACACTGACGCCGATGCCGATTTGCTTTGTTGCGCCGCTATCGCGTGCTGCTTTCTGCTTTGCACGCCAGCCCTTGTAATCAGCAGCTTCTAGGACTTTATTCAATGAGGTCTCATAGTCACCAACGTCGTAGGTCTGACCGATAACTGTTGTGTGCGGCGAGAGGAACTTAGGAATGAGGTTCTTACGACGTACTTCCACTGGATCCATGCCAACTTCAAGAGCAAAAATGTCCATTGCACGTTCGATGGCTGCTGTTGCCTCTGGTCGGCCAGCACCGCGATACGCCACTGTTGGCGTTGTGTTTGTAACCACTGATGTTGTGCGGCATTCGATGTTTGGAATGGCATAGACGCCAGACGACATTGGACGTGTCATGAATGGAGCAAGGATGGTTCCCATGTCAACCCATGAACCTGAGTCTTGAATAGCCCAGAATTGATAGTGAGTAACTGTGCCGTCGCGCTTGCCACCAATGGTGACGTACTGCAATTGTGCACGGCCATGACCAAGACCAACCATTGACTCACTGCGAGTTTCACGCCAGCGAACTGGAGTACCAACGCGCTTTGCAATGACACCCAACAAGAGCTCTTCAGGGTAGGCGCCGATCTTTGCACCGAATCCGCCACCAACATCTGGAGTCTTGACATGAACCATGCTTGGGTCAACACCGTTTGTAGCGGCAAGTGGTGCAACTGCACCCTGTGCGTGCTGAGTTGAGAGCCATTGTGTGAGGCGACCATCTTTGCCCCATGCTGCAGCAGCACCACGAACTTCGAGTGGGCATGGTGCAACGCGCTGGTTAATGAAGCGACCTTTGGCTACAACTTCACAGTCGGCGAAGTATGCATCACCGGTGTTGTCAGGCAGTCCGAGGACCATTGAATCAAAAACAACGTTGCTTCCGCATGCCTCGTACAACAAGGTTGTGCTGGCCATTGCTTCTTCAAGATCAATAAGTGCTGGAAGCACGTCGTAGTCGATGATGACTGCATCAATTGCGTCTTCGCCTTCTTCACGGGTTTGGCTGACAATGGCTACAACTGGTTCACCAACAAAGCGCACTTTGTCCGTAGCAAGAAGTGTGCGCGTGGCTGCGGGGTTGTATGCAGATGGCACGAATTCAAGTCCGAGGTCTTTACCTGTGAATACTGCAACGATGCCCGGCATGGTTGCAGCATCAGAAGTGTTAATCGATGTAATGAGTCCGTGTGCAACAGTGCTGCGAACATACGTGACATGAAGCGCACCAATAAGTGCCGGTTCATCAAGTAGGTCATCGACGTATACGCCACCAGTTGTAAGAAACTTTGGATCTTCTTTACGAAGAACCCGATTCCCAAGAATG
>CAMDLK010000105.1 GCA_945901725.1 Bifidobacterium breve | reverse complement strand
CGGCTATACGCGATCAGGTGACGGTGTAGTTAGAACGCACCGAGAACAAGAACGCCAAGCAACAATCCACCTGCTGCTCCAATCCACAGTCCGAGTCCCACCACTAAAAATTCGCGTAACCATTCACGCCAGCCAACGACAGGACGTTTTGTCACTCGTCCAGCAACTACTTGACCAAGAAACCACCACACCACAGCACTGCTCGCAATAGCTACTAACAGGCGCGTAGTTCCACCTGCTGATGGCATGCCGAGTATTGGCATAACGGGAAGAGCCATCACCATCAGCACGAATGCCACCGAACCGCCTTTTGGTCCAGAGACAATCCAAGAGATCACAACACCGAGCAACCACAGTCCCACGGCACAACCGATGGCCATGAGGCCGCCACGCCGCTTAATGGATCGGCGGGTAGATGCAACTCCGCCAGGCAACATGAACCGTCCGCCTGATGATGAAGTTGATGCCACAGGTCAATCGTACGATGCCGCGCCTGACGAAGTGAGCCATGGTGTCTCGGCGTCCGTTGGGCTTACATGGCTTGCGACTGTGATGTGGGTATCAGTGATAGCGGGGGAGCACATTCCTGGTCTTGGCGTATTGCGTAGTGCCAGTTGTTTCGCACTGTTATTGCTATCTGTCTATTGGTGGCGTTTTCGACGCTGGCACGTGTCCTTGCTGATGATGTTGATTGTCGGCACAGTGGGTCTTGTTGGCGGTGCATCTGCTTGGCGAGAAGTCGTAGTCATTGATGGCCCATGTTCTGGCACCGCAACAGTGCGCACAGACCCTACGTGGGTCGGTCACGGCGTTGGGGTTGTTGTGCAGTTGCACGGTAAGCGATATCGGGTGATTGCACACGGTGCACCAGGAGCACATCTTGCGAATCGGTTAGCGGGAGAACAAGTTGCAGTGAAGGGGACATGTGCGAAAACATCGGGACCGTACAGCAGGTATGACCGCATAACGCATGTCGTGGGACGAATGACTGTGCAGTCGGTGTCGGAAGAGTTTTCAGAAGGTTCAATAGCCGTGCGTGCAGCTAACCGTATGCGCGTTGCACTTCGCGAGGGCGTTGCATTAATGCCGTACAGCTTGCAATCGCTCTTTGCGGGGTTAGTCATTGGTGATGACCGCGATCAGTCACGAGAAATGGTGAATCAATTCAGAGCAAGTGGTTTATCTCATCTATGCGCGGTCTCCGGCCAGAACGTTGCGTACCTATTGGCAGCATTGTCTCCATTACTGCGTCGATTACGTCGCAATAGTCGCTTCATCGCAGTGCTATTCATTCTTGCGTGGTTCGTGTTGCTCACGCGTGCAGAACCGTCGGTATTGCGTGCAGCAGTTATGGCCGGCCTAGTTGCAGTGAATGCAGCATCAGGAACCTCAATGAATGCTCGAACAATTCTTGCATCAACGGTGATTATGTTGTTATTGATTGACCCGATGTTGGCGTGGAGCGTTGGGTTCGCACTTTCAGTTGGTGCCACCGCTGGTCTCGCATGGCTATCGGCACGGCTCGGGAACATCATTGGCCGGCACGGAATGCTTGCATCGACATTGGCGGCTCAAGTTGGCACAATGCCCGTTTCGCTTTTCATCTTCGGGTATGTGCCAGTCGTGTCGCTCGTTGCTAACCCCTTGGCGTTGTGGGTGGCAGGAATGGTGATGATGGTGGGTCTTCCTCTTGCACTTCTTGCAAGCTTGATCACACCACTTGTGCCCTTGGTGTCGTGGGCAATGACAGTTCCTGTTGCCTGGGTGGCCGGGGTTGCACGGTTCTGTTCAGAAGTGTCTCCGCATGGCTTATTCAACGTCGGTTTGTGGCTATGTGTGGCTGGCGGGATATGCCATCGGTGGCGTCGAACAGTGGCGTGACGCACTGATGTGGCAAGGTAGTACGCGTGGCTGTGTACCTAATTTCTGGCGATGAAATACTCATCGGGCTGGAGCTCTCAACGCTCGTTGACCGATTGGTTGGCGACGCGGACAGGTCCATAATGGTCGACGATTTCGATTGCTCTGAAGGCAACTTCACAATTGCTCCAGTTGTTGATGCTCTCACCACCATGTCGCTGTTCATGGAGAAAAAAGTTGTCGTCATGCGGCACTTGCAAGATTTAAAAGGTGAATTTGCTGACACATTGGTTGCTGCAATTGATGCAGTGATCTTTGAAGTTGATTTCATCATCACGGTTACAGGTCGAATTCCTAAGGCCATTGCTGATGCCTGCAAGCGCGTCAAAGCCGAAACAATTGGCGCTGCTGCAGTCAGCAATCAAAAAGATCGCATCGAATGGGTGGAATCGCATCTGATCGAAGCAGGATTTCAGTACTCGGCAGACGCATCACGACTTATTGCCACGTGGTTTGGTGGCGATCAGGGCCGGCTTGCGGGTCTTCTCGCAACCCTCACTTCTACATATGGCGAAGGCGCCAAGTTGTCGCGGTCAGACATTGAGGTGTTTCTCGGCGAGGCAGGCAGTGTGGCCCCGTGGGATCTCACTGATGCCATTGATGGGGGCGATGTAAAGAAGGCCCTTGTCATGTTGCACCGCATGATGAACGATGGTGATTCAAAACAGTTTCTCATCTTGGCTTTGTTGTCGAACCGTTATGCCCAAATGATGAAGATCGATGGCAGGGGAGTCCGTAGTGCCGCAGATGCTGTCGCCATTCTGGGTGGAAAAGAATTCACAGCAAAGAAAGTGCTCGAGCAATATCAGCGGCTTGGCAGTGCCGGAATCTCGCGCGCTATTTCATTGCTAGCAACGGCAGACGTTGATCTACGCGGAGGCAAAGACTGGGAGCCAGAATTGGTAATGGAAGTACTTGTTGCTCGGTTGGCTCGCTTAGGCGGAGCACCGGTGAAACGTTCGTTTGTTAAGCGCTAAGCGGTAAAAGTTACTTAGCGGCGTTTGCTTGTCGCATGAGGCGACTCTTGCGACGTGCAGCTGAGTTGGGATGAATGATTCCCTTGGCTGCTGCCATATCGATTCGTTTGATAGCAAGACGAATATCGGCTTCACCTTCAGGTGTGCCGAGACTTGCTGTCGCTGTACGAATACGGGTGCGCAATTCGCTCTTGACTGCTTTGTTGCGGTCTTGAGCTTTTGCGTTGGTAAGAATGCGCTTTTTTTGGCTCTTAATATTTGCCATGGCTTGAAAGGCTATCGCCACACACCCCCGTCCCCAACCGCCTAGGGGTAGGCTTTCCTTTGCTCATGGACCTTGCCAAAATTCGGAATTTCTCGATCATTGCCCATATTGATCACGGTAAGTCCACTCTTTCAGACCGCATACTCGAATTAACCGGGGCAGTCGACGCCCGTGAGATGCGCGCCCAGTATCTCGATTCAATGGATCTCGAGCGTGAACGCGGCATCACCATCAAGGCCCAGAATGTGCGCGTGCCCTGGAAAGGTCACACCTTCCACCTTATTGACACCCCTGGTCACGTTGACTTTGGGTACGAAGTAAGTCGTTCGCTCGCCGCATGTGAAGGCGTTGTCTTGGTGGTCGACGCCGCACAGGGAATTGAAGCGCAGACCCTTGCCAACTGTTATCTCGCACTCGAACACAATCTCGAAATAGTTGCGGCGTTAAACAAGATTGACCTGCCAGCAGCTGACCCAGATCGTTATGCGGCAGAAATTGAAAACATCCTCGGAATTCCTGCTGATGAAATTCTGCG
>CAMDLK010000104.1 GCA_945901725.1 Bifidobacterium breve | reverse complement strand
AGGGCTTGCCAAAGATTCTTCCTGGCCTTGACGCCGACCTTGCAAATGTTGTGGTGCGTTCGTTCGGAAAGAAGAAGATCGCAATCAAAACTGGCGTTGCAGTTACGGGTCACAAACCAACAGGCAGTGGGTCGACAGTCGTTTCATTCGGTGAAGGCGAGACGCTTGAAGTTGATGCAGTCATCGTGTCTGTCGGACGTCGTCCGTTTACGGATCAATTGGGACTTGCGAATACCAAGGTTGCAGTGAGCGATCGCGGATTTGTAGAAGTAGATGCATACTGTCGCACCAATGTCGCAAATGTGTACGCAGTTGGTGACCTCATCAACACACCACAACTTGCTCACGTTGCATATGCAGAAGCAATTCTCGTGGTGAAACAAGTACTTGGCGAAACAGCAATTCCTGTTGATTACGACCGTGTTCCCTGGGCAATTTATTGCAGCCCTGAAGTTGCATGGGCTGGCCCTGGCGAAGAAGCCGCAAAAGCTGCTGGATACGACGTTGTTGTTGCAAAACATCAGTTCCGTGCGAACAGTCGCGCAATGATCATTGGCGAAACTGACGGTCTAGTGAAAATCATCGCAAAGAAAAATCCAGATGGCACTGCTGGTCAAGTTCTCGGAGTACACATGGTTGGACCATGGGTCACAGAACAACTCTCGGGCGGTTACTTGGCCGTGAACTGGGAAGCAACAGTAGAAGAAATTGCTCATTTCATTCAGCCACATCCGAGCCTTTCCGAACTATTCGGCGAGACTGTGATGTCGCTTACCGGCCGAAGTATCAACGCGTAACAATCAGGACACACACAAAATGGCAGAGATCACACTTCCTCAACTTGGCGAAACAGTTACCGAAGGAACCATTACGAAATGGTTCAAGAAAGTCGGCGACAGTGTTGCACTTGACGAACCACTTTTCGAAGTGTCCACAGACAAAGTTGATACCGAAGTTCCATCGCCAATTTCTGGTGTTCTCACTGAGATTCGTGTAGCCGAAGGGGACACCGTTCCTGTCGGCACCGTCATCGCCGTTGTCGGCGACGCATCTGCCGCTCCTGCCGCCGCAGCTCCTGCCGCTTCGGCGGCTGTCGTCACTTCGACTCTCGCAAGCTCGAACGTCTCAGCGCCACCACCGCCTTCAGCGACAGTCGCTGCAGAAGCCCCTCCGGTTCCTGCGTCAGCACCCACACCAACACCTGCGCCCGCAGCAACTTCAAGTGAAAGTTCGGCCGTGTTGTCGCCAGTGGTGCGCAAGCTGATTGCAGAGAACAATCTCAACGCCGCATCAATTACAGGTACTGGTCCTGGTGGCCGCATCACGCGTGATGACGTTCTCGCTGCGATTTCCCGCGGCGGTACAACAAGTGCACCTGCACCTGCACCTGCCGCAGCGGTAGCACCAACAGCAAGTGCGCCACAACGTGCCGCTGCACCGAGGGCAGTTGCCGGAGCTCGCGACGAAGTTGTTGCGTTGTCAAAGATTCGTCAAGCGACAGGTGCCCACATGGTGGCTAGTCAAGCCATTAGTCCTCATGTTCTCAGCGTTGTCGAAGTTGACTATGCAAATGTCGATGTCACTCGACTTCGCGTCAAGGAAGAATTCAAAGCACAAGAAGGCTTCAGCCTTACCTACTTGCCGTTCATTGCGCGTGCAGTTGTTGATGCATTGGCAGACTTCCCACACATGAACTCATCAGTTGGAGACAATGAACTCATTGTTCATCGCTATGTTGACCTGGGTATTGCAGTTGACCTTGATTACCAGGGACTTCTTGTACCGGTAGTTCGTGATGCAGAGGGCAAGCGTCTTCGCGCCTTGTCACGTGAGATCAATGACCTCGCTACACGCACACGCAGTCGTCATTTGACTCCTGATGAAATCTCGGGTGGCACATTCACAATCTCAAACAATGGTTCTGCAGGTTCTGTTTTGACCATGCCGGTTATCAATCAGCCGCAAGTTGCAATTTTGTCGACCGATGCAATTTCAAAGAAGCCAGTAGTTATTGAAGTTCCTGGATTCAGCGAAAGTATCGCCATTCATCCTGTGGGCAACTTGGCAATGGCATGGGATCATCGTGCCTTCGATGGTGCGTATGCAGCCGGCTTCTTGTCACGCGTCAAACTGATCTTGGAAACTCGCGACTGGTCGTCCGAGGTCTAAAGACCAATCGGAGCGCAGTGTGCCAATGACTAACAGCACTTCGCCGTTACATGTTCGGTGGCTTGGATCAGTTCCGTACACCGATGCGTTAGCAATTCAAGATTCAATATTCCGTCACGGAACAGATAATCGTTTGCTACTGCTCGAGCACCCTCACGTATTCACCTACGGCCCATCAGCTGATTTAGAAAAAAACTTGCGTTGTGATCCTGCTGCAGTCGGTGCAGATTATGTAGCCGTGAAGCGTGGGGGAGACATCACCTATCACGGGCCAGGACAGTTGGTTGGTTATCCATTATTGACATTGCAAGGAAAGAACGGCACTGACACTCCGCCAGATTCGCCGGCGTATGTACATGCAGTTGAGCAAGTTGTTCTTGATGCATTGCATGAAATTGGGCTTACCAATGCGGCCCGATTTGATGGTTATCCCGGCGTATGGCTTGATGTTGACACTGCAACACCGCGCAAGATTTGTGCCATTGGTGTTCGCGTTGGTCGTGGTCGCACGATGCACGGGTTTGCCATCAACGTTCATACTGATCTTGAGTACATGACAACCAACATTGTTCCGTGTGGCATTGCGGAGTACCCGGTTACATCAATTGCTGCCGAAGGCATTGATATGACCATGAAGCAAATGGTTGATGTGGTGACTATGCATGCAGCCAAAGCATGGGGCGGTGCCGTTGCAGAACGTCAAGACATTGCGTGGAAACACACACCAGAGGATTTGTCGGCATTCTCGCGAGGAGAAGGCCCCGGAGCGCCAGTGCGGATGTTAAGCAGGCTTGCTCGCGCAGGCGTGGAAGATGCCATTGAGTTGTCAGAACGTAAACCTGATTGGATTCGACCACGAGTTTCACTCGGCCCTGAAGTTATGGATGTCAAAAAGACCTTGCGTGACCATTCGTTGGTGACAGTGTGCGAAGAAGCTGGTTGCCCCAACTTGTCTGAATGCTGGAGCGATGGAACCGCAACATTCATGGTGCTTGGTGAGCGTTGCACACGAGCATGTGGGTTCTGCCTCATTGACACCAATAAGCCCCAGGCACCAGATGCTGATGAGCCTGCACGAATTGCAGCTGCAGTTGCTGAGATGAAGTTGTCGTATGTGGTGCTGACCATGGTGGCGCGTGATGATTTGGCCGACGAAGGCATGGGGCATATTGCACAGTGTGTTGCAGCAATCAAGGATCTTGATTATTCAATTCAAGTAGAAACACTTATCTCTGATGCACGAGGAACAGCGTCACTTGACATTATTTTGGATGCCGCACCAGATGTTCTGAATCACAACGTGGAAACTGTGCCTCGTTTACAACGCGCAGTGCGGCCGTCGGCTGGGTACGCGCGCAGCTTGTCGGTATTGTCGCGGGCAAAGGCGCACGGTCTCACTGTGAAGTCGGGTCTCATCGTGGGAATGGGCGAGACCGATGATGAAGTGTTTGGAGTTCTTGCCGACCTTGCTGCAATCGGAGTCGACATTGTGACAATTGGCCAGTACCTTCGCCCTACCTCGCATCATTTGCCTGTTTCTCGCTGGGTAGAACCTGCAGTGTTTGATTCGTACAAGCGCGTAGGGGAGTCGCTAGGTATAGGGCATGTGGAGTCAAGTCCTCTTACTCGGTCGAGCTATCACGCAAAAGAGTC
>CAMDLK010000103.1 GCA_945901725.1 Bifidobacterium breve | reverse complement strand
GCAGTCAGGTCATCGCGGCCGGATTCGACCATGTCTTCACGGCGTTCACGTGTAAACCAGTTTTTGATCTTGTTCTTTGCCCGAGGCGACTGAACAAAACCCAACCAGTCGCGTGAAGGGCCCGCACCTTCAACATTGGATGTGAAAATTTCACACGAGTCTCCAGACACCAAAGTGGAGTCAAGAGACACGAGCCGGCCATTCACTCGCGCACCAACACACGAGTGACCGACTTCTGTATGCACTGTGTATGCAAAGTCCACTGGCGTTGAGTTGATGGGCAATGTAATTACCCTGCCCTTTGGTGTGAAAACGAAAACTTCTTCTTGTTCAAGATCGTTCTTCAGGTCGGCCATGAATTCGCCAGGGTCAGAAATCTCTGATTGCCAATCTATAATTCGGTTCAGCCAATCAGAATCATTCGTATCTGTGCCCTCTTTGTATGCAAAGTGGGCCGCAACACCGCGTTCGGCCCGTTCGTGCATCTCCTGTGTTCGAATCTGCACCTCTAGAGCACGACCACCTGGGCCAATCACTGTTGTGTGCAGTGACTGATACAGGTTGAACTTCGGCATGGCGATGTAATCCTTGAAGCGCCCAACAACCGGTCTCCATTTCCCATGCAAACAACCGAGTGCGCCATAACAATCACGAACACTGTCGACAACAATTCGAATAGCGACTAGGTCGAAGATGTCATCGAAGTCGCGATCTTTCTGGACCATCTTTTCGTAGATGCTCCATAGATGCTTCCCGCGCCCAGTCACCTGGGCTTCAATATTTACTTCCGACAAGCGCGCCGACACTTCTGCAATTGCTTTCGCTAAATACAAGTCACGTTCCGGAGTTCTTGTGGAGACTAAGTGATCCAACTCAGCGAAACGCTTCGGATACAGCGCAGCAAACGACAAGTCTTCAAGTTGTTGTTTTACTTCTTGCATTCCCATGCGATGTGCGAGCGGTGCATAAATATCAAGTGTTTCCTGTGCCGTGCGCTGTTGCTTTTCAAGCGGGACACCGGCCAGGGTTCTCATGTTGTGCAAACGGTCTGCGAGTTTGATGATTAGCACTCGCATGTCTTTTGCCATAGCCACAAGCATCTTGCGCATCGTGGCGGCTTGTTGTGCTTCACGTGAATCAAACTGCAGACGTTCTAGTTTGGTGACTCCATCAACAAGCATCGCAACTTCGTCACCGAAATTACGCTGGACATCTTCGAGAGTGATTTCAGTATCTTCGACCGCATCGTGCAGGAGAGCAGCTGCCAACGACACTTCATCGAGACCAATATCAGCAACAATGCGTGCGACCGCGATGGGATGGTTGATATACGCCTCGCCAGAGGAACGCATCTGATTGGTGTGAGCAACGCGCGCTACTTCATAGGCCCTGTTCACCATGGCGACAGACGCCTTCGGATGGCGACTGCGGAAAGCTGTTAGCAGCGGAGCCAACTCTTCGATGGGCGCGTTCTGCTGACGTCTCCAAGGAAGAACTCGATCGGCAGTACCCATGGTCAAAGGTTAGCGACGAGACTTCTTTCGTGGGCGCGGTGGGTGAGTCAAAAGGGTTTCAACGGCCACGGGGGCTGGAATAACACCCTGGCTTGCCTCGGTGGCTGCCCTAGCTGCTGCACGGCGACCAACTGGAGTGCCGGTTTGCATGAGGTGAACCATGTCAACCCCAAGAGACAAGTGGCCCCTCATCGAGCGATATTGGTCTGAGCGTTCCTTCAGGATGCCAACCAGAGGGGTCGCGATAAAGATTGACGAGTACGCACCGGTTGCAAGACCCACGAGAAGAGCCAAAGCGAACTCGCGGAGAGCAATGGCGCCCAATAGACCAGAGCCGAGCACGAGCAAGCTGAGCACTGGAAGCAATGCCGCAATTGAGGTATTCAGAGAACGCATCAGAACCTGGTTCATAGACACGTTGACAATGTCGCCGTAAGACACTTTCGAACCGCTGAAACGTTCATTGTTTTCATGAACTTTGTCGAACACAACAATGGTGTCATACAACGAGAATCCGAGGATGGTGAGGAACGCCACGACAGTTGCCGGAGTTACCTCAAGTTTAAAAACTGAATACACACCAACGCTAATTCCGACGTCATGAACCATTGCTGCAATTGCCGACAACGCCATTCGCCATTCGAATCGCCAAGCAATAAACAACGAAACGATCAGGAAGAAAACCAACAAAGCATTGATGGCCTTGACCGTGATGTTGCGACCCCAGGTTGAGCTAACAGTAGCCACACTGACGTCGTTCACCGTTGCGTTAGCTGCCTTGGCCAATGCTTCTTGAAGTGTGGTACGAGTCTCGACAGGCAGGTCACCCAGCTGAATACGAATACGTTCTGTAGACCCTGATGTCAAAGTTTGAATCTTTGCGTTATCGGTTTCGACCTTGTTTGCCGAGAGAATTTCTTTCGCTTTCGCTTCGGACATGGTGCCAGCTACGGGCACTTCAAAAGCGACACCGCCCTTGAAGTCGATACCGAGATTCAAGCCCTGCGTAAACAACGAGCCAACTGTGACAATGAGAAGCAAACCTGATGCAATAAACCCAATATTGCGCCGGCCAAAAAAGTTGATTGTTGTTTCACCACGGAATAAACGTGACATTCCACCAGCCATTACGCCACCGCCTCTGAAATTTTGGCCTTGGCAACACCAAGCACCCGTCCCCTGTTAAACAACTTCGTTTTCGCCAACAGAAGCACTGCTGGCCGAGCAAAGAAGTAGGACACGATCATGTCAGACAGTGTGGATAGACCTAGGAAGAAGGCGAATCCACGAACAGATCCAACCGTAAGTTGCCACAACACAACAGCACCAATGAGAGACACCGTGTCAGCTACCAAAATGGTGCGCCATGCACGATCAAAACCACGTGCCGCGGAATTTCGCAACGTACGTCCCTGCTGTACGTCATCTTTGAGTTTTTCAAAGAACACCACATACGAGTCAACCGTGACACCGACGGACACAATGATTCCGGCCGCACCAGACAAAGTCAGAGCTAATCCATTCGTCTTTGAGAGCCAAGAGATAACGCTCCAAAGCAACAGGCCTGATACTCCGAGTCCGCCAACAACAACGATGGCCAGAAGACGGTAATAAAACAAAAGGAACAGCAGGACGAGCAAGAGTCCGAATAGTCCAGAAATCACTGCTGCGCGCAATGAATCTTCGCCGAGCGAGGCGGACACGGTCTGCACTGTTGGGGTTTCAAACTTCACAGGCACAGCACCAAACTGCAGCACGCGTGCTAGATCTTTTGCTTCTGTTTCAGAGAACGAGCCGCTGATTTGGACACTGCCGTTATCAAATGTTGGCGTCTGCACTGTTGGTGCTGAAATTACTTCGCCGTCAAGAATGATGGCGATTGCTTTTGTAGGACAATCAGCACCACCGGCAAAACACTTTGTTGAGAGTGCATTCCACACATCAGCACCGGCAGCACCGCTGCGGAGTTTTGCGACTACTACCCACGCACCAGCGTCTACTTGCGCAGAAGAATCATTCGAAAACACTTCTCCGGTTGCCTCAGCAGGGCCAAGTAAGTAGATGAGCCCATCTTTACGACCAGGAAGGATTGTTTGACCATCCGGTAATCCGGTTACAGGATTCACAGCTTCTGCAGGCACAGTGGTCGTCGTTACTGCTGCGGTACGTGAACTTCCGACTCCTCCAGCTGGTGGAGGCAAAGTTGTTGACGCTGGTTTCAGAGTGGTTGTGGTTGCACCCTTCACAGTTGTTGTGGGACCGCCAACCACCGTGGTGGTAGTGGTGCTTTCAGGGTTCTCTGCAATTTTCAAGACTGGACGCA
>CAMDLK010000102.1 GCA_945901725.1 Bifidobacterium breve | reverse complement strand
AGTCACTACACACAACAGTGATTGGCCCTGGTGGTCGTGCTCTAGAGGTGCAGATTCGAACACAAGAGATGCACGAACGAGCCGAACGCGGTGTTGCGGCCCACTTTGCGTACAAAGAGGGCACAGATACGAATGATTCAGATTGGCTGAACCGAATTATCGATTGGCAATCAGAGATTTCTGACCCTGGCGAATTCATGGCCGACCTGAAGAACGACCTTGAACAAGAAGAGGTTTTCGTCTTCACACCAAAGGGCAGGGTAATCACTTTGCCCATCAACTCAACGCCAGTGGACTTTGCATACGCAGTGCATACAGAAGTAGGACACTCGTGTGTCGGTGCACGAGTAAATGGCCGGCTCGTGTCTCTTGACTCCACCTTGGTGTCCGGAGACTCGTGTGAAATTTTCACATCCAATGTTGAAGGTGCAGGTCCTTCACGCGACTGGTTGGGTTTTGTTCAGTCGCCTCGGGCAAAGAACAAGATCAAAAACTGGTTTACACGTGAACGCCGTGAAGACATGGTCGAATCCGGCCGCGATGACCTGACTGCTGAACTGCGGAGAGAGGGGCTTCCCGTACAACGCATCTGGACATCTGATGCGTTCTTGCAGGAACTTGAAGCTCTCAATATGACGGATATCGATACGTTGTTCGCAGCAATTGGTGAACATCATGTGTCTGCCCGAGGTTTCGCTCAGAGAATCGGTCGAGCAATGCGTCGGGAAGGAAGTGATGAACAACTAGCCATGCCAATGCGTATGGATCTCATCACTACGGAAAAACGAAGCGCAACAGGAATTCACGTTGAAGGTCTTGAAGACGTTCTCGTTCGTTTGTCTCGTTGTTGCACCCCTGTGCCCGGAGATGAAATTTCTGGGTTCATCACAAAGGGTCGGGGAGTGAGCATTCACCGCTCTGACTGTGCGAATGCTGAATCTTTGGTTGAAGGTGAACCCACTCGAATGATTGACGTGGAATGGGCCAGAACTTCGCCAGGCACCATGTTCAACGTGGGCGTTGAAGTAGTAGCCCTCGATCGCAGCAAATTATTGCGTGATGTGGCCAATGCCCTGTCGGAACAACACGTCAATATTGTTGCGTGCAGTACCCATACGGGCTCTGATCGAGTGGCAAAGATGAGATTTGAATTCGAGCTAGGTGACCCCAATCACTTAGATGCTGTTTTGCGGGTTATTAAGTCAATTGATTCGGTGTACGACGCATATCGCATCGTTCCTGGTGGGCAGTCCGACTAGCCTGATTGGCTGTGTCATCGTTTCAAACAAGTCCGGGAACCCGCGACATCTTGCCTCCTCATGCGGGTAGATGGCGTGCGTTGGTGCAGGTCTTTGCAGACGGTGTCGAATCCGCTGGATACCAGAACATCATTCCGCCGATGTTCGAAGATCTCGGAGTTTTTCAGCGCCTTGGCGACGCAACTGATGTCGTCACCAAAGAGATGTATGACTTCATGGATAAAGGCGGGCGTCATATTGCTCTGCGGCCAGAGCACACTGCCAGCGTGTGCCGTGCATTCGCGCAACACCGTCCCACGCCTCCGTGGAAGGTCTGGTACTCGGGTCCGAACTTTCGCTACGAACGTCCTCAAGCCGGTCGTTATCGCCAGTTCGATCAAGTAGGTATCGAAGTCCTAGGAGTTGACGATTCGCAACTTGACGTTGAAGTCATTGCACTTGGCTGGGATTTCTATAAAGCAATTGGGCTAAGCAAAGTGAGTCTCATTGTTAACTCGCTTGGTGATGTAGGTGACCGCGGTAAGTACATCGAGGCGCTTGGTACTTATTTCAAAACCCATAGTGACACTCTGAGTGAACAAGCACTTGCGACTTTAGAACGCAATCCGCTGCGAGTACTTGATTCGAAGAGGCCACAAGATGCGGCTGCAATTGCTGGTGCGCCCACAATTGGTACATTTCTCAGCACTGATGCTGCGGCACATTTTGCAGAAGTGTGTGCCGGGCTTGATTCACTGAATATTCCGTACGTGGTCAACGAGCGCCTTGTTCGTGGTCTTGATTACTACCAGCGAACAACTTTTGAATTTGTTTCTGGGTCACTTGATTCTGCCCAGAGTGCTGTTGGTGGCGGTGGCCGATATGACGGTCTTGTTGAAGACTTGGGTGGTCCCGCGACTCCAGGTATTGGTTTTGCACTAGGCGTAGACAGAACACTTCTTGCGTGTGACGCAGAAGAGTGTTTCTCGTACGGATTTCCAGTGTTGGATGTTTTTGTTATTGACACCACAGGCGGAAGCCACGCAATGTCCATCACGCACCAGTTGCGACAGAGCGGTTTCACAGCTGATCGTGCTTTTGAAGCTCGCAGCATGAAGTCACAAATGAAGAGTGCGGACCGAAGCGGGGCACAGGTCGCGGTGATCATTGGCGACACAGAGGCTGAAGAGTCAACCTGTACTGTGCGCAATCTTTCTACATCCGAACAAACAACAATTCCATCAACTGAACTTCAGAGTCATCTGGAGTCGGTTCTTGGACCGAGACAGCCAAGGCGGCATACCCCATGAGATCCACTGCAATGCGAACACACATGTGTGGAGAATTAGATATAGCAAGCGTGGGGCAGACCGTGTCGCTGTGCGGTTGGGTTGCTCGTCGTCGTGAGCATGGAGAGCATTTGGCGTTCGTTGATATCCGTGATCATTCCGGAATCATGCAATGTGTTGTGGACAATGATGTTGACGTTCGTAGTGAATATGTCATTCGGGTTACAGGGGTTGTACGCGCTCGTCCCGAAGGAACTATCAACTCCTCTCTTACAACTGGCATGGTTGAAATCGGTGACTGTGTAGTCGAGATTTTGAACTCAGCCGAGCCGCCGCCATTTCCTGTTGATGCACGTGCCGATGATGTTGACGAGATGATTCGACTGAAGTACCGGTATCTCGATATCCGACGTGAACGGATGCAAAAGAACTTGCGTGTGCGTGCACAGATCAACAGTGCGATTCGTAAGGAGATGGAAACCAACGGGTTCGTAGAAGTTGAGACTCCATTCTTGATGCCATCTACTCCTGAGGGTGCGCGCGAATTTCTCGTGCCTTCGCGTAAGGAACCCGGTTCCTTCTTTGCTTTGCCACAATCGCCGCAACTATGGAAGCAATTACTCATGGTCGCCGGTGTCGACAGGTACTACCAAATTGCGCGTTGTCTTCGCGATGAAGACTTGCGTGCTGATCGACAGTACGAATTCATGCAACTTGACGCTGAAATGTCGTTCGTGTCTCAAGACGACGTACTAGAGAACATCGGTCGTGCCGTAGTGGCAGCGGCCATTGCCGTAACGGGCGAAGCGCCTCCTGAAATTGAACGCATTACTTGGCACGACGCAATGAATCGTTTTGGTATTGATAAACCAGATCTTCGGTTCGCAATGGAACTCATTGAATTGACCCCTCTTTTTGCTGGCACCGAATTCAAAGCATTTGCGGGAGCTGCTTGCATCAAGGGCATCTGTGTTGATGCAAAGACATACCCGGAGGCAGCAGCGTTCGGTCGAAACAAGTTGGATGGTCTTACTGATCGAGCGAAGAAGATAGGTGCAAAGGGGCTCGTATGGATGAAGATTGGGGCAGAGGGTGCTATTGATTCACCAGTCGCGAAGTTCCTTAGTGATGCTGAGAAGAGCGCTTTAGTTGCTGCAATGGGAGCAACAGAAGGTGACCTGCTGTTGTTGGTAGCAGACGAGTGGGACACCACATGTGAAGTTCTCGGCCAATTGCGCAATGACATTGGCCGTCCGCCAGTCCATCAAGGGCCGTATAAGTATGTTTGGGTCACTGAATTTCCATTGTTCATTGGTATTGATCCGCTCTCTGG
>CAMDLK010000101.1 GCA_945901725.1 Bifidobacterium breve | reverse complement strand
GCTGTTACGGGCGCGAATGCAGTTGCTTACATGCAGCGCAACGACGCAATCCTGAACGAAATCTCTCAGGCAGTTGGTGTGCGTCCTGATGAAGCTGTTGCCGGCGTATCACGCAGGCTTGATGAACTAAAGGCTGCCAACGATGAAATTAAAGTATTGCGGGGCAAGTTGTCAGTGGGGCGTGCGGTTGAGTTAGCCGCTACTGCCATCGATGGTCTTGTGGTTGCTCGTGTTGATGGTCTTACCGCTGGTGATGTGCGCGATCTTGCTGTTGCGGTCCGTCAACAACCGGGCATTATTGCTGTCATCGTCGGTGCTGTAACTGACACCGGTGGGGTGTCACTCGTTGCCGCCACTACTTCGACAGTGCCAGGCAACGCTTCTGAACTCATTAAGGAAGCTGCCAAAGCAGTTGGCGGTGGCGGAGGGGGCAAAGGCGACATCGCTACAGCCGGCGGAAAGAATCCGGCTGCTCTCGATGAAGCGTTAGAACTTGCACGGGACAAGACACGAGCCGTTATCGGTTCGATTGCATAATTCGTGAGAGTGCTTGGCATTGATCTTGGTTCAAAGAGGATCGGCATTGCAACATCTGATCGCAGTGGCACCATTGCAACTCCGTACGCCGTGTTGAAGCGATGTGGATCTATGGGTGGCGATCATCGCAATATCGCAAAGATGGTGGTTGAAGAAGAAGCCCAAGCAGTCATCGTTGGGTTGCCGCTAAACATGGACGGATCAGAAGGAAAAGCTGCACAAGCTGCCCGAGTCGAAGCAGCGCGTATGGCTACGGTTGTGGGGGTGCCAGTTCATGTTCATGATGAACGTCTGACAACGGTGGAAGCGGATCGAGTGTTGATGGAACAAAAAATGAATGCACAAGCGCGTCGCCGTGTGGTTGACAAAGTAGCTGCTGCCGTCATGCTGCAATCCTGGCTAGACACACAAGCACATCTGACTGACTCATGACAGGCGATCCACTTCTTCCGAATAACTGGCATGACGATCCGTGGGATCGGGTGACCGAGGTTCCAGAAGACTTACTTGAGTCATCGCCTCGAGAATTTCGCCAACTCCGGGGAGTAACTCGAACGGTAGCCATTGTTGTTGTCGCATCTGTGCTGTTCCTTGGGTCTCTCGGATGGTGGACAGTTGGTGTTTTGAATCCATCTGGTGAGCCAGGAGTCGCTGTTAATTTCACGGTGAATGATGGCGACACGATTTCGTCTGTTGCGTCTCGTTTACATAGTGCTGGCATCATCAGCAATGCGACCATCTTTCGGTGGTATGTCTCCACCAAGGGCACGATTGCCCTTACGCCTGGGTATTACGCATTGAAGCCGAAAGATAATGCGGGCTCAATCGTTGAGGCATTATCGACTCCGCCCGCTCAGACCTTTATCTCCGTGACCTTTCCTGAAGGAATGACCGTGGCTCAAATGGCTCAGCGACTGTCGGAAAAGATGACATTCATGAAGCCAGAAGATTTCATGGCCGCCGCAAATAGTCCCGACACGGCATCTGAGTTACGGCCTAAGTCACAAACATCCCTTGAAGGTTTGTTATTTCCTGATACGTATCAAATTTCTGGTGATGACACTGAGTCTCGCGTGGTTGCTCGTTTGGTGTCGATGATGGAGCGAGTGTCTCGGCAAGTTGAACTGACGGCTGGGGCAAAAGCTAGAGGTTTTAGTCCATATGAGATTTTGATTATTGCGTCTTTGATTGAACGCGAAGCCAAAGTCGCGACAGATCGTTCAAAAATTGCACAAGTCATCTACAACCGCTTAGCGAAGAAGATGAAGTTAGAAATCGATGCTTCGGTGAAATACGGTCAAGACCCCGCAATGAGTTGGACTGATATGAAGGCCACAGACACTCCGTACAACACATACATCAATAAGGGGTTGCCTCCGACTCCGATTGCAAACCCAGGTAAGGCTTCAATCCAGGCTGCTCTCGCTCCATTCGGATCACCTCCCGCAAGTGATCAAGCTTGTACAGGTCTTCCTGCTGGCGTGAAGTGCGAGTACTTGTACTACGTACTTGCTGACGAAGCGGGCGGTCATGTTTTTGCAACCACATACGAACAGCACTTGTTGAATGTAGAGAAATCGAAAACTGCAGGTCTTCTGCCATGATCACAATTGCGGCAGTAATTGGGACTCCAATTTCGCATTCACTTTCTCCCGCTATTCATAATGCGGCTTTTGCGGCTTCACATCGGAATGGTGAATATGTAGCAGTTGAATGCGGCATCAGTGATGTTGACGCAACCATGGCAACTCTTCAGTCGGCTGGTCTTGTCGGGTTGTCGGTCACGATGCCCTTGAAAGAGGCGGTCATTGATTGCTTAGACTTCGTGACTCCTGACGCCGACTTCTTGAATGCGGTGAATTGCATTTCGTTCGGGCCTACCGGATCAATTGGTCACAACACGGATGGGGATGGATGTTGTGATGCCTTAATTGAACAAGGTGGTGCTCGCTTGCGTGGGGCAACTGTTGTTCTGCTCGGTGCTGGTGGCACTGCGCGTTCCATTGCTCTTGCCTTGGTGCGTCGCGGCGCACATGTGGTCATTGTTAATCGAACACAGTCGCATGCGATGGAACTTGTAAGTTCTTTTGCCGCATTCGGAGACGAAGCGTCAATTTCCGTGGGAGACCAAAGCAGCATTGCGTCTGCGTCGATACTGATTAATGCAACGTCAGTCGGAATGAATAGTTCTGATATGCCAATTGACTCTTCGGTGCTTCATAACCAATTGACCGTTCTCGATGCCGTCTACTCGCCAATTGAGACGTCGTTGCTTGCGGCTGCCCGCGTGACCGGCGCCACGGTGGTGGATGGGCTGTGGATGCTGATTCATCAAGCTCGACACCAGCAAAAACTCTGGTTTGGGGAATTCTCCGATGCCCCGGCAATGCGATTGGCTGCAGAGCGGGAACTTTCCGCTCGCCGCAAGTAGTCTGAAAACCGTGCTTAGGTACCTCACAGCCGGCGAATCTCATGGTCGTGCCCTCACAGTTATTGTCGAGGGCCTTCCTGCTGGCCTCCCCATTTTGGCCGAACATATCGAGACTGAACTGGCTCGTCGTCGGCTTGGTTATGGCAGAGGTCCTCGTCAGCGCTTCGAAGAAGATCGTGTAACTCTTGTTGGCGGAGTCCGCCACGGTCGCACGCTTGGTTCTCCTGTCTCAATCGAAATTCAGAACTCTGAGTGGTTTCGCAGCGACAAGTGGCACGCGGAAATGTCTCCAGAACCTGGAGCAACTGAATTCCCACTCACTCAACCACGGCCTGGCCATGCCGATTTGGTCGGAATGCAAAAGTATGGCTTCACGGATGCGCGTGATGTGCTCGAGCGTGCAAGCGCGCGTGAAACAGCAGCGCGAGTTGCCGCAGGCGCATTGGCAAAGCAACTGTTGTCACATCTTGGTGTTGGAGTTCTTAGCCACGTAATTCGAATGGGAGACGCAGCTGCTCCAGCCATCTCATTGCCCACAATGGCTGACTTGGCTGCAATCGATGCATCAGAAGTGCGCTGTTTTTCGAAGTCAGGTGAAGACGCAATGATTGCTGCCATCAAGGCAGCAGCTCGCGAAGGTGATTCACTCGGAGGAATCGTCGAAGTCATTGCCCACGGAGTTCCTATTGGTTTAGGAAGTCACGTTCACTGGGATCGCAAGATTGATGCTCTGTTGGCGCAGGCAATTATGAGCATTCAGGCCGTCAAGGGTGTCGAAATTGGCGATGGATTCGAAGTTGCCGGTTTACGTGGCAGTCAGGCTCATGACCCAATCTCGTGGGACGCAACCGAACATCGCTATGTGCGCGACAGTCATCGTTCTGGCGGTACAGAAGGCGGAATC
>CAMDLK010000100.1 GCA_945901725.1 Bifidobacterium breve | reverse complement strand
CGCATCCTCCTCATCGTCAATTCCTTTGCGTCATCAGTCACGGCCCGCAATACCGTCACGGTCCACGAACGCCTTTCCCAGCACCATGACGTGCAGGTGGTGGAAACGAACCGCCGTGGCCATGCCACCCGTTTCGCTGAGGATGCAGCCCGCCGCGGCATCGATGTCGTCGTGGCATACGGCGGTGACGGCACATTGAACGAAGTAGCAACCGGCATAGCAACCACCGATACCGCCCTTGCAGTCTTGCCAGGAGGGTCAACCAATGTGTTTGCCCGCACACTCGGCATGCCGAACGACGCCCTTGAAGCGATTGACCTGATCATTGAGGCTCTGAGCCGAAATGACATCTCACCAATCGGACTTGGTCGTGCAAATGGTCGCTTCTTTACATTTCACACTGGCATCGGATACGACGCGGCCGTAGTGCGTCGCGTTGAACAACGAGCCGGCCTAAAGCGTTACGCAGGAAACCCACTGTTCATTGCGGCGGCATTGCGCACATGGGGTCTTGACTACGACAAGAAACGCCCACACTTCGCGCTTGATTTTGGTGACGGCAAAACAGTTGACAATGGTTTCTTTTCAATCATCATGAATACGAATCCGTATACCTATCTCGGCAACCGACCATTTGACATTGTTCCGTCCACAAGTTTGTCAACCGGATTATCAGTCGTCACTTTTACTTCGCTTAAAACAACACAAATGCTTCGCACTCTTGTCTCGGCTTTGCAAGGCGGTGGAGTGAAGAACTTCCCGTGGCTTGATATCCGCACCAACGTGCAACGCGTCGTGGCAAGTGACTCGCGCGCGTTCCCCTATCAACTTGATGGCGATTACTTAGGCGAGATTCAAAAAGTTGAATTCGAGTTCGTGCCAAATGCGATTCGCCTCGTGCGGTCGCACCCGTAGTACTACTGAGCGTCGCGCACCTGAATAGCCACGTCAGGCACATTCGTGCAGATGCCGTCTATTCCCCACCCAATTACTTCAGCCATTCGGGCCGGGTCATCAATGGTCCACGAGTTCACCTGCAGACCGTGGGAATGAAATACCTCGATACACCGCTGGTTCAGAAACTTCGTATAGGGGTGAAGTGCAGTGTGGCCAAACCCAGCCATGTCTCGCGCAACGCGTTCAAGGTCTTCATCACGCACTCCTTCTGTTAGCCATGCTGTTCGCACTTCCGGGCGCAATGTACGCATGGCATCAACTGTTGGTCTGTTGAATGCAGAAATCAACCAACGATGGTCTTGCCCGCGTTCAGCCAAATGAGTTGCGATTGATGCAGCTAATGAATCACTTGGGTCGAAGTCAGCATCAATCGGGTGATTCTTAATTTCAATATTTACCCACATGCCTTCACACGCATCGAGAGCTGCGGGAAGCAGTGGCACATGATCGGGAAGTTGCACCGCTGTTATTTCACAGATCAATCGACCGTCTGGCAATACTGCGTCATGATGCACAGCCATTGCACCATCACTAGTGCGACGAACGTCTAATTCCACTGCATCTGCGCCCATTGCGCCCGCGCGACGAAAAGCCGCGAGGGTGTTCTCTCGTTCCGCCCGAGAGGCGCCCCTATGGGCTATTACCTGAATCTGTGTCATATTGCTCACGCCTTCGGTGGTTTTAATTTGTACTCTCAAAATACAACCTGAGAACTTTGCTTTCAGCATTGTCACTTGCCAACTTCGCTCGTAGTGTTCACTCTCGGTAGTTCGCTACCAGCCCGTTTCGCGCCTAGCGCCCTAGCCCCCAAACAAAGGAAGTCCGACGTGTCGATCCTCGCGTCATCTCTCGCTCTTGGCAGTGCCGATTACACCTGGCGTGATCAGGCCATGTGTAGAGATACAGATCCCGAATTGTTTTTTCCAATCGGAACCACCGGACAAGCTTTGTTACAAATCGCAAAAGCAAAATCTGTTTGCTGCCAATGCCCAGTCACCGTTGAGTGCCTTGAGTTTGCTCTTGAGACAAACCAAGACACAGGCATCTGGGGCGGAAATTCTGAAGATGAGCGCCGACAGATGCGTCGCACCGCGGCTCAGCAAACTCGCAGTCAACGCGCTCAGTAAATCAATCGCTCTGTAAGGGCACCCGCAACAGAATCACTGTTCCGGTATTTCCATCACGTGGAACAAACTCAACCTCTGCCAATTCTTCGGCACGTGCCGGTCGCATCTCAATCGTTCCTGCTAATTCTGTGGTGACCAACGTTCGCACTATCGACAACCCAAGACCTTTCGCATCTGCCAATTTGAATCCGGCAGGAATCCCGCGGCCGTCATCAATCACTGCAATTTCCAATTCTGACTCTTCCACCTGAAGACGAACAGCCACATTGCCGCCTCCGTCTCCTTCGGGGAAACCGTGGTCAACAGCATTCTGTAACAACTCAGTCAGCACCACCGACAATGGCGTCACAACTGTTGCTGCAAGACGTCCGCCATCTCCAATCACCATGAATCGCATCGGACGTTCTGGCGACTGCAAACTTTCTTCCACAAGTCGCAATAGTGGTCGCACAATTTCTACAAAGGCCACGTCATCGCCTGGCTCACGAGACAACGTTTCATGTACCAATGCAATTGTGCGAATACGTCGCACTGACTCTGCAACTGCCGCTTTGGCTTCTGGAGATTCAAGACGACGCGCCTGCAAACGAAGCAACGACGAAATCGTTTGCAAGTTGTTCTTGACTCGGTGGTGAATTTCACGAATCGTTGCATCTTTTGACAGCAACAATCTGTCGCGGCGTCGCAATTCGCTGACATCTCGCAACAACATCACGGCACCCGTAACAACAGGCTCTCCATCCACGTCATCCACGATTGGAATACACCTCGTCAGCAGAGTCACTTCAGATGTTTGCTCGAACTCTTCAACAACTGGCTCACGACGCTCGAACGCCTGACGAACAGACGAATCAATAACACCAAGTTCTGACAATGTCTGACCCACTGCATTGGCACTGATGCCGACGCGATGCAACGCAGATGTGGCGTTCGGCGATGCGTACCGAACTCGCGCATCAGCATCAAGAACAATCGCTCCGTCACCCACGCGAGGCGCCACGCTTGAGTCGGCCACTCTTCCCACGAACGGGAAAGCACCCCGCACAATCATTTCTGCGAATCGGTCGAAAATCTCAAGATATGTACGTTCAAGTTCGCCTGGCTGGCGACCAGTGTGTTGCGACCATTCGCGAGTAAGTACAGCAATCACTTCGCCCTCAAACTGCACTGGAATCGCCATCATCCGGCAATCCTCAACAACACCCTGAATAAAAATCTCGCCTTCGCACGGCACACCACTCTTCATGGCTTCACCCAATAGAGGACGTTCAACGCTCGAGGTCTGTGATCCCACCCAGTCGGCCAAATACAGGGTCTGGCCGGTCGCTGCGCGCACCTGAGCAAGCACAAGCCAGTTGTCCCCTTCAACGGGCACATACATCAGCAAGTCGGCAAAGCACACGTCGGCGAGCATTCCCCACTCGCTTGCCAGATTGACGAGGTGACCAATCTGTTCTTTCGACAGGTCAGTGTGCTGGCGAGCTAGTTCACCAATGGTTGTCATAGGCAATCCCTTCCGAGTGCCAGTCTTGCCTACCAGCCGTAGCTAGTGGTGTCTCTCTTAGTCGCCAAAGCCGATGCGGCGTTCTGCATCGGTTGAACCAATTTCTACATACGCAATTTTTGCCGATGGGACCGCAATGTCTTTGCCCTTTTTGTCTGTGATCCATAAGACGTCTGATTCACCTTTGAGTGCTGCATCAACAGATGCCTTCAGCGCTTTGCGTGCCTTTGAGTCGTCTTCAACTTCGATGGCGATTTCACGGGGGGCTTGTGTGATTCCGATGCGAATGTCCACTGTGGTGTCCTGCTTCTACTTTTGGTGATTACTAATTGT
>CAMDLK010000099.1 GCA_945901725.1 Bifidobacterium breve | reverse complement strand
ACGAAGGCAAGGTCGGTAATGAATCCTTCAGCAGTTGGTTTTCCAAGATCCACTTTGAGTGCTTCAAGCAATTCAGCTTCATTGTCGTCCAGCATCTTGATCATGTTCTGAAGTTGTTGACGACGCCACGCCAACGGACGTGTGATTCGAGAGTTGTATGTATTGCGAAGTTTTGCCACCGTGCCTGAAATTGAGGCGATGTCGGTGTGTGGGTCTAGTTGCATAGTCATATGCCCATTCTTGTACAGTTTGTAGGTAGTCGGGAAGTGGGAACCATATGAGCGTCACAGTGTTCACGGCACGATCTGTTGTCACCCTTGATTCAGCAGTGTCTCAGGCCAATGCTGTGGCCGTTCAAGACGGCAGAGTCCTTCATACGGGCATGCTTGACCAGGTGCTCGCAGACCTTGATGGCCACGACATCACTATCGATAATCAATTCGCAGATTCAGTCATCGTGCCGGGATTCATCGAAGCTCACTGCCACATCGTTCGCGAAGGTTCATTGTCTCGCTTCCCATGGGTGGGTTCGTACCCGCGGCGTCAAGTTGACGGTTCGGTTCAGCCGAGTTGTCCAACGGTTGAGGCGATTGTCGAACGACTTCACAAAGCGCATGGCGAAATGAAAGACCAGTCGGAATCACTGATTGCTGTTGGGTTCGACGTATCAATGGTTGGTTCGCAAACACTCACGCTTGAGATGCTTGATTCTGTTTCAGAGACTCGCCCTATCTGGGTGATGCAGAGCAACGGCCATGTTGGCCACGCAAACTCCGCGATGTTGGCGCGTGCCGGAGTTGACAACACAACCACAGACGAAGGCGTGCATCGCGATGAGAACGGAAACATCACAGGAGAGATTCGCGAACTTGCGCTCGCCATGTTTCTTGGGGTGCATGTAAACCTAGATGCTGGGGGCGAAAGTGCAATCTGGGACGGCGGTCATCTTGCTCGTCAAGCTGGCTGCACCATGGTGACTGACCTTGCAAACATTGCGACAAAGAAATCCATTGAAGGGTTCGCCAATGTTGTGAACCACCCAGGATTTCCAACTCGAGTTCGGTATGCGCCGCTTGCAACGTTCATGTCGTTGCGCCTCAGCCCTGATGAGATTTCAAACCTTTTGGTTGATCTTGAACAGTTCAATTCTGAAAAGTTTGCAATGGGTCCGTTGAAGTTCATTGCCGACGGCTCAATTCAGGGCCGTACTGCCCGAATGAATTGGCCTGGCTATTGCTGTGGCTCGCCGAATGGTTTGTGGTTAGGCGACCCAGAAGATTTGTACAAGTTGATGCTTCCGTTTCACAAGGCTGGCTATCAGTTAGCAATGCACACCAATGGAGACGAAGCCATTGAAGTGGGTGTCGATATCTATCGTCGCTTGCTTGAGGCCCACCCTCGTTTTGATCACAGGCACCGTTTGGAGCATGTTCAAATGGCAACTGATGCCATGTTTCGCAAAATCAAGACTCTTGGCATTTGTGTGAACTTGTTTGCAAATCACCTGTATTTCTGGGGTGATACGCATCGTCACGACACCATGGGGCCCGCTAAAGCTCGGCATCTCGATGCTGTCGGTACTGCTGTTCGCATGGATATTCCACATTCCATTCATAGTGATGCACCAGTGACGCCATTGGCTCCGTTGTTCACCATGTGGTGCGCAGTGAACCGTGTTACAAGTACCGGCCATGTGTTAGGTGAAGCAGAAAGAATCTCGGCGCTTGATGCATTGAAGGCAATGACTATCGGTTCTGCGTATCTGCTTCATTGTGATGATGAATATGGTTCCATCGAAGTGGGCAAGTTTGCAGACTTCGCAGTGCTTGATGCTGACCCGTGTGCGGTTGACCCAATGGAGATCAAAGACATCTCAGTACTCGCCACTGTTGTTGGCGGCGTTGTGCATTCAAACTCTGGGAATTAGTGACTACGCCTTCAGTGTGATGGTGATGCCACACAACTGAAATGTTTCACCATCGCGCGATGAGTCAACGCATTTCATAGTTGCTTCGGTGAGGCCCTCTGGCTGCTCACCACACGGATCAAAACGAACTGCTTCATTGATGCCGAGTTGCGTCCAATGCGTGCGAGAGAAATCTGGGTCAGGAACTGAAACAGTGAAGGAGTCAATTGCTGACACAACTGATGATGTGCGGCGCGATTTCCATTGCGGTCCGCCCCATGCCCATTCGCCGGCAATGTCTGGTTGATCTAATGACACCAATGTTCCGCCTGTATCGCGAGGATGTAAATGACGTCCGCGAATCGCGTCGCCAGTGCCTTCCCACACCGTACGAATACCGAGCGACTTCACGTGGTCGATGCGCGCATCGAGGTCATCAACTTCGTACAAAGTCATGTATCCGCCATCGCCGCCCAACTTGTCGAGCAAGCGGCCAGCAGTAGTGCCTTCTTGAATGGGGGAGACGACTTCTAGGAATTGGTCGCCAATGCAAAAGAGTGCATTGTGAAGTCCGAAGAACCCCACCCCAGGGTCGCGGTAGACCACGTCGACGTCTAGGGCCGCAGAAATGTCTGAGATGGCCTGGTCAAGGCTGTGGGCAACGAGGGCTATCTGGCGTAGGCGAATCATGAATGAACCATAGACCGCCCTGAAACCCTGAGAAATCATGGGTTGTCCCCACCCTGTGGATATCCACCACTGGTGGTGTGACATTAGTTACATTCTCGGTAGGCGGAGTCTGACTCGAAAGAGGCAACTCATGTACACCCTTGGATCACTTATCCTTTTATCCATCCTTCTCGGAGCGGTTATGCCAGTGTTTCACTCGCTCACCCGCACGTTGAAGATCGACGGCATCATCAACCGAATCCCAGTCCTGAGTGACCACGTCACTTTGGCTGTCAGTATCGGACTTGTATGGGCACTCAATCTCAGCATCGTCACAACCATGACCGGCAGTATGCGTGAATCATGGATGACCATCTGTGTTGACGGTTGCATTGTCTACGGCATGATTCCTGTCAAGGACGCCATTGTGTCGTTCATCAGTAAAGGACTCGTCGGCCTTCGCGCCGCGTAGTTCACCACTAATTACTTCCTTCACAGAAGGGTCACTGTTTCGGCAGTGGCCCTTTTGTGTTTTCGGAATTAACTACGTGGAACTTTGCTCCACGAAATGTCTTTGTCGACGCGTGGCTCGCCAGGAAGACCAAGCACTTGTTCACCAAGAATGTTGCGCATGATTTCGCTTGTGCCGCCTTCAATGGAGTTTGCACGAACACGCAAGAACGAATGACGAGGTCCGCCAAATGAACCATCAACTGACAACGTGTCAGGGCGACGGAACGTGAAGTCGTAATCCACCATTGCGTCAGCGCCCATGAGGTTCAATGTGAACTCAGTGACCTTCTTGTTGAAATCTGCTGACATGAGTTTGGAGATCGAGCCTTCTGGTCCGGGGTTGCCGGCCTTTGCAGCTTGCGCACCGCGCATCACTGTGAAACGCAAAGCCTCGCTCGCACAGTACAAATGCATCATTGTGTCTTTGTCGGCTTTATTGCGTTGGTCCGCAGGTTTTTCTTTCCAAATCTTGATGGTTTCGTCAATGGGGCCACGGCGTTTTGCGTTGCCGCCACCGCCGCCACCGATTGCACTGCGTTCGTTCATAAGGGTGGTGAGCGCTGCACGCCATCCTTCGCCTACTTCGCCAACGCGATGTGCGTCAGGTACGCGTGCATCAGTCATGTAGACCTCATTGAATTCAGCTTCACCAGTGATCTGACGAAGTGGACGTACTTCAACACCAGGTGCATGCATGTCAAGGGCAAAGTAAGTCATGCCTTTGTGCTTCGGAGCATCTGGGTCTGTACGGGTGACGAGCATTCCCCAGTCAGCAAGGTGGGCAAGTGTGTTCCACACTTTTTGTCCGTTGATGATCCATTCATCTCCGTCACGGATTGCTTTTGTGCCAAGACCAGCGAAGTCACTTCCTGCGCCTGGCTCTGAAAACAACTGGCACCATTTTT
>CAMDLK010000098.1 GCA_945901725.1 Bifidobacterium breve | reverse complement strand
GGAATGACGCCAAGGCGTGTTGGCATATCTTCATGAAATTTCGTTGCGTAAATGCCGCGTTGAATCAAATCCTCTTTCCAGAACAACGGGCAGTCGTTCAAGATTGAGTAATTCGAAGTGAAGCACATGTCGTGTGGCAAACGTGGCCCTGGCAATGGCACCGGCGTGTAATGCGTCAGCACTCCTTCACGAGAGACAACGCCGTAATGCATGTACGGGTATGTGGTTTGGTAATTAAAGAACAACAATTCGCCAGTCTTTTCATCAACCTTGGTATGAGCTGAAACACCAGCTTCAGGAAACGCTCCGCTCCATGATGCGCGGCCTTTGTCTTCCAATGTCACTGGGTCGAGTTGATACAAATCACCGCACTGGTAAAAACTGGAAAGTGCTACGCCACCATGCACTACAACATCGGTGCTGCTGGCATCTTTCATGCGTGTGCGTGCGCCCCAACCGTCAGTTCGCACTGCAGTTAACGGAGATTCAGCCAGGCCAGACCATTGTGGTCCACCAGCTTCAAGGTCTGTTGCAAGGCCTTCTGTACGGACCATACGGTTGCGATATTCAGCATGACCTTCACGAAATGAAATGGAATGAATCATTCCGTCACCATCAAAAGGGTGATACCGATCGGTGTTCGGCACTAGTGGGTTTTCCGTATTGCGTAAGTACACGCCGTTTAGATCAGTAGGAATTTCACCTTCAACATGCATGTCGCGCGCGGTCCATTCGCGTGTTTGCGGACGCCATGCGCCGGTGCGATACGGATGGGTGTCGCCAACTGGCAACAACGATTCCCATTCATGATCCAAGTTGATTGTCACGGCGAGCCCCCTCGTGTATTGGGATGACTATATGTCATAGGGGGGACTATATAGATAGGCAGATACGATAAATTGCGTGACACAACGCATCCCCGTAGCGGAGTTACCTGAATCTGTCGTCTGGGCAGCCACAGAACTCGACCTTCTTGATCAAGACAACACCCTTAGCCGTAGCCATATGCGCACGCTGGGCGAATTCCTCTTGCGCTTCGGCGGTACCAACACGTCAACTGCCCCAGCAAAGACAGCACGCACTCGCACCAAGCAAACAAAAGCTGAAGTTCGTTCCGAACTCACAGAGCGCATCAGTGAATTTCTGAACTTGCATCCCGGTGCAACACTGAACGAAATTTCTGCAGCACTGGCTGCACCACTTCCCGCAATCACCACAGCAGCGCGTCCTGTGGAATGGCTCATTCTTGGTGAAGACGAATTGACTGAACCAACAGAACGTGTTGAATCACAAACTATTTCAGTCACACGAGATCGTGCACGTGGTGCATTGCAAGCTGCGAACCTTATGGCGTCTCCACTTACACACAATGCATACACCGCACTTTTGCGCAGTGGCCGCATTCAAGGGCCAAGTGTTGCGCGCATTGTGCAGTTGTTTGGTTCGTGGTCTGCAGCGTGTTCTTCAGTTGGTGTATCTAGTGGTGAAGCATTGCGTTCAAATTATGAACGCACATGGGACGAAGAGCAACTGTTCGGTTTTGTTGAGCGATTCCTGCGTGAACCAACACACCACGGCGCAAGCCACCAGTTCGACTTATGGCGATCCACCGTGAACAGCACCCAAAAAGTGCCCTCGCTTGGCACCGTGCGCAACATTCTTGGCGGCACCTGGGGCGATATTCGCACCGCGACACTGCGACGTATGCGCGCAGCCTGGGCTAACTAATACGCGTAATTGCCATGTGTCGCACAAGCGGCTTACCCGGCATCACAACATACGGCTCGGTGTTGATGCCATTTGGTGGCCCCGACTGTGGTTCAAAACAAATACCTGCTGGGTTTGCGTTGTAGATAACCCAATGCGAGCAGTCGCTTGAAATTTCCACTTTCACTTCACCAATCGTGAGCCATGGCATGGTGATTGGCTTCACAAAGCAATCGTCGTATTTACGGTGAGGCACAGGCACGCGTTGATTAGTAGTGATACCACTGACATCTTGTTGCAACATGCCAGTGAAATTGTGGTGCGAATGGCGTGGTGGCAAAAACCACGGATGCCAACCAACTTGCGCAGGCTGTGGTTCTGCTGCATCAAGCGTGAGCGTAAACAACACATCACCATCAACAACATCAATCACATGTGTCACGCTTCCAGCAAACGGCCAATCAGATCCAAGATCGCATTTCAGAGTTACTTTTGCAGGTAACTGTTCAAGAACAGTCCACTCAACATCAAGCACTGTTCCATGCAAAGCATTTGGCGGTAAACGCAAGGGCAATTCATATTGCAAGCCGCGATACATCAAAACGCCATCACGCACTCTTCCAGCAAACGGCACCATGGGGTACAAGCCCCAACCCAATGTGTCTTCTGCTGCGGTTACCAATAACTCTGTGCCATCCATAATCAGAGACGACACGCGTCCACCAGCTGATGTATCGATAGAAACGACGGTTGAACCCGCAGATAATTGCACAATTGGCACCCAGCCACGATAACCACGGCACATAGATTCCGTGTCGGTAGCGTAAGAACTTGTGCGCGGCCTTGGAACTCTTATCAATACCTCAACGGTGATTGTGGGAAGTTCAATCGGTTATTTCATCGGACATCGCATACGCGAATCCATTCGCACCATCGTTGTGCAGGTAATTGGTCTTGCAACAGTCATCATGGGCATAAGCAACGCCATGGATACGCACAACTTGGTTTTCCCACTTGTCGGCATGGTGATCGGTGCCGTGATCGGTGAGTTGTTGCACATTGAGGAACGGCTCGAAGGAATAGGGGAGCGCCTGAAGAAGCGCTTCGCTAAAAAGTCAGATGACTCCAGCACTTTTGTTGAAGGTTTTGTCACTGCAACCTTGTTGTTCTGCATTGGACCTATGACAATCCTCGGCGCAATTGAAGATGCAAGTGGACGTACGCCGCAGTTGTACATCATCAAGGGAACACTCGACGGCTTCATGTCGATCATCTTTGTGTCTATCTACGGCATCGGGGCGGCCTTCAGCGCCATCGGCGTTTTCGTTGTACAGGGGCTTCTCACGCTTGGCGGAACAGGTATCGATTCGCTACTTGATGACCGCATGAGAACAGAGCTTTTTGCCGCCGGCGGTTTCACGGTTCTCGCCATCGGCCTCAATCTCTTGGAAATCAAGAAAATCAAGCTGGGATCCCTCCTTCCAGGGCTCATTGTGACACCCATTTTGGTGGCTATTTTCGCCCGTTAACCCCGAATTCAGGCCATGCGGACTAGAGAGTGCTTACTTCCTGCCCTACAATTACAAGGTGACAATGATACGCATCTTTCGGGCCCTCTGTGCAGGGGCAGTCGTTGTTTCCACAGTCGCCGTCACTCCGCTTTCAGCCTCGGCATCTAGCACCACTGAATACGTCATCGTGGAACGCGACGGAAGCGTAGAAGTTCGCACCCTCACGCAGGCGCAAGCAGTCAAGGCGTCGATTGATCCGGCAGTACGAATTGTTCAGCCGAACAATTCGTACCAAATTGACAACACCACGACAGACATCGTTACTGGATTGTCGGTGCCAACGAATGCGCAAGTTGGTGACATTGTTCCCGGTCGCTACATCGTGCAGTTCGCCAGCAACACGGCGAGTGCTGTTGCTGAGGCTTCACTGGGTTCTGGTGCCATCACCACATTCTCAAATGCAATAAATGGTTTTGTTGCAAATCTCACCGCATCAGAAGTTGCAGGACTCAACTCAAACCCAAACGTCGTCAACATTGAAGTTGACCGAGTTGTTTCGATTTCTGTTGATCAGCCGCAGCCAGGTTGGGGTCTTGACCGTATCGACCAACGCGCGCTTCCTCTCAACCAGAAGTATTCATACACATCTACTGGCGTTGGTGTTACGGCTTATGTTGTCGATACAGGTATCAACAGCACGCATACCGATTTCACTGGGCGTATCAAGTCCGGGTTCACAGCAATCTCTGACGGTAATGGTACGGAAGATTGCAATGGTCACGGAACTCACGTATCGGGAATCATGGCCGGCACAAAGTACGGGGTTGCAAAGTCTGCATCAATCGTGCCAATTCGAGTTCTTGGGTGTACTGGCTCGGGAACTGTGTCAGGTCTTATCTCTGGTTTGAACTGGGCCATCACCAATCATCAAGCGGGTGTGCCCGCAGTGGCAAACCTCAGCGTTGGTGCTGCAGCCAGTTCATCCTTGAACACTGCAGTT
>CAMDLK010000097.1 GCA_945901725.1 Bifidobacterium breve | reverse complement strand
GCAAGCAACTGGAAGAACTTGTCATCTTCTGATTTGAACCTAGGGTTCGGAATCTTGCCTGTTTTGTAATCAGAGATCACAACGCTTCCATCCTCAGCGAAAATGAAGCGATCGATGTAGCCCTTCATGGCAACGCCGTCAATATTTGCAAACACTTCGTGCTCCATGCCGTCGAGTTCAGTTTCGGCCGGGTCTTCCAATGCCCACAGGTTTGTCATCGATTCAAAAGCGGCTCTCTTGAAATCTGCAAGCGACCCTGGTTTGTCTTCAAGAGCCTCAACTTTGGTTGCCCATTCGTGATTAGTCCAGCGGTCAGCTGCGATTGACTTCAGGGTTTCGAGTGTGCGGTTCTCTGCATCTTCTTTATAGAGATACTCGAGAACCTCATGAACGAAGGTGCCCAGATACAGGTGCCATGCTGGCGGCTCTTTGATTTTATCGATGTATGAAAACTTGAACTTCTGGGGGCAATCACGGAATAGCCCGATGGAGGACGGAGACAGGTATTCCGGCGGTGTAAACATTGTCTTATTCTCTCATGTCGGTGTGGCAGTGGTAATTCTCTGAGTTAACCGTGGATGATGTCTGCGTACTTGGATAGCACTTGTGCTGGACCACTGACGAGGAACGTGGTGATGCATGATTCACGCCATTTGGCCATGTCATCACGGATCTTTTCAATAGGGCCAACTAATGCAACATCTTCCACCATTGATAGAGGAATACAGGCGGCAGCCTCGTCCTTCTTGCCGGCCAGGTACAGGTCTTGCACTTTCAACGCCACATCTTCGTATCCCATGCGAGCGAACACTTCGAAGTGGAAGTTGGTTCCGCGTGCACCCATGCCACCTGCGTAGAGAGCAAGCATTGGCCTCATCATGTTGGCGCATTTTTCTACGTCGTCACCCACGATGATTGAAACGGTGGCTGCAATTTCAAAGCGGTCTGCTTTATGCGCCTCGCCACTCTTTGCAAAACCTTCGTTAAGGCATTGGCGGTAATACGCATCTTCTTTTGGTGAGAAGAACAACGGCAACCAGCCGTCACATATCTCTGCGGACAGCGCAACGTTCTTCGGTCCTTCAGCACCAAGAAAAATTGGAATGTCGGAACGGAATGGATGCACAGTGCTCTTCAGCGGCTTGCCAAGGCCAGTCCCGCCTTCAATTGGCATGTTGTAAAACTTGCCGCGGTAGTTCACCGGCTTGTCGCGGCGAATAATGCTACGAATGATGTCGACGTATTCACGTGTGCGAGCGAGTGGCTTTTCATACGGTTGGCCGTACCACCCTTCGACAACTTGTGGACCCGACGCGCCAAGACCCAAAATGAAGCGACCACCGCTGAGATGATCCAACGTCATAGCTGCCATTGCAGTTGCAGCTGGTGTACGTGCGCCCATTTGCATAATGGAGGTACCCAAGCGAATGTTTTTGGTCTGTGATCCCCACCATGCAAGAGGTGTCAGTGCATCGCTGCCATAAGCCTCAGCTGTCCACACACTGTCGAACCCGAGACGGTCAGCTTCTTGAATTGCTTCTAACGCATTAGCTGGAGGACCACTGCCCCAATAGCCGCTGGTGTATCCGAGTGAGATGTTCTTTGCCATCTCCACACATTAGGCGGTGATGGCAGGGGAGATATCAGGAGGCTTGGCTGACCAGGTCGAAATGACGAGAGAACGTCTCAAAGTTGTCTTCGGCGTTCACGTCTACTGATTCACGCTCGAATTGAAGAGTTTGATGGCTTGAGCGTGTGCGAATTCTGGCGACTGTAAGGGTGAGCACCGGAATGGCCAGAAAGACAGCCTTAGCAGCGATGTGTGAATAAGCCGATGAGAGGTAGGCACCCAAAAATACTGCACAGCTGTATGCGCCAATTGTCTGAAGAAATCGAGTGCTGGAGGACTTGTTGTTCACGAGTAAATACTCGCCCTTGAAGGTGACGCCCAAGTGAACACACGGTCAACGCAATGAAACGTTTAAGTCAACGACTGAATATTTCCTACTAAACCCTTATGAAATATGGATATGGGTAAAAAGTACCTTATGTTGACACACCAGCTCTGTACATTGCTCTTTGTGACCCAACCCGGGTCCGGACAATAAGGAGAAAAAATGTCAATAAAACTAGTAAAAGAGGCCAAAGTAGGCCAACCCATTCACCGAAATGGGATTTCAATATTCCCGCTCGTATACGGAGGGAAGCGTCCAAATGGCGCAGCGATAGCAGATGAGTCACTGCAAGTGTCAGAACTTGACACGGGTGCATCAGTTCCCGAACTGCAAGTGCACAATCCAGGATCAACCGACTTGCTGATTCCAGCTGGACGAGTCCTTGAGGGTGGACGTCAAACACGCACTGTCAATGTGTCAATTTTGGTACCAGCCGGAGCAACCATCATTATTCCTGTGTCCTGCGTGGAAGCTGGACGATGGAGCGGAGGTTCTACCTTTCGCGATTCCAAGCGCATGGCTTCCCGCAGCATGCGTATGTCCAAGGGGCGCAGTGTTAAGACAAACATTGAAAACTACGGAACGAAAAATTCAAACCAGGGTGAAGTGTGGAACGCAATCTCAGAAGAGCTAACTACGCGTCATCTGACTTCAGACTCAAGTTTGTTTCTAGATGCCGCAGGTTCAATCGAGAACGATCAAGAACTCTCTGATCTCGTCTCAAATCTTTTGGGTACGGGTCCTGCAGAAGGCCAAACAGGAGTAGTCGTTGCCTATGGTGACAAGATTGCCGGATTAGAACTATTCACCAACCCAGACGATTTGCGCGCAAGTTGGGAAGCACTTGTCAATTCGATTGTTTTCGATTCACCAGTTCAAGAATCAGATGAAAGCTCTGTCATTGATGTGGTTGCAATTGAAGCTTTTCTTGCTGACATTGCTAATCAAGAGGGAACCGTTGCAAAGGGAACTGGTCTTGGTAGTGAGTTTCACGTTGCCAACGAACGTTATGTTGCACATGCGTTAGTCGACGACTCTGGCTCATTGCTGCATGCGTATGCCTTTGCAGCGATCTAGCGAGCAATAGCGCCGAGGGCTCCGCGGGCTTGCACCTGCTGGTGGAAATCAGGCAGGTATGCATCCTTCGGATTCTCGCGAACCATTTCGTCGAGAATTACCGCGTCATCACCTACAAGAATGCGCCAGTCGCCACGTTGCACGCTTGCCAAGATGAACGCTGATGCTTCAGCTGCTGACATCGGTGCCATATCGCGGAACGCTTCAGCCCCGGCTGACATCAATTTGCGAAGGTCTGCGTCTGGAATGGATGCAGTATCCATTCCAGCGCGAGCCATCCGTTCACGCGAAGTCTCGAGTTGAGCTGCAGTCATTGTGGCCGGGTCATTGCCGAGCAACTTGCTTGAGTTGATTGCAATATCAGTTCCGATATGACCTGGCATCACAACTGAGGCACGCATAGTTGGCGCATTCATGCGGAAATCGGTGATGAGTGCTTCGGTGAAACCCTTGACCGCGAACTTTGCGGCGCTGTATGCGCTGTGCGGAGTATTTGGTCCGAGCGATGCCCAGAAGCCATTGACTGAACTTGTGTTCACGATGTGGCCGAATGGTGCAGCAAGAAGCAAGTCCATAAATGCACGCGTGTTGTAGTACACACCAAACCAGCACACACCGAATGTCTTGTCCCACTGCTCGCGCGTATTTTCTACAATGCTGCCACCGCCACCGATGCCTGCATTGTTGAACAAAACATTGACATGTGGTCGCCATGCTGCAACTGCATCACGGAATCCGAGAACTTGCGCTTCGTTCGATACGTCTGCAATGTGGCTGAGTATCTTTCCGGAGTTGCCGTCCGCTGCGCAGATGGCGATTGTCTCGGCCAGGTTCTCTGCGATCACGTCGCATGTCGCAACGTCGCATCCTTGTGCTGTGAGCTGGCGAACAAGTTCACGGCCCATACCCGTGCCGCCGCCCGTAACTACGGCAACTAAGCCACCGAATCCGTTTTCAAATCTGTCAGCCATTTTGGACCCCCCATGTGTTCACTGCCTACGGCGTGTTTCCTTCACAGTAGTGTCTGTTCGTACAAAAGGGGGCAGTCGTGGTTGCAGTACAAGGAAAAGTAAAGCCAGGTTTTGAAGGGGTAAGCGAGGCATTCGCCAGCAATTTCAATGATGGTTTTGAAGTGGGCGCATCTGTAGCCATCATCTACAAGGGCGAGATGGTGGTTGATATCTGGGGTGGGCATCGCGAGATGGAACGCACATCAGATTGGCAGAGTGACACCATCGTCAACGTGTGGTCAACAACAAAGACCATGATGTTCCTCACACTGCTCACGCTTGCCGACCGTGGAGAAATATCACTCACCGATCCGGTCTATAAGTACTGGCCTGAATTCAAAGTGAATGGGAAAGAGGGAATTGAAATCCGTCATCTCATGGCGCATACGGCCGGATTATCTGGTTGGGCAGAACCCATGACATCTGACGATCTGTTCAACCATGACAAGTGTGCGGCAGTTCTTGGTGCTCAGGCACCGTGGTGGACACCTGGTTCACAATCGGGGTACCACGCAATCACGCAGGGTTATCTCATTGG
>CAMDLK010000096.1 GCA_945901725.1 Bifidobacterium breve | reverse complement strand
GCCACGCGCACCATGTCTGACTTGTCAATGCGCTTGCGGGCGGCAGGGAAGCAGGCGAGAGCAAGTGCTCCAAAGCCAAGGCGGGCGATAGGCACCACGCCCGTTGCCACATGGTCGATAGCAATGGCTATGAAAAGGAATGACGCGCCCCAGGTGATGGCAACAGCTGAAGTCATGCCCCATTCCGCTGGTCCGAATTGCTGGGCGGTATCTCGCCCAAGGTTTGACTTTGTCACCTGCTCAGTCTTGCCGTTCGCCATGGGTAACGGGGGCTTCATTTCACTAGTGTCATAAGGACTAGCTGGGGGTTTCACATGGCAGACAACGAGAACCACGACACAATCGATGCTCTTCAATGGGAAAAGCGGAAATTTCCGCCGTCCGATGCATTCAAGAAGAACACTCTTGTTGCTGGAACTTTTCTTTATGACGAGGCGAATGAAGATTACGAAGCTTTTTGGGCGCGTCAGGCCAGCGAGCTTGTCTCATGGGATACAGAGTGGGACACCATCTGTGAATGGAACTTGCCGTACAGCAAATGGTTTGTTGGCGGGAAACTCAATGTGTCGTACAACTGTCTTGATCGTCATGTCATTGCAGGCAAGGGTGACAAAGTTGCATTCCATTTTGAAGGTGAACCAGGGGACACTCGCACAATCACTTATTCACAGATGCTCGATGAAGTACAGAAGTTTGCAAACGTTCTCAAGGGTCTCGGTGTAAACAAGGGCGATCGCGTCAATATCTATTTGCCGATGATTCCCGAAGCTGCAGTTGCCATGTTGGCGTGTGCACGTATTGGTGCAGTGCACTCTGTCGTGTTCGGTGGTTTCTCATCTCAGGCATTGTCAGATCGTATAAACGACGCTGAAGCAAAAGTTCTCATCACTGCTGACGGCGGATATCGACGTGGGGAAGTGTTTGCTCTCAAGCCACAAGCAGATGAAGCAGTAGCAAGTACTCCGTCAATTACTGCAGTTGTTGTTGTGAAGCGCGGCGGCAATGAAGTTGACATGCAAGCCGGCCGTGATCATTGGTATCACGAACTTATGGCGACAGCCGATGCTGTGTGCCCACCAGAGCCAATGGATTCTGAGCAGTTGCTCTTCTTGTTGTACACCTCAGGAACAACTGGCAAGCCAAAGGGCATCATGCACACAACGGGTGGCTACCTCACACACGTGACGTACACACATAAGTATGTGTTCGATTTAAACCCCGATAAAGATATTTTCTGGTGCACTGCAGATGTTGGTTGGATCACCGGTCATAGCTACATCGTGTATGGCCCGCTTAGCAATGGTGCAACACAAGTGATGTACGAAGGTGTTCCGAACTATCCCGCAAATGATCGCATGTGGGAAATCATTGAAAAATACAAAGTCACTATTTTCTATACGGCTCCAACAGCTATTCGAACCTTCATGAAGTGGGGAGTGGAAGAGCCAGCAAAACATGACTTATCGTCACTTCGATTGCTCGGCAGTGTGGGCGAACCAATTAACCCAGAAGCGTGGATGTGGTACCACGAAAATATTGGCCGTGGGAATTGCCCCATCGTTGATACGTGGTGGCAAACAGAAACAGGCGGCATCATGATTTCGCCGCTGCCTGGTGCAACCACGACAAAGCCAGGTTCTGCAACATTCCCATTGCCCGGAATTGGTGCGGAACTTCTTGACGATGAAGGAAAGCCAGTTATTCATGGCGGCGGCTATCTCACACTCACACAACCATGGCCTGGAATGTTGCGCGGTATCTGGAAAGACCCCGAACGCTTTCAAGATGCGTATTGGTCGCGTTTTGCTGGGCGATATTTTGCAGGCGACGGCGCAAAGTTAGATGATGATGGCTATCTCTGGTTACTCGGTCGCGTTGACGATGTGATGAACGTTTCAGGTCACCGCATTTCTACAACTGAAGTAGAGAGCGCATTGGTGTCTCACCCGAGCGTGGCTGAAGCAGCAGTTGTCGGTGCCAACGACGCAACTACAGGTCAAGCGATCATCGCGTATGTCACTCTCGTAGGTGGCATGGAAGTTGATGAGCAGATTCTGCGAAATCACGTTGCCTCAGAAATTGGCGCAATTGCTAAGCCAAAGACCATTTATTTCACACCGGATCTTCCAAAGACACGTAGTGGGAAGATTATGCGACGGTTACTGCGAGATGTTGCTGAAGGTCGCAACTTAGGTGACACCACAACTCTTGCTGATGCAAACGTTGTGAACGAACTGCAGAAGCGCGCAGCCGAAGCACCAAGCGAAGACTAAATAAGTTTTTTACGTCGGCGAATCGCTGGTGGCAGGAACAATGCAAATCCAATAGCAAGCACTAGGGGTAATGCAATGAGCCACACCGGAACTTTCAGCGCTTTCTTAAAGTCGCTGACTCTGATGCCAAGAGTAAATGTGGCCTCTTTTTCGTCAGCAAGTTTCGCAGTAAGCGCAATTCTGTGTGAGCCATTAGAGATCTTTTTAGGAATTATGTAGTTGGTTACAACAGCTCCACTTGCATCTACTTTTGTGGTTCCTAGATGGTTTGGCTGAGAAAATATCCATGCATCAATAATGGAATTTGGGAAAAGGCCGCTGACGCGAAGTCGAATTCGGTCACCTGGACGCAACACAACATTTCCATCCTCATCAAGGGCTGCTGTTTTTCCCATTTTGTCGAGAGAGCCAATCGTGGCCTTCATGGATCCAGCAGTGATGACAAGTTGATTACTGATTCGAGTGACTTCAGATGGCGAAGTTGCGCCATCTACTACCAATACCGCTTGACCAGGAGCTGCAGAAGCAATGTTCGGAAGTGTGGTGGTTGATGAAGTAGGTACTGCAGCAATTGTCGTTGTTGGCGCAACCGTAGACGATGCGGAGTTGGTCAATTTTACTCCCGGCATATTTGCGAGGGTAGAGGTCGTGACAGGAATTGTGGCGACAGACGCTTGACCGCTTGGAACTGTAGGCGCTGGGGCACTCAGCACAATTTCGAGTGCTGCAGGAAGTGTGGTGGTTGTGCGGGGAACAGTTGTAGTCGGAGCGATAGTCGTTGTCCGAGGAATGGTCGTGGTTGTTGTTGTCGTTGTTGTCGTGGTGGTGGTGGTTGTTGTTGTTGTTGTTGTTGTTGTTGTTGTCGTCGTACTCGTAGTGGTCGTAGCGACACCTGGACCAGACCCAGGATTTTGAGACGCCGTGTAATAAAACTTCCCTTGGTCGTAGTCGCCAACGATGTAACGCGAGTTGACATGGTCGTGAGTTATATACGTTGCGTTGCTGAGACCATCTTCGGCAGAAACAACCTCGTTGTATACGACTGGTGAACTTGCCCCACTTGTGAGCGTCCATACTCGGTAATTACTAGAGCAACATTGAATGCGGTACAGGTACACACCATCGGTGGCAATTCCGTGGTCATCTCCGGGCCAGTTTTCAGTGTCCGTCAAGATGAAGTCTTCAGACCATGCAACAGTTGCGGCTGCCCCCGTACCAGTCACCGTGTAGACGCGGAATGTGCTTGCCGTGCCACCGGCGTATCCGTATGGCGCAGTGATACGTCCGATGCGACCATCTGGTAAATCAGTCATGTTGCTGTACATCCACCAACTTCCTCCAGGAAGTGGTTTGTTGCTCGGAACTGTTACTTGGTTGGCTCTCCATGTCGATGTTGAAATGCAATAGAGGTTTCCACTATGTGAACTTGTCCAAATACAGCCATGACTAAACGCAAGGTTTGACTGTTCAAAAGTGACATCTGTTGGCGGGTTTGTTATGTCGTGGTACGTAGTTCCCGTGCCGTCGAAATTAGTTTCGTAAATTCGGCTGATGCCGTAGGCACTACTGTGCATGTACACCTTTGTGCCGTCTGTTGTGATTCCTTTCATTCCGCCCGGGAAATTTTGAATCGTGACAACAGTGTGGTTACGGCCGATCAAACGTGCAGCCAGTGGGGCGATTGCCGATGAGGTGGAAGAAAAAACTGCGACCGCAACGACAATGGCGATGAGGATGACAGAAGTCATTGTTTGTTTCTTCAACATAAGCAAACGCTACAGCGGTTTGAGTTTTACTGCTGAATGATCTTCATTCGGTCTGTAAGAAAATCAGTCTCGGAAATTTTCGAACTGCAATGGCACACCGAAGTCTTCGCTCTTTAGTAATGCCATCACTGCTTGAAGGTCATCACGCTTTTTTCCGGTGACACGTACTTGTTCACCTTGCGTTTGGCTAGAGATTCCCTTGCCACCTTTTTCTTTGATCAACTTGTTGATCTCGCGTGCCTTGTCAGATGAGATGCCAACTTTGACTGTGACCAATTGACGCACAGTGTCACCTGATGCTTGTTCGAACTTGCCCCACTCGATGCCCTTCAAAGACATTCCGCGCTTCACGAATTTTTCTTCCAGCAATACGCGAACGGCGCGAGCCTTCTCTTCAGAAATAGTTTTGATGGTGATGACCAGGTCATTTTGGTCAATAGAGGAGTCGGTTCCCTTGAAGTCAAAGCGCTGGGTCATCTCGCGCTGGGCCTGGTCCACTGCGTTACGCAGCTCTTGGCGGTCGATGTCGGAAACAATGTCAAAGGAAGGCATGAGGTAGAAGGCT
>CAMDLK010000095.1 GCA_945901725.1 Bifidobacterium breve | reverse complement strand
TTCAGCTGTCAGCTTGCACGGTGTCGCAACACCGCCAACACAGATCTCTTCGCCAGAACCAAACATGGAGACAAGATCTGCTTCGTTGAAATCTGTATCGGGGAATTCTGAAGAGGGGTAGTTAGGAAATGACCATCCGTTGATCGACGTCTGCAGGTCTGTGGCAACTGGTCCACTTGGAGAACTCGATCCGCCAGATCCACCTGATCCACCACATGCGGCGAGGGCAACAACGACGATGAGGAATTTTGTTAGAAGACCAAGTCGCCGATTCACGTCAATTGCCCCTTTCCTGCGAAATAGCCGTTGTAATAAGGCTAGCGACGGTCACAGGCTGTTGTTAGGCAAAATAACCAATTGAGCCGTGTTTCTGAAGCTTCGAGGTCTCAGAATTACCCCAAAACGGGGTCATCAGAGCTATTTCCGTCAGGAGTAAGTGAATGGCGCAAAGGCGCAGAGTTGGGGGGTCGCAAGTCACAAGCCATATTGCCAATTGGCATGGTGGGGGGGCAGTCAGTTTTTAGTCATCGCAGATACCGTCTCAAAGCAATGCGTAAAGCGGTCGCTCCCATTTTGATACTTGCGATTCTCGCCACACTGTGTGTTTTTCAGCGCGAAGTACTTTCAGAGATTTTTGCTCGTCTTGTGGAACTGCCCCGAATTCGACTTGTGCCTCTTGCGCTTGCTGCAATGGCAATGGTGTGCGCTCGAGGGTTTTTTCTCCGTGCGTGTTCGCCGGGAGTGACGTTACGCCAGGCCGTCATGACTGATCAGTCCGCTCTCGCCGCTGGCTATGGAATTGTTTTGGGTGGGGGAGCAGTGGGCACCGGCATGCGAATTCATATGTTCACGAGTTGGGGAGTTGCTCATCTCACTATTGCGTCTTCGATCATTGCGACTGCTGTAGTTCCCTCATTTACAACGTGGGGTCTTCCAAGTGTCTTGCTGATTGCTCCCGTGCTTCGCGGAACGGCAACATCCGAGCAAACGTTGGCTGTTGTAGTAGGTGTACCGCTCATCATTGTGTCTTTCATATTTTGGTGGCTGGCCTTGAGGTCGTCGACACTCTTCTCAGCCGTAGGACGCTTCACTGGTTCATTACGTTCTTACTTGTTACGCAAGATTCCTCTTAGATTTTCTAAAGTGCGAGCATTAGTCGAGCGCACGCAACCGTTGGCTTTTTCTATTGAAATGCGTGACGATTTGGTTCAGTTGTTACGAAAGAGGTGGGCGCTTATCTTTACTGCTTCTGTCAGTACTTTGGTCGCTGGTTTTACTTGTATGTGGACGTCGTCTGTTGTGTTCAATGTGGAGGGGCTGACTTTTCGAGAAGCTCTTGTTGCTTTTTCATTGGTGCGCGTTGTCATCGCGTTGTCGCCAATTCCAGGCGGAACAGGATTAGCTGAAGTCGGACTAATCGTTTTGCTGGAGAGAGCCGGTGTGAGCACTGTCGATGCGACCGGAACGACGCTTATCTACCGATTCCTCACGTGGTTCTCGCCGATCGTTGTCGGGTCTGCAGCATGGTGGCGATACAGCCACTCTCGTTCCGTAAACTTGGGAATTCACGACTAACAGATAGAGCGCACATGATTGAGGCACGCACAATTCATCTTGAACCTGAAGCAGTGATGGCGATGTCACAGATCTTGGGCATCATGCTTGACCAAATGTTTGATGCTGAGACAAGCACAATGTGGAACACGGAACACATCATTGAGTTGGAAGCACGCCTAGTTGCTCCTGCCGAAGGTGAACCCGTTGAGTTGGGAATTGACGACGCCTCGTTGCTGCTGCAAGGAATGGCCTTTACTGAAGTGATGTCGGCAGAGTTGCCATGGATTGACATGGTGCGGTGGGTGACCGATTTTGTGACTACGGAATTGCGTCAACATTGGACTGAAGAAGAATGGCGCAATTTTTCCCAACAATGACAAAAGGCCCGGTTTGCTACTTACGTAACAAACCGAACCTTTTGTTCGATGTTTTCAATTCACAGGTACAAGACCTGCGCAAGAGTTAACGGCGCTTTACAGCTGCCTTCTTCACTGTCTTTTTAACAGCTTTCTTAGCAACTGGCTTCTTCTTTGCAGGAGCTGCCTTCTTCACAACCTTCTTGGCTGCTGGCTTCTTCTTTGCAGGAGCTGCCTTCTTCACAACCTTCTTCGCAGGTGCTGGTGCAACTGCGCGCTTGACTGTGTTCACCTTTGGTGCTGCAGTGACACCGAGTGCGATGTCCTTGAAGCCCTTGAGTGCTGTGATCTTGGCAACGGTTTTTGCCTTGATGCGGATAGTTTCGCCTGTGGCTGGGTTACGACCCATACGGGCTGGACGCTTGATCTTTGCAAATTTCGCAAAGCCTGAGATATTTACAATCTCGCCTTTCGCGACGTTCGCAAGGATGACGTCGATTGTTCCTTCAACCATTTTGGCCGCTGTCTTGTTATCGACATCGGTGTGAATGGCTACTGCTTGGATGAGTTCACGTTTCTTCATAAGCGAAAACTTATTCCATCCGAGCACTCAATTCGTGGATATCCATTGACTTTTTAGTCACTCGGGAGAAAGTCACTTTTTTGCTTCATCGGGTGTCCTTCAGTTTGGTGAAATGTGCCAGCGAAGGATAAAAGGCTCATCGCCAAAGAGAATTCAGCTTGCCTATAGGACACTATTTGCGGGGGAATACGAAGGTGGTATCTGCAAGAAAATCTGCTTCTAAATGGTCGTGGGTGACCAAAAGGGCAGTGGTAGCGGTCTGTTTCAGGACTCGAGAGAGGTCTGACATCAGCGCATCGTGGGTCGTTTGGTCGAGCCCGGAGAGCGGTTCGTCGAGCAAAAGGACCCCTGGGCGGGGCGCAAGTGCCCGAACAAGAGCGATGCGTCGGGCTTCTCCGCCGGACAATTCGGACACATTTCGGTGGGCTAGGTGGGCGAGATTGAGCATCTCGAGTAGTTCCGTTACCCGTGCAGCGCGGTCGGTCTTTGGCATCTTGGAAATGCGCAATCCGAACTCGATGTTCTGGCTCACAGACATCGTGGGGAACAGATCCCCAGTTTGTGAGACGAGTCCAATGTCGCGTTTGTGGGTGGGAAGCGAAGTGATGTCGGCATTGTCAATATGGACTGTGCCATGAGTGGAGCTAATGATGCCGCAGATGGCATGAAGCAGTGTTGTTTTGCCAATGCCAGATGGGCCGGTAATTGCAAGCGTTTCGCCAGTAGGCACTGTGAAAGAAATGTCATCAACAATGATGGTGTTGTCGAATTTCACGGTGAGATTTGAGACTTTAAGCACGACTCATGACTCCTACTGTGACGAGCACCATCAGTGCAGCTAGTGCAAAGCCCGCTTGTTGTGTTGCGACACCAGGCCTGCCAAGTAGTTGTGCGATTGCAATAGGCAATGTGGTGGAGCCCGAACGTGACAAGAAAGAAGTTGCGCCGAATTCGCCCAGTGATACAGCCATTGAAAGACCCGTTGCACGAAGCAGTGCGGGTTTCAACAGGGGCAGTTCAACGCGGCGCCATGTGGCGAACGTTGATGCACCGAGAGTGGCTGATGCGTTACGAAGCGATGCGGGGATGGCCCGGGCAGCTGGTTCTAATGCGCGAATGACAAGTGGCAATGCAATGACTGCGTGGATGACTGGAATGAACCAGCGTTCGGATCTCCATGCAAATGGGGAGGTTTTGAAAGTGATGATGAGGCCGATGCCAAGTGTTGCCGCGGAAAAAATGAGCGGGAGAGAGAACAGTGAACGTGGTGCAGAACTGGTTGCAGCCAATAAGGCGAGTGGCACGCAGCAACACGCAGCGGCGATGGCGAACGCCAGTGATGTGCCGACTACTGATTGAGGCGAGACAGACAGTGACGGCAATGAACCTGAAAAAATGGAACGCCATGCTGAAAATGAAAGTTGGCTGTTGGCAACTAAGGATCTGTAGATCGTTGCTAGAAGTGGAGATGCAACGATGACTACCGCTATTGCTACGAACATCAGTGGTGTGGCGCGGTGTGTGGGTTTTGTGTGAAGCGGTTGTGGAGCACTGACGTGTAGAGATGTTGAAAGCGACTGAGAACTGCGACGTGTGATTAAAAGGACCGCACCAATAATGATTGCTTGGAGAACAGCAAGGGCTGTGGCGGTCGAGTTATTGCCCAGTCGTACTGCCTGAGTGAAAATTTCACTCTCCAGTGTCCGTCGCGACACACCGCCGAGAATTGCGATTACTCCAAATGATGTGAAGCAATAAATGAATACAAGAGAGACTGCACTGTTGACGGCATCCGAGATCTGAGGCCATACCACCGATGTGAATGTGCGTGATGGCCGAGCACCGAGAGTGGCGGCAGCATGTTCAAGTCGATTGTTCACCATGGACCAACGGGGGCCAACAATGCGGAGAACGACAGACATGTTGAATACGACATGCGCCCAGAGGATTGGAATGATGCCTCTGGAATCAGTGATTGCTAGAACACCAGCAGCCACAACTACGGCTGGCAAAACGAACGGAGCAGTGAGAACGCCGCGCACCAGTCGTGCCCCACGAAACGTGTAGCGCGATAATGCCCAGGTGGCAGGAAGTGCGATTACCAAGGTAAAGAGTGTGCTGATAAGCGCTTGCCACAGTGAGAACCACGCAACGCCTCGCAGTGATTGATTGCCAAGAACATTGCTGAACTCAGAGA
>CAMDLK010000094.1 GCA_945901725.1 Bifidobacterium breve | reverse complement strand
CGTCGCGATTTTTCAGAATCGGCGATGAGCGCATTACGACCATCGGCCATGCGATCAGCTTGTGTGATTTGGTTGAAACGCTCATCGCGTGCCAACTCTTCAACGGGCATGAATTTTTTCATGACAGTGCTCCTTGTGGTGCTTGTGTGTTGATTCCGATGCTTCCGTGACCAGCGATACCGCCGGCCTCGAGCATGAGTTTTTCGAGCTTTGCCTGGTGAGCAGCAGCGCGATCGACATGTTCCGGAGTTTCGAGCAGCGACTGGATGAGCATTTCGCCATCGCGCCAATCTTCGAACTCGTCTTGCAAAATAAATTTCAGTGACCGAATGGTTGGCATGTCGGTGATTTCACTGGTGTTGTTGAGGTGATATGTGTACGCCGAAATGAAGTGGGGGATGTACACGCGGTACACGCCAACAAGTTTTTCAATGGTGAGACTTGCGTCTTCTGGCTCGGTCATTGCATCAACAAAACGCACGAGCGCATCATTGGCCGGAAGAGTGAGGCGAGCAGGATTCATTTCACGAAGTTCTGGCAAACGCTTATGCCACAGTTCTGCGTGCCATGCGTGTTTGTAACAATGCGTGCCAAGACGAAGTTTGATATCAAGTTCAGGAACAGTTGCAATCCAACCGCCAAGAACTTCAAACAATTTTGTCTCGGCCCATTTGTAATTGCCGACGCGACGTGCAGTTTCTTCCACACTGAAACTGCCTGGCAGTTCGCGGCGATCCCACGGAGCAAATGATGCTCTCGGCTTTGTTGGATCTGCCACGGTGACTCCTTGCTGGTCAGTTACTTGCACAATACAATTAACTGATTGATTACTTCCTAGATTCTAACCTCTCGTCACGCCTAAAGCGAGACGTACGTCACAATCAGGGGTTATTTCGGCGGGCTGTTGGCTGAGCCGCAAGAAGGTCTGCGCTGAGTGGCTGGCCGGTGACTTCGTCGACCCAATAGGTGTCGTTATCAAGGCGGGTGAGGGCGGCATCAACATCAGCCAGGTCACGCTCGATTGCATCGAGGTTGAGGGGGCTTACGTGTTCGCTCATGTCTCCATCGTAGACAATCTGGGGTCGGCAAGGCGAAAGGTTCATCGGGTGCCTTGTAGCGTCATCGGGATGAGTTTCCCCTTCCCCCCACTTGACGGTTCCGCACAAAAGAATCAGAAATTCCCATCAGCCCCTGAAATGGGAATTGATCCGACGAAGCGTTACACCGCCACCATGGAAACTTCAATGGGAACATTGGTCATTGCGCTTGACCCAATCAAGGCACCAAAGACCGTCAACAGTTTCGTGTACCTCGCTGCGTACCACTACTACGACGACATTATTTTTCACCGCATCATCAAGGGCTTCGTGTGCCAAGGCGGAGACCCAACAGGAACCGGCCGCGGCGGACCTGGCTACCAGTACGCAGACGAGTTGCCGAAAGCTGGGCAGTACCAAATTGGTTCACTAGCAATGGCTAACGCCGGTCCGAACACAAACGGTTCACAGTTCTTCCTTATCAGTGGCGCAAGTGGTGTGCAGTTGCCTCCGTCGTATGCGCTGTTCGGTCAAGTTGTTAAAGGACTTGAAGTTGTGGAAGCAATGCAGAACGTTGAAACAGATCGCAGTGACAAGCCACTGGTCGATGTTGTAATCAAGAGTGTCACGGTCACCGTCGCAGACTGAAATAAGTCGTGATGTAACTACACCGCTGGCGTAACAAAATCGCCAGAAGTAGCCCATCGAATTGTGGATGAGATGATTTGTCCGATTGGTTTGACAACAAGTTGTTCCGTAATCGGCAAATAAGGAAGTTGCAAATCACTGCGGGCCCATCTGGGGAGAATCGCTATTGCAGAAGCTGCAATAAGTGAATACGGAACACGAGCAACAAGTTCTAGGGGAGGGGTGAGCAACAGGTACTTTGCTGCGTCGCGTGATTCAGTAGTGCCGCGCAGTTCTGGTCGAAACTGTTTGATTTGATCTTTTAGTCCTTGCACTGATGTCGGCGGTGCTGGTACTCCCAATTTGCGCGCGATGATTGCCATGTCTGCAACATATTGGTCGTATCCCGCAGTGTCTAGCGGTGAGGCACCATACGCCTGGTGCGCGCGAATAAAGCTGTCAACTTCAGCAACATGCACCCAACGCAAAAGGTGCGGGTCTGAAGCAGAGTATTCACGACCATCGCTTGCAGTTCCCTTGACTCGTTTATGCACGTTCACAACGATGTCGACTGCGCGCTGTGCAACGTCAGCCGGAGCGAACGATGTTGCAGCAACGAAATCTGCAGTGCGTTGCAAACGCCCCCACGGGTCTCCGCGATAATCAGAATGTTGGGCAACACCGGCCATTGCTAACGGATGAAGAGATTGAAACAAAAGAGCTCGCATGCCACCAATGAACATCGATGAGTCTGAATGAACGGTGTAGAGGGGAGACGATTCTGAAAACCATCGGGGGCCAGTCGCATTCATGATGGCGTCGCGCTTTTCCTCAGCGTTGTCGCCAATCACACGGTCCCGTAGGGCGGCCGCAATTGCGAGACGAACTGATTCGACACGGTCAGTAAGGGCTGCGGGGACTGCGGGCATGTCTCTATCGTGCCATCTAAAGGTTCGAATTGCACGGCGAATGCGTCACAGGATGGGGTCCTATACGCTTTGCCCTGTGACCGATGCACCAGTCCCAGCAAGCCAAACTTCACGGATGCCACGGTGGGTACCGCGGGCCGTTGTGATCTTTTGGATGGGGTTCATTGGCACCCTTGTTCTGCGGTTCACGTTTCATCGCTTAAACAACTTCCTCATTCTTATGCTGGTGTCCTTGTTCATTGCTTTGGCGCTTGAACCAGCCGTTAACAAACTTGTTGCGATAGGTAGAGGTCGTAAAGCATCGACAGCAATGTTGCTTCTTGGGCTTGTCTTTGTCGTGGTTACGTTTGTCGGGGCAGTAGGCACCATTGTCGGGCAGCAATTGGCTGACGTATTGTCAAACAGCGAACAGTACGTGAATGACACTGTGAAAATTCTGAATGACACATTTGGTTCCCAAATTGATGCCGCCTCAGTGAACGAGAACATTAATGATCCAAAGGGGCCAGTTCAGCGGTTCGTTGATTCTCAACAAGACAAGGCTTTTGACTTATCGGTGCAAGCACTTGGTGCGCTATTTCAGATGTTTACTGTGCTGTTGTTCTCCTACTATTTAGTTGCAGACGGACCACGATTACGACGATCAATTTGTTCGCGGTTACGACCTGATCAACAACGAAAGGTTTTGAATGCATGGGAACTAGCTATTACTAAAACAGGTGGGTACTTGTACTCACGTGCTTTGTTAGCCGTTATCTCATCGTTCTTTCACTGGATTGCATTTCAAGCCATTGGAATCCCCGCACCGATTGCAATGGCATTGTGGGTCGGATTTGTTTCGCAGTTCTTGCCCGTTATCGGTACCTACATCGCCGGGGTACTGCCGTTGGTCTTAACTTTTGTTGAGTCACCAATTAAGGCCCTTGTTGTCGTTGGTTTCATTGCGGTGTATCAACAACTGGAGAACTACTTGTTCGCACCGAAGGTGACAGCACGAACATTAGAACTGCATCCGGCTTTGGCATTTGGCGGTGCACTCGTTGGCGGCGCTGTTCTGGGTCCAGTCGGCGCGTTTCTTGCTCTGCCTGCTGTTGCAATGGGACAAGCGCTTGCTTCGTCATGGGGAACCCGGCATGACGTGATTGATGACCCTTTGACATTCTTGCAAGCCTCAAAACCACCTCGTGACAAGAAAAAATCTCGAAAGTCTCCGCCAGCATGACAGGTGTTACGCCTTCGCAGTTTGTGCCAGTCGCAGTCGTCTCTCGTAGTGAAGTCGATGAAAGCGTGCATTTTGGTGCAGTGGTGTGTTTAGGGCGAAATGGTGACATTGAGTTTTCACTCGGTGATCCACATGCTCATATTTTCCCGCGTTCATCTACAAAACCAATACAGGCATTGGCCATGGTGCGCGCGGGGTTGAAACTACCCGCAGAAAAACTGGCCTTGGTGTGCTCTAGCCATAATGGCGAACCGATTCACCAACAGACTGCTCTTGCAATCTTGGCCGAGTTCGGACTTGATGAGAGTGCATTAGGTAATACACACGATTACCCCATGCATTCGCACTCTGCTCATGATGCAATTCGGGCAGGGCTTCCAAAATCTGCATTGCAGATGGGATGCAGCGGAAAGCACTCTGGCATGGTGGCAACGTGTGTCATCAACGGGTGGTCGATTGGAAATTATCTTGAACAAGACCACCCATTACAACAAGCAATAACTCGCACAGTTGCCGACGTGACTGGTCAAGAACCATTTGCGATTGGAATTGATGGCTGTGGTGCACCAGCACATGTTGTTGAACTGGTTGGACTCGCTCGTGCAATGCGCGCAATGGCAACAGGTGCTGCCGGAGAATCTGGCACACAGGTATACAACGCGATGTCGCAATTCCCGTACATGGTGGGCGGCAAGGGTCGCGATGTAACAACCATTGTGTCGGGCATTGATGGTTTGTTTGCCAAAGATGGTGCAGATGCGGTGTATGCAGCTGCACTGCCAGATGGTCGTGCAGTTGCCTTGAAGGTTTCTGATGGGTACGGACGGGGAACTCCAACAGTGCTTCTTGCAGCATTGCAAAAACTAGGTGTTGATGTAACAGGTGTTGA
>CAMDLK010000093.1 GCA_945901725.1 Bifidobacterium breve | reverse complement strand
TGAACGGGTCAAGTACGTCTTTCGGAATGCCTGCGAAAGCGCGGCGCACAGGAAAGCCTTCGCCTTCAAAACCGCTCGGGGCTGTGGTGAGCGAAATCAGTGGGCGGTCCTTGGCAAGAACTGTTGGCGCTTCAATACGGGGAAGCGTGAGGGTATCGGCGGTAACTGCAGGCATATGTGGACCTTTCGGATCAGTGGTAGATAGTTGCGCACGCAACCATTTCCCATATCGGTAATGGTATTGGGTTTTTACGGCAACGACAACCAAGCCTGCGATACTGAAGAACCATGATTGTTCACCTCATCGACGGAACCTACGAGCTGTACCGCCAACACTTTGGTCAGGCCGTTCGTCACAGCAGTCCACCACCTTTATCTGCAACTCGTGGGGTTGTCACATCTACTTTGCAGTTGCTTGTTGGTGGCGCAACTCATGTCACAGTCGCAGTCGATCATGTCATCGAAAGTTTCCGTAACCAGATGTACGAGGGTTACAAAACGTCTGACGGAATGGAAGCCGAAATTCTCGAGCAGATTCCCCTCATGGAAGATGCACTGCGCGCGCTCGGTGTTCCGGTGTGGCCAATGGTGAAGTACGAAGCAGACGATGGTCTCGCTGCTGGTGCATTGATCGCCTCATTAGATGACCGTGTTGATCAAGTGCAGATGATTACGCCGGATAAAGATCTTGGCCAATGTGTTGTCGGCAACCGGGTGGTGCAATACGACCGCCGCAATGATCTCATTGTGAACGAAACCGCAATCATCGAAAAGTTTGGTGTTGGTCCTGCAAGTATCGCGGACTGGCTGGGACTTGTTGGCGACACAGCAGATGGATTCCCTGGTTTGCCGGGTTGGGGGGCAAAGAGCGCAACATCAGTGTTGTCGCGTTACCTACATATTGGTGACATTCCAGACGACGAAGCGCAATGGGCAACTGATGGTGTTGTAGTGCGCGGCGCTGCAAAGCTTGCAGCCACACTTCGCGATCAACGCCCGATGGCCGAACTATTCAAGCAAGTTGCCACAGTTGTCACAGATGTTTCTGACGACGTGCCGCTTGGCTCTGTTGATGACTGGGAATGGCGTGGCCCAAATAAAGACTTGGGCGCTATCGCAAAACAACTAAACATGACCGACCTAGTGGAACGAACAGAGCGCGCCATGGTCGGTCGCCGTATTTAACTACTTAACAGCTGTTGGTTTAGCTTTCATCGTGTACTTCAAAGTACGCGGCTTGATCTTCGTCTTGTCTGGGCGTGCTTTCTTAGACGTTGTCAGCCATTGACGTGTCCACTTGCCTGAAGCGGACAGTGTTGCTGTGTTTGCACGAACTGCAGCCACTAATGGAGCGGGAAGAATGCACGCCTTTTTTGGTGTGTACCAACGCCACTTTGCGGTCTTGAATTTCTTTGCAGTTCCGAATGGAGCAAATGTGCACTTGTATTTCTTTGTCTTCGCTCCAACTTTGTACGACGCAGAAATAGACATCTTGATTTTGCCCGCATAGTTCTTCATACGAATCTTTGGCTTGATGCCGTTCTTCTTGTCAAGAGTGAAACCCATTTCATCGGTGATGATGATTAGTCCAGGAGATACGGCAGGAAAGAAACCGACTGTATTCACATCGGTTTCGGAATCCGTCAGCGGTTCTTTATCCCACGACGGCGTATAACCAGCCGGGACTGTTGTCGTAGTAGTTGCTGTTTTGGCGAGAACTGTGGTCGCTGCAGATGCAGCGCTTGCAGCAGAGTCATATGTAAGTCTCTTTGCGACAGTTGTGAATGTGTACGCGGTGCCTGCTGTTAAGCCGGTGATTGTGCATGATCCTGATGCGCCGGTGACGGTGCATTTTGCTCCACCTGGTGTTGCTGTGACTTCGTATGAGGTTGGAGTCAAACCGCCTGTTGGCGGGGTTACTGTGATTGTTGCGCTTTCTTCACCGGCCACTGCTGTAGGAGTACCTGGAATATTGGGGCCAGCGACATTGTTCGTGACGGACAGTGGACCGAATGATGCTGCATCTGCTCCGGTTGGACTTTGAATTGCTGAATTTGTAGTTGCAGCATCGGTCGCTGGTGCTGTGTAACTCACTGTGATGACAGATCCGCTGTAAATCCGAGAAGACAAAGTGAGATCCATGATGTAACACGCTGCTTGACATGCTGGTCCGTATTGCACTGAAGCAACTGCAAGTCTTTGACCATCTACCAATACGGTGAAACTTGTTACATCTGGTTTAGTTCCGCCTAGTGCTCCGCCGGCAGGGTTGCCAGCGGAATTAATCATGTTCAAAATTGAGAGCCCGTTTGCTGAAGTACCAATTCCAGTTGCATCGAAAGCCGGTGCTGCTGTCGCTTTGGCCACATCGTTAGGTATTGGCAATGGTGCGCTCACCACCATGGCGGCGATGATGGCGGCAACGAGAGCTCGAGCGGAGAGGGAACTGAAGGTTTTCAACACCTAAGTATCTTAGGGTGTGGATAAGTTCATTAGGACACCATAGAGGCCTAATGATTTGCAGCATTTCCGGCTAGTCAGTTTCCTCAATGATGTCAGGGAGTTCCTCGCCCTCTTCTTGGTGAGGTAGCAGAGCTGCCAGAGCAGTGATGGCCCTTGGAAGGTCATGTGCGCGGAGGTGCTCTTGTACCGAAGCTGTGGCTTGATTGGAATCAAGTTGTAGAGATGACGACCAACGAACTTCAAAGACGCGACGTTTAGGGTCAACGCAAAACACAAGCGAAGCTTGTGGATAACGAATAGCGAACTTGTCGGCTACTCGTGCGGGGTGTCGACCGAGTGGTCCAACTCGCACCAAAATCTGGTGACCACTTATGCGCTCGGCCGTATCAATTGCTTCTGCAACTCGATCAGCATTTTCTTTCCACCATTGAGCCATTACCAACTCCCGCCTGCTCCGCCGCCGCTGAATCCGCCGCCGCCTCCACCGCTAAAGCCTCCACCGAATCCGCCGCCGCCGCCAAAGCCTCCGCCGTAGATGGTTCCTCCACCAAAAGGCCCTAGCAGGCCTCCACCCCGGATCTTTCCACTTACCGCAAGTGCGAGGAACAGCAGGATAAGTCCGAAGAACAAAGCGATGCCGAATGGAGATTGCTGTGTTGTTGATTCAGTGGCAGGAGTATTTGGAACTATTGGTTGGGGAGCGATGCCTTCTCCACGCCACACCTGCATGACAGCACGTGCGCCATCACGAACTGCACCATCAACATCGTTTACACGTAAACGGGGGATCATGATGGTGTTAACTATTCGTCCGGCTGTGACGTCGGTGAGTTCACCTTCAACTCCGCTACCGACTTCAATTTGCACGGTGCGATCTTCTAGTGCAATTAAGAGAAGTACACCGTTGTCCTTTTCTTTATCGCCAATGCCCCATGCGCGTGCAAGATCAATGGAGTAGTTCTCAAGAGTCGCGTTACCAGTGGTGTCAACCACTGCAACTGCAATTTGTGGGCCGCCGGTTTGTTGAAACGAAGTCAACTCACTAATCATTTGTGTTTCCACCTCTGGCGAAACTCTTCCGATTGAGTCGACAACGGGCGCGGTGAATTCAGGTAGTGATGCAGCAGTAGAGGAACACCCAAGAAGGATGACGCCAAATAGTGCTGAAAGAAAGAAAGTTTTCTTAGCCACCTGGGTTGAGATCCACAGTTGGAGCTACATCAGCACCTGCGGCTGCTTCAAACAAGGTTCGCTTTTCAAACCCGAAAATTCCAGCAATGATGGAACGTGGGAAACGACGAATAGCACGATTGAAATCCGTGACTGTCTCGTTGTATGAACGGCGCGCTTGCGCGACTCGGTTTTCAGTACCTTCTAATTGCACCTGAAGATCACGAACGTTTTGCAAACTGGCAACCTGTGGGTAGTTCTCAACCACAACAAGCAAGCGTGACAAGGCGCCTTCAAGTTCACCTGCAGCGGCGACGCGGTCGTTGCCAGAGGCTGCACTTGCGTACTTTGTTCGCGCTTCTGTAACTTTTCCGATGATTTCACGCTCTTGTTCAAGAGCACCTTCAACTGATTTCACAAGATTAGGAATCAGGTCGAAGCGACGTTGCAACTGCACATCAAGGTCTGCAACTGATTGATCTACCTTGAGTTCGCGATCCACGAGTCCGTTATACGAACTAGTGAGAATCAGGATGAAGAGAAGAAGAATTCCCGAGACAATTGCGACTGGAGCGATCCATTTGTTTTTTGACATATTGACCCTTACGTGTTTGTTCTGGCTGGTCCGTGGATAGTGAAGTGACGGCCAGGCGATCTGCGGCGCACAATCGTTCCCGCGTGGAGGCTGCTTCCGTCAGGACCTGACCTGGTTTACGGGCGATCGTCGCACAGGACCCGACCACCACCTCACCACCCACGGGCGAACCCGAAGTCGTTGAGGGTTCCAGCGTACAAGCCAGTTAGCCTGACCACCCGTAGTTGTACCAATACAACTACCTGGAAGAGTGCGAGAGCGGCCGAACCGGCACGCTTGGAAAGCGTGTGAAGTGAAAGCTTCCGTGGGTTCGAATCCCACCTCTTCCGCCATGACAAATCAGTCGAACATTCATCTCGAAGCGATGCAAGTGGCGCTCGATGAAGCGCGCCTTGCCTTCGCACACGGTGACGTACCGGTGGGTGCTGTGGTGCTTCACAATGGCGAAATAATCGCCCGTCGCCACAACGAACGAGAATTCGCGAACGATCCAACCGCTCA
>CAMDLK010000092.1 GCA_945901725.1 Bifidobacterium breve | reverse complement strand
TGAAGACTCAACAATTGCCACTTTGACATTGGCGCTTGAAGGCGACCTTCGCGACGGATTCGCTCGCATCGTCGGTTTGTCTGCCACAGCATTTGATGACGAAGCATCTCTTGGCGGTCTTGTTCGCGACGGCATTGCAAAGCGCCGCGCCGCACATGACGCAGGTGTTGTTCTTGCCGAGCCATGCACACAGTGGACAATCGAAAAGCTTGCTGATTCATCAGAAGATCCATCACTTGAAGAACTGCACGCCGTGTTACCAGAAGCTCTCGAGAAGTTTGGTCTTGATGCAGTGCGCCTGATGGTCATTCAGTACTCGCGTTCACTCAAAGGTTTCCGTTTGCTCGTTGCATCAGATGAGCGTTTCGCGCCGTCAGGTCCTGCGCCCGTTACGGCTGTCCGTGAAATTGATGAGGCTGCACAAGCCGCAAAGCGTGAAGCTCGCAAGGCGCGCAAGGCTGAAGAAAAAGCTGCAAAAGCTAAGCAGCAGGGCCGCCGCTAAACACTTTCTCTACTAGAGAAATTTCAGGGTGTCGCCGACGGAAACTTTTCCGGGCGTCACAATGCGGGCATACACACCCACTGCTTGATTCAAATCTCGCACTACGTGGCGCAGAATTGCTCGATCTTCAGGAATTGAATCGTTGATGCGTCGCGTAATCATGATGCAACGCGGGCATGGGTCTAAGAACTCCACAACTGTTGAACCCAATTGTGCTGTGCGGCCCTTCCATGTGAATTCTGGATGTCCGATTGCGTCTGGGGTATCAATCACGATGCTCGGACGAAAACGCAAAACATCAACTACAGAATCTGGCAATGCCTTACGCAGCGCATCGAACGCTGACGTTGTCATCACCATCAGCGGCCAACAATCATGATGCGTTCCTGGTGGGGATTCGAATTCAGCTACTTCAGGTGGAAACGCTGAAAAATCCGGAAGAGGTTCATCTTCAGTGCGACCAAAAATTCCCCGCAGTTCTGCCATCACATCTGTTGAATCAGACGACCCACGCCGAAAATGTTCAAGGTCGCCGTCACTCGGCAATGACTCGAGCGACACGGACCTGCCGAGAGCAGCAGACAACAAAGCATCAACTTGTGCATCATCGCTACGCACTTCATCGCCGTTCGGCACCGTAATAACGACTTGATGCGAACCATCTTCTGCGGGGCGTGCAGAAAACTGCATTAACTCGCCTATCTTTTTCGCACCACGTATTCCGCCACGCTCATTGTCTCGAATCGCCCAATGACGGTCTCCGACAATACCGAGCGGAGAGATAGATACCGAATCAGCAACAACGCCGATCATTGATTTCACTGGGTATGTCCACAACTGCGACACCCTCATGTGAAAAGCCCTACTTGTAATACGGGTTTGAACCCGCTGCATGATCAGTGATGTCGCGCACTTTGAGTACGCCAGGAACTTGTTCAACCAATGTGGTTTGCACACCATCAAGCATGGTCATCTTGCTCATTGAGCAACCGTGGCAACCGCCACCCATTGTGAGATACGCGACGCCTTCAGTGTCATGACCAACGAAAGTTACGAAGCCACCATGTGCGGCAAGAGATGGGTTTACATCTACGGAAATGACAGCTTCGATTGCTGCTGAGAATTCGTCATCATTGACAAGGCCTTCAATCATTGCTGCAGGTGGCTTGTTCGGGTTACGAATAATGAGACCTTGGCGCTCTGAGTAATCAAGTGTTGCGCCATTGATGAATTCGAAGCTGGGAAGAGGAATTATGACTTTCAGGCCATTAATTGTGCGCACTTCATCAGAGAATGCAGCTTGCGTAACAATTTCAAATGACAAGTCATATTTGAACTCTTCACCTGGCGCTGCCATCACTTCAAGACGAAGCCCGAGACGCTCTTTTTCTGGTTCTTCGTCACGAAGAATCTTGAGTTGGACGAGTGCCTCGTCCGTGATCTCAATAATGGTGTCAGTGTTTTGGGGGGCAAGTGGGCTCACGCTGTGAAGGCTATCTACTAGTAGGGGTACCAAACACAACGAACGCCGTTATTGGCCTACCCGCAGGTTAGAACCGCCACCATCAACTTGGATTCGTTGGCCTGTGATGTAACTGGCGCCTGGAGAACAGAACCACAGCACTGCATTAGCAATGTCTTCTGGCTGACACACGCGGCCAAAGGGAGCTGCCTCGTCCATGGAACGAAGGTCGTCCATCTCGCGACGACCTGTCATTGCACGCGCAAGTCGCACTCCCATATCAGTCTCTACGAGACCAGGCGCAACGATATTGACGCGAATGTTGTTTGGCCGTTCTTCTTTTGCCAATGTCAACGCAAGTGCTTCCATCGCAGCCTTACCCATGTTGTATGGCGCACCATTTGCAGACATGCCTGAAGTAGCAACTGACGAGATAAACACAATGTCGCCGCGACCACGTGTACGCATTGACGGAATCAACGCGCGACACAACTGGTGTGGCCCGAGCGCATGAGTTGCAACTAACTGCCACAGTTCTTCAGGCTCTGTATCTGCAACGCTGCGGCCTTTTGATGCAATACCACCATTCAGAATTGCAATGTCAATACCGCTGTGAACAGACAACACGTCTTTCACTAACGCCACATTCTCTGCGGGAATGTCGTTTGACCCTTGATGGATAGTGGCAAGACCACCAGCATCAAGAATTGCTCGTTGCGTTTCTTCAGCCGCTTCTTTGTCGCGTCGATAGTTGATAGCGATAGTTGCGCCTTCAGAAGCGAGCAACTCAGAAATCGCACGACCAATACCGCGCCCTCCTCCAGTTACTAATGCAATGCGTCCGTCTAATACGCCCATGATTCCCCCATGTGTTTCGAACGGGCAGTGCCGTTGAGTTCTCTGTATGACAACTTAGACCCATGAAGGTATAACCTCACAGGTACAACACATCACGGGGAGCTCGCACGATCAGCGGGCTGAGAGGGTTACTGCGGTAACCGACCCGAAAACCTGATCTGGGTAATGCCAGCGGAGGAATTGACACATGGCTACTCGCCACACACTCATCTTTATTGGCGGAGACCCACCGCATCCGAATGTTCGTCAACACCTTCCTGCCGATGCGTTTATCATCGCTGCAGATTCCGGATACGCGCACGCGATCGCAATGGGATTCGTGCCAAGCGAATTAGTCGGCGATATGGATTCGATTACAGCGGTTGATATATCCGACGCTCGTGATTCAAACATTCTGATTTCTCAGTTTCCTACAGATAAAGATCTCACTGATACCGAAATTGCAATCACATCTGCAATAGCGCGTCAGTCAACGCACATCACTGTTGTGTCGGGAGGTGGTGATCGATTTGATCATGTTCTCGGAATGGTGCACTCGCTTGCATCATGTGCACTCACCGTTGATACAACCTTATTAATAGGCACAGCCCGCGTTTCCTATACGACCTACACCAAAGAATTCCGAATCACCACTCAGCCCGGAGACACCATTTCGCTTATTCCAATTGGCGGTGCCGCCACAGTCACCACAACCGGATTGCAGTGGGAACTAGACCACGACACCTTGCAATCATTTTCTTCACGAGGCGTCAGCAATATCGCAACCGGCGAATCAGTCTCAATCAGTGTCACCGATGGCTCACTTGCTGTTATCGAACCATTCTTTATCAACTCTGGTGACATCTCATGAAACTCACACGCATCCTCATCGTCTCGTTCCTTGTGGTCATAACCTCAGCTTGCTCCTCTTCATCATCAAACACTTCAACTGATGCAACCCCTAATGAAGTCACACTGCTTGCCTACGATGCATTCACTCCACAAGAGGGAATCTTTGATGCATTCACCGCGGCCACTGGTGCAAAGGTAAAAGTTGTCACAGGTGGTGACTCAGGTGTGCTCGTTTCCAAAGCGATTCTCACCGCTGGCACACCAGAGGGTGATGTGCTGTGGGGCCTCGACAACACGTTGTTGTCGCGTGCGCAAAAAGCTGAACTTCTCATAAGTTATGAACCAGTTGACTACGGCGATATCTGTGTCAATTACGACAAACAGTGGTTTGCATCTCGCAACATTGCGCTGCCTAAATCTCTCGAAGATTTAGCGAACCCGACATACAAGAATCTTCTTGTCACGCAAGATCCAGTTGCGTCGTCTCCTGGTCTTGGTTTTCTTCTCGGCACCATTGCACATTTTGGTGCAGATAATTGGCAGGGTTATTGGAAGTCATTGAAGACAAACGGAGTACGCATTGCGTCTGACTGGACTACCGCCTACACCATTGATTTTTCTGGTTCATCTGGCAAAGGCAAATACCCTCTTGTTGTTAGCTACGGTTCAAGCCCGCCAGCAGAAGTTCTGTATGCAGAAAAGCCAATTGACACCCCACCCACTGCAGTCATTGCATCTACATGTTTTCGACAAACCGAATATGTCGGCGCATTACGGGGCACACGCAACCCGAACAACGCAAAATTGCTGATCTCGTATCTCCTCGATGTTCCATTTCAAGAATCAATGCCGCTCTCACTATTTGTTTTCCCCACGAACCAAAAAGCATCGCTTCCAGATTTATTCACCAAGTTTGCTGTGGCTCCGAAAAATCCACTCACGCTCGAATCAGCTGATATTGAAAAGAACCGTGACGCTTGGCTGAACTCCTGGAGAGACATCTTCTTGTGAGCAAAACAAAGACACTTCTCATTGCCCCCGTGGTATTCCTGAGTGTCTTTTTTGTTGCACCGGTAGCCAATTCAATCCTTCGCTACTTTCGCTTCTCTGAGTTCAGCAATGTTCTTGGCAATCAATCACTGCGAGGCGTTGCGTGGTTCTCACTGTGGCAAGCGCTTATCAGCACACTCTTTACCTTGGTAATCGCACTTCCTGCCACCTGGGCATTATCGCGCTACACGTTTCGTGGGGCA
>CAMDLK010000091.1 GCA_945901725.1 Bifidobacterium breve | reverse complement strand
GCAGACGCAATTGGACCAATTACCGGAGCATCAAACACTTCTTTCTTTCCCAGGAAACGAACGGCACGGCCAGTCTTTGCAACAGCAAGAGACACAGCAGCAATATCGAAATAACTACGGTGGTTTCCACACAGAATCGCTGCACTATCATTCGGAATATTCTCAGTACCTGTAATTGTGAATCGTGCATACGGGAAGACTTCTGGGCGCGCAAACTTCATCAGTAACTGTTGTGCTTCCAGGCCAATCACCGGCACCTTTGCCACGCCGTGAGGGACATCAAGGTGCATGACTGGCCAGCGACGTGCAGCTGCCATGAGACGAAGACGCCAATCAGGGTTCACACAATGAGGAAATCCGACAGCAGCGAGCAATGGTTCATCAAACACACTGTCGCTGTATGCGTACGATCCGGATAGATCAACATCATTCTCTTGAGACCATGCCCGCACTGCATCGCGCTTACCGCGTGACCACACATAGGTACCGTCAAGTTCTCCGGTGTATACACCTTCACTGTCAACACCATACGTAGTTGCGATCACTGCGTCGAACCCCATGAGATCTGCGAACGGTTCAATGAGGTCACGTGGCGTAGTAGTTGCAAGTACGACACTTCGGCCTTCAGCACGATGCGAGTCAATTACTTTTTGTGCATATGGTTGCACCATTGCCACCAAGTCAGGTGCAGCAATTCGCGCAGCTTCTCGCACTTCATCACGACTATGTCCACGCATTGCAAGAACTGCTTGACGCCCGAGAACCATTGAGGGCAAGTTCTCACCGAACGTTTCAAAAATTGAATACATCAACGACTCGCCTGGAATTGTGCGAGTCACGATTCCAGTTTCACGAAGAACCCTGCTGACAACATGCGCAGAAGCACCAGACAAAATTGTTCTGTCGAGATCAAAGAAAGCTGCATGTGCCACGAGCGAAGGTTATGCCAGCAAAACAAGACTCTGTTCCAACATGACCCTAGAAATGGGAAAGACCCCGCATAAGCGGGGCCTCTCAACCGAAACCCATGATCGGGGGGGATCATTTTGTTGGGTTCTTTCGGCCGGACTAAGGGGGGATGTCCGGCGCGATTTGTTAGTGAAATTATGCACGAGTTGGCACCATCATTCAAGTTGAACGGGGCGATAGTTGCTATCGTTTTTAGAGATAGGTTCCCGGTGAGCCAGAAACGAGGTCTCCCCCATGGAAATCAAGCAACTTCAGAGTTTGGTGGCTATCGCCGACCATGGCACCTTTTCGGCCGCCGCTAAGGCCCTAGACACCGTCCAATCCAATGTGTCAGCCCACATTGGACGCCTGGAAAAGGAACTGGGCACTTCACTCATTGATCGTTCTTCTGGAGTGCTGACAGACGAAGGCGACATGGTGGCGGTTCGGGCACGACGCATCTTGCATGAAATGGAGGACATTGATGCTGACATTCATTCACTCGGATCTTCCACTACCGGTGAATGTCGCATCGGAAGTATCGGCACCACTGCGAGATGGCTGATGCCGTCTCTCTTGGCATCCCTGCAACGTCATCATCCTGGCGTGCACACAACTGTTGTTGAAGGTGTAACGAGTTCGCTGATTTTGCGACTGACAAGTGGCGAGATTGATGCAGCAATAGTGCATCTACCCATTACCGACCCGAGTCTTGATGTCAAAGAAATGTTTGTTGAAGAGTTGTTTCTTATCGCACCAAAATCACACGAATTAGCTACTCATAAAACCATCAGCTTGGAAGAGTTGTCATTGCATCCCATTCTTCTTGCCCCTCGCGGCACAGCACAACGCCGCATCATTGATCGAGCTGCTGCAAACCTAGGAGTAGCACTGCAATCACAGGCAGAAATTGACGGTGTTCGCCTCATGGCTTCGTTGGTGTTTGAAGGTTTCGGTGCTGCAATTGTTCCGGCAAGTGCCGTACCCGGATGGCTTGAAGGAAACTTTGTGCGAATTCCTGTTCCTGAATTACCCCAGCGCGTTGTCGGCTGGGTGCAGCGCCCTCGTCCACGGCCTAACAGAGCAACCCTCGCTGTTCGTGACAGAGCATTTGACATGGTGAACCGTCACGGGCCGAAACAGCCAGGCATCTCGCTTGAAATCGGCGTGAAACCCACTAAGGGAAGCCTCGGCCCGCTCACTGTCTAGTCTGTAGATAGTGAGTACGAACCAGCCCAACACACAAAACGTGGTGGTGGAACTACAACACAAAGTTCCCGGAGCCGCAGAAGCCAATGTCGTGGCGTTGTCTTCAGGCAAACATGTTGTCTGGCTCACTGTCGATGGCTCGCTTCATCGTGGCGCACTCAGTGCCGCAGCCTCGTATGTCATAGCCACAGCAGCAGACACTGCGCGCACAAAAGGCATTCCCCTTGTCATACAGATGGAGTCATCTGGCGCAGACATTCTTGAAGGGATAGCAGCACTCCACGGTTGGGGCACTGCCGCAAAAGCACTTGCTGATTGTTCAGGTGTTGTTCCAACAATCAGCATCGTCACAGGGCCTGCTGTTTCTGGCCCGGCGTTACTTCTTGGTTTATCCGACTTTGTCGTGATGACAGAGGACGCGTACGCATTTGTAAGCGGCCCCACGATGGTTGTTGAGTTCACTGGCATCGATGTCAGCACCGACGAACTTGGTGGCGCAGGAACGCACGCACGACACACTGGCGTGAGTTCAGTTGTAGTTACCGACCTAGAAGCAGCAACATTGTGGCTTGAAGACCTGCTCGAATATCTCCCCACTGGTGTTGATCAACTCGCGCCCGTTCAGCCGACTTCCGACCCTGATGACAGATTGACTCCAGAAGCAGGCGACCTAATTCCCACAACATCAACAGGCAGTTACGACGTTCGTCATGTCATTGAATCAATTGCTGATGATGGAGTTTACTTTGAAATGAAGTCGTGGTGGGCCAGCAACGTTGTCACGGCATTTGCACACATGGCTGGCTACCCCATTGGCATCGTTGCAAACCAGCCAATATCTCTTGCTGGCACTCTCGATATTCCGGCTTCGCAAAAGGCCGCTCGATTTGTCGCGTTCTGTGATGCATTCAACATTCCCGTTCTCACGTTGGTCGACACCCCTGGCTTCTACCCAGGTAAAGACCTTGAGTGGCGTGGCATGATCCGCCATGGTGCGCAATTGGTATTTGCATATGCGCGTGCCACTGTTCCCCGCATTTGTGTTGTCCTTCGCAAGTCATATGGCGGTGCCTACATCGTGATGGACTCAAAAGAGATGGGCAACGACTTGTGTCTTGCATGGCCATGTGCCGAATTGGCAGTAATGGGTGCTGGCCAAGCTGCCGCAATTTTGCAACGCCGAGCCACGCCTGAAGAGCGGGCCGAGTTCGAAGCCGACTATTCAGCCCGATTATTGAACCCATACATCGCCGCTGAGCGTGGTTACATAGATGCCGTCATTGACCCCGCAGACACTCGCCGAGAGATTTGTGCAGCACTTCACATGCTCCGCGACAAACGCGAACGTTTGGTTTCTCGCAAACATGACAACACCCCGTTGTAGTTCTTTGTTTACCCGTTTGAGTGGGTTTCAGCCTGTCAGTTCGCCTAACCTGTCATCGGGGGAGAAAGCCCTTGCACGTAAAAATTACAGTCGAGGAGATCCCACATGACTGACTCAATCACCATCACAGATGACAGAACCGGAAAAACAGTAACCGTTCCCATCACAGGCGGAGTCTTTAGTTCAGCCGCTTTGCGCGAATTAGACCCAAGCCTTTTCATGTACGACCCTGCGTACCTCTCAACCGCATCTTGTGCCTCCTCCATCACCTACCTCGACGGTGATGCCGGCATTCTTCGCTACCGCGGAATCCCTATCGAGCAACTTGCCGAAAGCTCAACATTTCTTGAAGTCGCCTACCTGCTAATCAAAGGCGAACTGCCAACGACGCAAGAGCTTGAAAAATGGGAACTTGATGTCACGCATCACACCATGATTCACGAGAACATGCGTAAGCGCTTTGTTGATGGATTCCATTACGACGCTCACCCAATGGGCATGTTCATTTCTGCAATTGCGGCACTCGGAACTTTCTATGACGACGCAAAAGACATCTTTGATAAGGACTCACTCGAAAAGCAAGTAGTGCGCCTAGTCGCAAAAGTGCCCACCATCGCAGCAATGTGTTACCGCTTTAGCCAGGGACTCCCCTTTGTTTCACCAAACAATGCATTGTCATACGGCGAAAACTTCCTCAACATGATGTTCAAGATTGGTGATGACTACAAAGTCAACCCAGTCCTTGCCCATGCAATGGATGTTCTGTTCATTCTCCACGCCGACCACGAACAGAACTGTGGAACCACCGCAATGCGTGTTGTTAGCTCCGCCAACTCAGACCCATACACAGCAACTGCAGCAGCAGCTGCTGCCCTGTACGGCCCACTTCATGGTGGCGCCAACGAAGCAGTTGTTCGCATGCTCACCGAGATTGGTGACATCAAGAATGTTCCTGCATTCGTCGAAAGCGTCAAGGCTGGCGAAGGCAAGTTGATGGGCTTCGGCCATCGCGTCTACAAGAACTTTGACCCTCGTGCCACCATTATCAAGAAGGCTGCATACGACGTCTTTGAAGTCACTGGAAAGAACCCACTTCTCGACATCGCACTTGAGCTTGAAAAAGTTGCACTCAACGATGAGTACTTCATCAAGCGCAAGTTGTATCCGAACGTTGACTTCTATTCAGGGCTTATTTACCAAGCACTCGGTTTCCCTGTAGACATGTTCACCGTGTTATTCGCCATCCCCCGAACGGTTGGCTGGCTTACTCACATGCAAGAGCTATTGAACGACAAAGAACAAAAGATCAGCCGTCCTCGCCAGTGGTACACCGGTCACGACGAGCGCCCGTACGTTCCTGCTGCGAAGCGTTAAACAATCCGTCAGGCGACGGTAATTACGATTTTGCCTACATTGCCATTGGTGGCCATATATTCGTGCGCCGACGCTATTTCTGCAAACGCATACACAGAGTCGATTACTGGCTTCAATTGACCGGT
>CAMDLK010000090.1 GCA_945901725.1 Bifidobacterium breve | reverse complement strand
AATGAACATCAAATTGATAATCGAATTCCGCAGGCTGATAATCCAGAATTAATGATTGAGTTTCTTAAAATTGTAAATGATGGAAACGAAAGCACCTCCGATATCGCTGTGGTGGCATCAGCTGAAGCGCGACATGTAACTTATTATTTGACGGCCTTGGCGATATTGGGGTTGGCTGACTCTGATGAAGGTGCATGGCAACCGACAGAGGAAGGTATTGAATTGTTGTCCAGAGAAGACATAGCCTTTGCTATGAAAGGGACAATATTGGATGCGCCTCTGATGATTTCATGGATGGCTTTAGAGACCTCTGCGCAGAAGGACGCTTTTTTGGCGAACCACGATCTTTCTGGAGCAACAATTAGTCGGCGAAAGGTAACTCTCGATGCTTGGGTGACGTGGTGTGAGGGGATTAGTAGTGCTGAGGGTTAAGTCACTTCAGCGAGTTTTTTAAGAATGCGTAAGTTCTTACGCCAAATTGCTTTCATCACAATTTGACCGCCAACAAGTGAGCCAAGTTTTCCGCCGAGCCACCATGGGAACACCAAGACTTCAGTCCATACGAATCGAGTAGTGGTTGGCGTGAGGGCTTCGAGTGTGAATTCACCAGTTCCGGTAACAACGCCTGTGTGAGTGACACCCATGGCTTTTTCTGGAACCCATGAAGTGATTTTCATTTCGTCGACAAGCTTGATGGGGCCAACTTTGGTGTCGCAGTAAAACTCGGTTCCGGTGCCGCGTGTTTGATCTGTCTTGAAACGAATCGCAACTGCATCTGCCATCCAGTCAATGTGACGTTCGATTGGTTCGACGACTTCCCACACACGCTGGGTGCTTGCGTTGATGTCAATCGCTACGCGAATGCTTCCCATGAATCAGACGCCAACAGCGGCGCGACGCAGTGAGTCTGCTGCAAATTCAGGAGCGATGATGTTGATCATTACGCCTGTGCCGCGTTCGAAACCGGCAGTAGTGGTGAGCTTCGGAAACAGGTGTGCGTGCCAGTGGTACATGCCCTCGTGGTGCGACGGTGCTGTGTGGAACACAAGGTTGAAGGCAATGTCGCCAAGGGTGGCAACAAGATGCCTTAAAGCGTCTCGAACAGCGAGACCAACGCCGGTGAGCGCTGCATCAGACGAATCAGTGAGGTGTTGCTGGTGATCCTTCGGCATGATGAGCAGTTCGTAAGGGCTGGAAGACCAGAACGGGCAGATCACCATGGCGTGGTCGTTTTCAAGAACAAAACGTTCGTTGTTTGATTCAGCTTCAGTAGTGGTGCACACAATGCATCCACCTTTGAATCGTTCGAAAGCACGTTCTTCTTCAAGAATTTCACCAGGTACGAATGGAAGACCGAGCAACTGTCCGTGTGGGTGAGCAAGTGATGCACCGGCTTCACGACCATGATTCACAATTGCTTGCGTGTAGCGAATGTTTGGCGTGTTGGCATGTGCAATAAAGCGAGCCTTGAGAGCAGCCATAAGTTGTGCGATCTGATCATCAGAAAGTTCATCAAGACGTACGTCATGTTCTGGTGAGTACACGAACACTTCGTGGGTGCCGCTAGCTTCAGCCATTACATGGACAGGGCCGAGGTTACGCACTGCAAGTGACTCGTTACCTTCAAATGCGGGGTAGCGGTTCGGGATGACACGCAATTGCCAGTTGCCTGACGCGTCAACATTCTCTAGTAACGGAACGTCATCATGTGCGTGTGTGCTATCAGGACAGAATGGGCATTCACGGTCAGGATCATTTTCAACCTTCTGTGCGCGCGGAGCAAAGTCACTCGTGCGTTTAGCTCGAGATGGCACCACCGTGACCCAGCGGCCGGTGAGAAGATTGAGACGAAGTTGACTCATTACTCACTCAGGATAGGCTGAAAAGCCCTGATTTTGGTGGATTATCGGCACACGAAGGAGTCACACGGTCGGTGAATACCGACTGACGTGGCGATGTGAATCAGAAGTAAACGCAGTCTGTCGCCCGTCGGCATAACGAGAGAACAAGGCCAGCCCAGACTGTTCGGCAATTGCATCAAGTTGGGGTGGGGTGAAGTAACGAACAGCGAAAGATCGAACCTGTGAGGCGTGTTCGGGGCCAACGTGCGTAAAAGTGCCTGTAATGCGCTGAGAAACTGGGTCATGGTGGCTGGTGGCGAGGACTTCTTCCCCCGTGGCCATCGTTTGCATGGATTCATGTGTTGACGCTTCTGTTGAATTCGGAATGACGGCGTCCAGATAAAGGGACCCAGTCGGGGTAAGTACGTGTGCGACGTGGCTGATGCAGGATTGCAGGGCCGACTCATCCGGCACATTGAAGAGTGTGTTGTATCCGATGAACACGACATCAAATGGGCCAGTTGGCAGTTGTTCGGAGAAGTCGCCTTGCACGAATGAGACAGAAGCAGGGAAATTCTTCTCGTGTGCAATCTGCAACATTGCTACCGATGAATCAATACCAATGATGGTGTCGCCAGATGTGGGCCGTAACGAGAGCCATTGCGCCACAAGTCGTCCGGTACCGACACCAAGTTCTAGAACACGAACTGGCTGAGGGGGAAGGGAACTGATGATGGACTCAAGGAAGTCGGCATCATCAAGATCTGAGTACCACTGGTCGTAGACGGCCGCAAAGGAATCTCCATATGTAGTGGCGTCGTATCCGTCAACGCCGTATGGGTTCGCCTCTTGGTGGTTCATCAGGTACTAGTCCACCACGACCATGCGCGAGCAGACGCATCGGTAGCCTGAATAGATGACCGAGATCACAGATTCACCACGTTCGTACGTGTATCTCGATCATGCTGCAACGTCTCCGTTGCGCCCAGAGGCCCGTGATGCCATGGGCAAGTACGGCGACGTGATGTACGCAAATCCATCGGGCTCGCATCGATTCGCGCGAGAAGCACGCCAGGTCATTGACGAAGCTCGAGACGTGGTGGCTGAAGTAATCGGATGTCGTCCTGGCGAAGTGATTTTTACCAGTGGCGGAACCGAAGGGGCTAACGCTGCAATTCTTGGTGCCACACGGCGAACAGGCGGCACAGCAGTATGTGGCGCAACTGAACATCATGCGGTGTTGCATTGTGTCGAGCACATCAATGGCACCGTGGTACCAGTTACGCCTGCAGGGTCTGTTGACCCTGATGTGATGCGTGCAGTGTTGACAGACCTAGACAATGTTGCAGTGGTGTCGGTAATGGCAGTGAATAACGAGACCGGCGCAATTTCTGATTTAGAACTCATCTCGCATGCCGTGCGACGCCAAGCACCTGATGCGTTGTTTCACACAGATGCTGTGCAGGCGGCATGTTGGATTGATTTGCGAGACGTGTGGTCACATGTTGATGTGCTCACATTGTCCGCCCACAAATTTGGCGGGCCAAAAGGAATGGGAATCATGGTGCTGCGTGAAGGCGCAACATTGGAACCACTAATTCTGGGCGGGGGACAAGAACGTGATCGCCGCAGTGGAACACACAACGTTGCGGGCATTGTGGGCACTTCTATTGCTCTTTCGTTGACAGATCAGAATCGTAAATCTGAAGTGGCCCGGCTTGGCACGTTACGTGACAAGTTGATTAACGGAATCACTTCACGCATTGAGTGCGCTACGGCCACACTTGCACCGGGAACTGGTACTGCTGGAACTGCACATGTATGCCTAGAGAATCTTGAAAGTGAATCGTTGCTGTACCTCCTAGATGAGGCAAGTGTGTGTGTCTCTGCTGCATCGGCGTGCGCAAGCGGAGCAATGGAGCCGTCCCACGTGTTGGCGGCCATGGGTGTTTCACGCGGACGTATTAAAGGCTCTTTGCGTTTCAGTCTTGGGCACACCACCACTGAAAGCGATGTTTCTGCTGCAATCGATGCGACAATTGCTGCGGCAGCACGACTGGGGGCGGTGACATCATGAAAGTTCTTTTAGCTATGTCTGGTGGCGTTGACTCATCGGCTGCGGCACTGGTGCTGCGCGATCAAGGTCATGACGTTGTCGGTGTGACCATGCGTTTATGGGGCGGCGAAAGCGACACCGGTTGCTGTTCGGTATCTGATGTAGATGACGCTCGCAGAGTGGCGCAACAAGTTGGTATTGATCACCTGGTATTCAATTTCTCAGAAGAATTCAACGAGCATGTGGTTGAGCCGTATGTTGCGTCTCACGTGCAAGGCACCACGCCGAACCCTTGTATCGAGTGCAATCGACATTTGAAATTCGACAAGCTCATTGAACGTGGTCGCGCACTGGGCTTTGATGCAGTTGCTACAGGCCACCATGCACGCGTGATTGATGTTGATGGCACTTTGCGCTTGGCACGCGGTGCAGATGCAGCAAAAGACCAGAGTTATGTAGTGCACATGTTGTCTGCTGAAGATCTTGCCTATGTCATGTTCCCCGTTGGTCACATGCAGAAATCAGACGTGCGTGAGTTGGCTACATCTGGCGGTTTGCGCACTGCAGCAAAACCTGACAGTCAAGACGTGTGCTTTATTGGTAGCACCATTGGTCGCGCAGGCTTCTTAGAGCCACGGCTCACGTTTAACTCGGCAACTGTTGTGGATGGAACTGGAACGCAAGTAGGCGAAGTTCCAGCAGTTGAGTTGGTAACACTTGGTCAGAGACGCGGTCTCGGGCTTGGTGGTGGCGACAAGCGATATGTAGTGGCAGTTGATGTGCCATTGCGTCGGGTTGTTGTCGGAGACGAAGCTGAGTTGTTTATTTCGCATACATCTATTGGCACTTTGTCATGGCCGTATTCAACTGACGTGTCCGCAATTTCATCTCAAGAAATTCTTGTGCAGGGAAGTGCTCACGGCGAACGCTCTGCCGGCACACTCACTGTCACGGGCGACACTGCGGTTATTGCTTGGTCACGACCGACTCGCCGTATTTCCCCAGGACAAACAGTTGTCTTTTATGATTCCACCGACATGGTTGTTCTGGGCGGCGGAATAGTTACTGAGTAATTGCTGAAAGCGCAGCAGTAAGTCTGCGCGGTGCAATACAGAACATCTTTACGTGCAACGCTTCAGTTGTTCCCAATGCTTTCGCTGTGATC
>CAMDLK010000089.1 GCA_945901725.1 Bifidobacterium breve | reverse complement strand
ATCTTCGCCGAGCGAGGCGGACACGGTCTGCACTGTTGGGGTTTCAAACTTCACAGGCACAGCACCAAACTGCAGCACGCGTGCTAGATCTTTTGCTTCTGTTTCAGAGAACGAGCCGCTGATTTGGACGCTGCCGTTATCAAATGTTGGCGTCTGCACTGTTGGGGCTGAAATTACTTCGCCGTCAAGAATGATTGCGACTGCTTTTGTAGGACAATCAGCGCCACCAGCAAAACACTTTGTTGAGAGTGCATTCCACACATCAGCGCCGGCAGCACCGCTGCGGAGTTTTGCGACGACTACCCACGCACCAGCATCTACTTGCGCAGAAGAATCATTCGAAAACACTTCTCCGGTTGCCTCGGCAGGGCCAAGTAGGTAGATGAGCCCATCTTTACGACCAGGAAGGATCGTCTGACCATCCGGTAATCCGGTTACAGGATTCACAGCTTCTGCAGGCACAGTGGTCGTCGTTACTGCTGCAGTACGTGAACTTCCGACACCTCCAGCTGGTGGCGGCAAAGTGGTTGACGCTGGTTTCACAGTTGTTGTGGGTGCACCCTTCACAGTTGTTGTGGGACCGCCAACCACCGTGGTGGTAGTGGTGCTTTCAGGGTTCTCTGCAATTTTCAAGACTGGACGCATTTCAACTGCGCCAGTACGGCCAATTGTGTCGAGAGCTTGCTGCTGATCTTTCACACCAGGCAAGTTCACAACCACTGTTTCGCCTTGGCGAATGATTTCTGGCTCAGCAACACCAAGTGAGTCAACGCGCTGACGAATAATGTCAACAGCTACCGAAAGAGCCGCAGGATCAACTTCCCCGATTGGAGTCATGGTGACAGAGGCGCCACCTTGAAGGTCAAGTCCAAGTGCCGGAAAGTTGCCAGCAACAATGTTCGCGGTGAACGTTCCGCCGGCAAGCAGAACTATCCCCACAAGAGAAACAACTAAGCGACGAGTCATGCTTTATTTCGTATCGTCCGTAGCGGCCTCTGCCGCAGGCGCTTTGCGCGCAACAGAGCCACGTGACACACGAATCTCGATTCGCTCTGAGGCGTGACCATCGGCAACGTCAACCCACAACACATCGCCCTCGATAGCTGTGACAAAACCGTAGATTCCCGAATTCAGGATGATCTCATCGTCTACTGCAAGAGAACTTTGCAGCAACTGACCCTCTTTCAAGCGGCGGCGCTGAGGACGCAGCAACAAGAAGTACATGGCAGCGAAAATTGCGCCAAAAAAGAACAAAGTGAACAGTGGATTCCCGCTGTTATTTGAAGATGACGTTTCAGAGAGCAGGATTTCAATCACGGCTGTTAATCCTAGCGACCAGAGACTGAATCGACCTGATTTGCCTTACGCCCAGACATCCAAAATGCGTCGCTTGAGGTCAGAAAAGGTGCCCTTTTGTATCGCTTCTCGCATTTCATTCATCAGCGAGATGGTCCACGCCAAGTTGTGAACAGACACCAATCGAGACCCTGTGGGTTCTCCGGTCTGGGCTAGATGGCGCAGATACCCGCGAGAATGAGACGCACAGACCCAACACGAGCACAACGGGTCGAGAGGTTCATCGGAATCGAGAAACTGTGCGTTCTTGATGTTCACCCTTCCCTGCGAGGTGAGTGCAGTTCCGTGACGACCAAGGCGAGTCTGCAACACACAATCGAATTGATCAACTCCGAGACCCACTGCCTCAACAAGCGAAGCCGGGTCACCAACACCCATGAGATAGCGCGGACGATCTTCTGGAAGTTCATCAATACAGGCAGCTATGGACTCCACCATCTCAGCACGGCTCTCTCCTACCGAGAGACCTCCGATACCAAAACCGTCAAACCCAACATCAACTGTGCGTCGAGCACTTTCTGCTCGCATCGCTGCATTGGTTCCACCTTGAACAATGCCAAACAGAGACTGGTCAGAGCGTGTGTGCGCAGCCCGTGCACGCAAGGCCCATGCATGAGTTCGTTCAAGTGCCAACCGGACTACATCTGGTTCAGCGGGCAACGACGTGCACACATCGAGAACCATCTGAATGTCTGCGCCAATCTTCTCTTGAGTCTGCACAGCAATCTCTGGCGTGAAGCGATGGTACGAGCCGTCATAGGTTGACTTAAACGTGACCCCGTCATCATCGACTTTAGGGTCAAGGGAAAAAACTTGGAAGCCGCCAGAGTCTGTGAGCGTGAGACCATCCCAACCGCTGAACGAACCAAGGCCGCCAAACTTCTCAACAACATCAGCACCCGGTCGCAGCATCAAGTGATATGTGTTTCCAAGAACAATGCGAGCACCGATATCTGCATAGTCACGGGCACTGAGGTACTTCACTGCACCGCGCGTACCGACTGGCATGAAGCATGGGGTCTCATAGGTTCCGCGATGGGTGGTCGCCGTGGACGAACGCGCTGCACCGTCTCGTGAATCAATATCTAGTTGTACGGGAAACATGCAATCAGCCTTTACGAGCGCGCTAACAGCATGGCATCGCCAAATGACAAAAACCTGTATTGCTCTGAAATGGCTTCTGCATAGATGTCACGCCATCTATGTCCAATAAATGACTCGATCATCAAAAGCAGTGATGTCTTAGGCAAATGAAAGTTCGTCAGCATCATGTCAACGACCTTCCACTGAAAACCAGGCGTAATGAATAACGATGTACGCCCCGACAATTGACCTGAAGCCGCAACTGATTCCAGTGCTCGCGTGGCGGTAGTACCTACGGCAATAACACGTTTCGCATCGCGACACGCGTCCATGACTCGCTGATCAACGTAATAAAACTCAGAATGAATGAGATGGTCTAGCGGGTCATCTGCAGAGATGGGTTTGAAAGTATCCAGACCCACCACCAATTCAACTGTCTCAACAGTGACGCCCCTCGCAACGATCTTTGCCATCAGTTCAGGAGTGAAATGAAGTCCAGCAGTAGGCGCAGCTGCACTTGCAGTTCGTCTCGCATACACAGTTTGATAACGCTCGAGATCTGTTAACGAACTTCGGATATACGGAGGTAACGGCATAGTGCCGATTCGCTGCAGGAGCTCCATGGGGTTCTCATCAAGTAACTCGACAACAAAAGTGTCACCAGCTTCAGTGCGCGGCCCAACACGCACGACACGTTTCCCAAAATATTCAAGCACCTCGTCTGGTTTCAGTTTGCTTGCTGGCTTTACTAATGCTTCCCACAACCGAAAGTCTGAAGAACGTTGTTCCAATAACAACACTTCTGCTGCCCCACCGGTTTTTCGATGAAGAGAAAGACGTGCAGGCAATACTCGCGTGTCATTGACAACTAACACATCGCCGGCTTCAAGCATGCCGACGAGGTCTGTCACATGTTTATGTTCCACGTGATCTGGATTAGTGGCTACCAACAGTCGGGCTGAGTCGCGCGGCTCCACAGGATGTTGAGCGATGAGCTTTTCAGGAAGCTCATAGTCAATGTCAGAAAGATTCACGCACCGAGGCTACGGGTTTGCGAGGTGCGAACGGGCAGCATCCATTGCGACTCGACCGCGAGGCGTGCGAGCAATAAGCCCCTGCTGAATAAGAAACGGCTCGTACACATCCTCAACCGTTTCTGGTTGCTCACCAACGGCAATTGCCAGAGTTGTGAGCCCCACAGGTCCGCCATCAAATTGTTCGCACAGACTGCGCAAGATTGCACGGTCAACTTTGTCGAGCCCAAGTTCATCTACACCGAAGACACGAAGTGCCTCAAGGGCAGTTGTGGAGTTGATTGTTCCGTCACCACGGACTTCTGCAAAGTCGCGCACGCGTCGCAACAGCCTGTTTGCAATACGGGGGGTACCTCTACTGCGACGAGCAATATGCGAAGACGCATCATCGGACAGTGGAACATCGAGAATTCGAGAAGTGCGTTGAACAATGGCATCAAGTTCGGCTGCATCGTAATAATCAAGGCGAGCAACAAGTCCGAACCGGTCACGTAAGGGACCAGTGATCATACCGGTACGCGTGGTGGCTCCGATGAGGGTGAAACGAGGCAACGTGAGCCTGATGGATGAAGCTGCTGGGCCTTTACCGACAACGATGTCGATCTGAAAGTCCTCCATGGCTGGGTACAAGATTTCTTCAACAGGCCGTGACAGACGATGAATCTCATCGATGAACAACACATCACCTTCCCCTAGCTTCGTGAGAATTGCAGCAAGATCTCCGGCACGTTCTAATGCCGGACCGCTTGTGATGTGCAGTGCGACACCCATTTCCGCAGCAACAATGCAGGCCATTGTTGTCTTGCCAAGGCCTGGAGGACCCGCTAGCAAAATATGGTCAGCAGCCTGACCTCGCTGTTTCGCAGCGCCGAGAACAATGTCGAGATGTTCCTTGAGTTCACGTTGTCCGACGAAGTCATCGAGCAAGCGAGGCCGCAAACCGACTTCATCTGCCACTTCGCGATCTGACGCAAGTATCGGTTCTAGAAATTCATCCCGCACGACGTGCTCCCAATAATGCAAGAGCATCGCGCAACATGGTTTCTGAATCAGATGCAGATACCAGCAGTCGCATCGTGTCACGAATTTCTTCGGTGCCGTACCCGAGTGCGGTTAATGCATCACGAACATCTGCAGCACTTGATTGCACTGAATTAATAGATTCACCTGAACGGAGACCATCAAGATGTAAACGCGATTTCAATTCCACCATTAGGCGTTCTGCAATTTTCTTACCAACACCTGGAACGATTGTGAGTGCGGCCAGATCTCCCGATGCCACAACTGTGACAAGCGCGGTCGGTGAATACGTAGACAAAATTGCCATAGCCATCGAAGGCCCAATGCCGTGAGTAGCGAGCAGAATGTCAAACGTGTCTCTTTCAATTCGCGAGGTAAAGCCAAACAACGTTTGGTTATCTTCACGAATGTGGTGATGAATGTGCAAGAAAGCAACAACTGTTGGCTCAAGTTCTCCGAACGTTGAGGATGTGACGTTGCACAAGTACCCGACACCGGCAACTTCCAACAAAACTGTGTTCGGTGTGAATCGTTCAAGAACTGTTCCGCGCAAACTTCCGATCATCGTACG
>CAMDLK010000088.1 GCA_945901725.1 Bifidobacterium breve | reverse complement strand
TCGCCGATGAACCCACCTTCAGGTTGTCGCTTTCGCACACGTTGCCCTGCTGCATCAGAGAAGTGTGCTGCTGAAGAGCCTCAATTGCGTGAAGTAGCTGTGGGTCACTTCGTGGCTTGCCACCACCCCATCGAGAACTAACTACGATTCCGGCCAGCCCGGAGTATCAGCATCAAGTTCAACACCCATGGTGTTCAAGAAGCCCGATACCAATCGGTACATTCCTGCAACCATGACTAGTTCGACTAACTCGGCTTCGTTCCATTGCTGGCTTAGTTCAGCCCATGTTGCTGTGCTGACGCAGTCATCGGCGCACAATTCGTCACTCAAGTTGATCAGCACTCGATCACCGTCGCTCCAGCCATGCTGCCCCACATCTTTAGTAAGCGCGTCAATCTCATTCAGAGAAAGCCCTACGCGTTCACCAATAAGGGTGTGTTGACCAAACTCATAAACAGACTGGCAATTCCATCCGACGCGAAGAATCACTATCTCTCTTTCGCGGTCGGGCAACAGGCCTTTATTGAGAAACATGCCTGCGAAGTTCATGAAGCGCTTCAACAGGCGTGGATGATGAGCAATTGTTCCGAAAATGTTCAAAGGTGTTCCGGCTGGCGAGTTGATGCCGCCACCCATGATTGTCTGCACCTCTTCAGTCATCTCCTGAACAGGATTAATACGTGGTTCGGAGGGCCTTATCGACCCACGAGGCGAGATCTTTTCATTCACGCCCCATTCTGACTCATTCCTAACCTGGCCCCGAACCCGAACTACCGTTGAGGCATGCCAAGTAGTTCGTTGTTTCCCATCAGTGGCCAGTTACTTCCTATCGATGGTTCCGCTGTGCTTGTTCCGGACTTTCTCTGTGAATCCGATGCGGACAGTATCTTCTCGGGTCTTCGCCAAGAGACTCCGTGGGAACAGAACTTCATCAGACTCTTTGGCAAGGAAGTCTCTGAACCTCGGTTGTCCGCCTGGCATGCCGAGGCAGATCTGCCTTATACGTACTCGGGTGTTCCTCGCACCCCTCACCCTTGGAAAGAGCCCCTATCGACCTTACGAACAGCCTGCGAGACACACACTGGTCATTCATTCAACGGCGCTCTCCTGAATCTGTACAGATCAGGTCAAGACGCCATGGGCTGGCACTCAGATGATGAAGCAGTCAACGGCCCAAACCCGGTCATTGCCTCAATCAGTTTGGGCGCTGAGCGTCGCTTCGACTTTAGTCATAAACAAACGCGCGAAGTGATCTCTGTGGTGTTGCCCCACGGGTCACTGCTCGTCATGTCGGGTGCATGCCAGACCCATTGGCTACATCGAATCGCAAAAACAACTCGCGAAATTCAGCCCCGCATCAATGTGACCTTTCGTCATCTGATTCAAATATAAGTGAATCAGATCAGTTGACCTGCTTGTCGCGACCTTCCCAGTACGGTGCACGTAACTTGAACTTCTGTAACTTGCCCGTTGCTGTTCGGGCCAACTCGTCTCGGAACTCGATGCGCTTCGGGCACTTGTAACCAGCCAGTTTGGTTTTCACATACGCAATGAGTTCGTCTTCAGTCAGCGATGACCCCGGAGTCTTCACGACGAGTGCAAGTACGGCTTCTCCCCACTTGTCGTCGGGTACTCCGATAACTGCAACTTCTGAAACCTCAGCATGTGAGAACACTGCGTCTTCAACTTCAATCGAAGACACGTTCTCACCGCCCGAGATGATGACATCCTTCTTACGGTCAGCAATAGTGATGAATCCGTATTCACCTTCTGATCCGCCGTCACCCGTGTGGAACCAACCATCAACAATCGCCTTCGACGTCTCTTCTGGTTGTTCCCAGTACCCAGACATCACAACACTGCCGCGCGCCAGAACTTCACCTTCTGCATCAATACGCATTTCAACACCTAACGAGGGAGCCCCAGCTGCACTCAGCTTCGCAGCGCGCTCGGCAGCAGACAGCGAGTCCCACTCGCTACGGGTGCGGTTCATGGTAAGTAATGGTGACGTTTCCGTAAGCCCATAAATCTGTATGAACTCCCATCCAAGTTCTGTTTCGATCTTCTCAATCGTCTTGGTCGGTGGAGGCGCACCAGCAACAACCATCCGCACTTGATCACGCGAAGTATTTGTGCCGGGCACAGCAGCAGCATCAAGCACCATGTTGGCTACAGCGGGCGCACCGCACAAAACTGTCACCCCGTACTGATCTATACGTCGCAGAATCTCTGCGCCATCCACTTTGCGCAAAATGATGTGCTGGCCACCCATGGCAGTAACAGCAAAGACAATGCCCCAACCATTGGCATGAAACTGCGGAAGAGTATGGAGATATATATCCCTGTCGTTGATACCTAACTGCCAACCAAAAATCGCAGCATTGACCCACAAGTTTCTGTGCGTTAGCTGCACGCCTTTCGGCCGGGCCGTGGTGCCGCTCGTGTAGTTGATTGTTGCGGTGACATCTTCGTCAGCGACCCATGGTTGTGGTTCAGTGTCGTACTTGTACAAGACCGCATCAGATTCGGCACCGATGATGAACTTGTGCTTTGCGGTTACGTCCTTCAACGCATCTTCCAGCTCAGGGTCAATAATCAGAACTTCAGCGCCACAGTGAGAAATGATGTACGACACTTCTTCAGCCACAAGTCGAAAGTTAATGGGCACAAGAACGCGCCCATACCCACTAACGCCGAAGAAGGCGGTAAGCAGGCGAGCCGAGTTCTGGCTCACAATTGCCACACGCGCGCCCTGCGCAACACCTAGGGCATCAAGAGCAGCTGCCTGAGCGCGAGCACGGCGCGCAACTTCTTTGTATGTCAAAGAGCCCCAAGACGCACCTGGTTGGTCCGGCTCATCGATAACTGCAATTCTGTCGCCGTACACCTGCTCGGCGCGACGTAGATGATCAACAATGGTTAATGCGACTTTCATGCTTTATACCGTAGGCGGTTTTACGTAGTTGGAAGTCACCGAGATGCTTTCAGAAATGAAAAAGGGGGCGGTGACCAAATGGTCACCGCCCCCTTTTATTGAGGTTATTTGCTCAAGGAACTAGCCCTTGTAAATGCCAGTCCACTCAAAGCCCTTAGTTTCCATAAGGCTTGGCTTGGAACCATCTGGGTTCTTGAGTGCGCCTACACCCATCAACTTCTTTGAGTTGTTGGTGAACATGTAGAAACCAGTATGAACTGCTGGAATTGCGAGAGCATTTTCCTGCAGGTACTTGGTTGCTGCTACCCACTTGGCCTTTGATGCGGTCTTGTTCGTCTCAGCCATAGCTGCGTAGAACAAGTTGTCCATATTCGCGTCACCGTGACCACCAAGAGCGATAACAGTGTTGTAACCCTTACCGTAAGGAGTTGCTGCCATTGGGTTCTTTGAATCCGATGGGAATGCCTTACTGAGGAAGAACGGCACGATGTAACCGATGGCGTCACCTTCAGCAGGTGTTCCTTCAGCGAAGTCGAACAAGTTTCCACCACCGCGATAGATCTTTGAGACAAGCACTGCTGACTCTTCGACATTCGTGGTATTCAGTGTGATTCCAGCTTTTGCAAGCATGTCACCAATGAACTTGACGTTCTTTTGTGACTGGCTGCTTGTGTCTGCGTACAGAGTGAGCTTGAACGGAGCTGCAGCACCGAGATCAGTGTTGCACAAAGCTACATATTCTTTAGCTTTCGCAACGTTGTACTTAGGAGTTCCCTGGGTAGTGAACATAATGCTTGTCTTACCGACCACAGAACCTGAGTAGTTTCCAAGACCTTTCAGACGAACCTTGTTGTATGCATTCCAGTCCATTGCGTGAGCAGCGGCCAAACGGCAGTTCTTAAACTTGAATGGAGATCCTGCTTTACCAACGTTTGGTACCCACTGGCCCCACGCTGTCTTAGAAGCTTGATACTGCTTAACGACTGATTTGCGCTTTGCAAGGTCAAGAATGAATGTTGCATCTCCGGTTACGAAGAAAGCAGCATCAACAGCTCCTGTTCGTACCGCAGCGGCACGAGATGATGCTTCTTTGATGTTGATGAACGTGATCTTGTCGAGGTACGGAAGTTTTCCGCCTGCAGCATCTTTACGCCAGTAGTTAGGGTTCTTCACAACTACCAATTCATCAGCACTGTATGACTGCTTCATGAATGGTCCAGTACCGATTGGGTTGCTGGAGCATGTGCTTGAGTTTGCAATCTGAGCATTCGCACGCATGACGTAACGTCCTGCGCGGTACATGAGACCAAGGAACTCAGAGTCTCCGCGCTCAAGGGTGATCTTGACATTCAAGTTGTCAACAACGTCAACAGACATGATGTTTGCGTTAACACCAACACCAGTTGATGGGTAACCAGCTGCACTGCCTGTTGCAAACGCTGCTCCGTTGAGTGTTCCGAATCCGGAACGACCAAAGTCGAGGTTCAATTTCACGTTTGCAGCGTTAAATTCTTCACCGTTTGAATACTTGATGCCTGGACGCAAAGTAATTGTCCACTCTTTAGCATCAGCTGAAGATGTGAACTTCTCCGCAAGATGCGGGATGAACTTGCCGTTTGCTGCGCGCTCTACGAGGCTCTCGTAGATTGTGCGTGAGCTTCCCAATGGGCCACCTGGAAGTGCGTTAGAGAAGCAGAAACCAGCAATGGTTCCGTCAATTGCTTGAATGACTTCTCCACCGTATTTCGATTTCGAAGGCGCGCGATTTGCTGCCTGTGTTGCGCTGCTTGACACCATGGTGCCAACGAGGACTGCTGCTAGAGCAACTCCCCAACGCTTTGCCCCCCGCGAACGGTTGGCTACGGACATTTGATTCATTCAATTACCCCCTGAATGTTGCACACAGTTTGTGTGACATCCGTAACACTAGACCAGAGGAATGTCGATTTCAAAGGCCACCGCACGGTTTTGGCCAATTCTCACTTGTAGTGCGCAAGTAACTGAAAAGGGCCCAATGTCCTACTGAAGGCCTAAAAGGGCGCGCCTTCATCGGCGAATTTGGCTCCAAACACCCACCTCGGTGAGCACAAGAGTTACGCACAGCATGGCAAGCAAAATGGCCAGCATGTCACTAGGAAGTCTTCCCGCGCTGAGCAAAACATAGCCATCTGGGGC
>CAMDLK010000087.1 GCA_945901725.1 Bifidobacterium breve | reverse complement strand
TCAATGTCATCGATGGTCTCTGTGTAGTCGGTGGCGATCCGCGGCCTGCGTTACGTGTTGTTGGTATCGAATACCCGGTCGCACTTGCGTTTGGCATGCCAGGGGAGGCCGGAACAATTGTTGTTTCTTCCGGATTTCTCAAGACCATGGGTCGCGTAGAAATGGAAGCTGTGATGGCGCACATCATGTGGCGCCTTCGCACAGGTGATATTGGACTCACGACATACATGTTGGCGTTGTCCGCTGCGCTTCAGCGTTTTGGTGCTGACAAAGTCATGCAAAAAGTCATCGCACGAGTGACTGACGAACGAACTGTGATGTGGGCTGATGTGGCTGCTTGCCAAGCAACCCGGTATCCACCTGCGATGGTGTCTGCTCTCGAAATCGTAGAACGAGCAGCGGCAATACCGCTAGGACGCATTGGTGCACAACCGTTGTGGTTTGCAACTCCTGAGCCAGCAGGGGATGACAGTATTCAATCAGGTAGTGCGTCTACTATGGGTTTTGCGCGTCCGTCTTTGACCGACCGTATTGCTGTTCTCAAGGAGATCTGACATGTTGAAATCACACCGCACTCTTGTTCGTTTATCGGTGGCAACCATTTTGGTTTCTGTTCTCGCAGCCTGTGGCGGCGGTGGGACAAGTTCAGACTCAACTTCTGATGTCGTTGATCCGCTCACCACTACTCCTGCAGTACCCGGGTATCCACTCACTGGTCTTCCAATCACTGATCAAGCGGCAGCTGCACGTGTTGCTCTTGCAGCAAAAATCGATAACCATCCTGCTTCTCGTCCACAAACTGGTCTCAACAAGGCCGACATTGTGTTCGAAGAAAATGTTGAGTCACTCACACGCTTTGCCGCTGTATTCCACAGCCAAGGCAGTGACCCTGTCGGACCATTGCGCAGCGGTCGTACTCAAGACATCGATATTCTTGCTTCCTTCAACCAACCGTTGTTCGCGTGGAGCGGTGGTAACTACCTCGTGACAAAAGCAATTAATGCAAGCGACATGGTCAATGTCGGCTACAGCGCATCACGTGGCAAGGGCGGGTATTACCGCGAAAAAACAATGAAGGCTCCGCACAACCTCTATGCGAAGACTTCCAATCTGTGGACTCTTGCTCCTGCCGAGGCAGTAGCACCGAAGCCGCAGTTCCTCTTCCGTTCTGCCAGCGATGCAAAGCCGGCTACATCAACCGCGATTGATGGTGCAAAAGTGTCGATGTACAACGTTCGTGTTTATTGGAAATGGGATGCAGCAACCGGCAATTTCTTGCGTAGTAGCGAGAACACCAAGCGTGTCCTTGAGCCTCACATGGCTGATGACGGTCAGGTCAACACAAAGAACGTTGTAGTGCTGTACGTCACATATGTTCGCAGCAAGGCCGACCGTAAGAGTCCAAATGCTCTTACTACCGGCAAGGGCACAGGCTTTGTAATGACTGACGGTGGCATCATCCCCATCACATGGTTGCGCGGAAATCGCAATGTTCCGTTCACGCTCATCGATGCGAACAACCAGTACGTTCGTTTGACACCAGGCCGCACCTGGGTTGAATTGGCTTGGAAGAACTCTTTGGCGCCAGTAGCTCCAGGAATTGACCCATCCAAGGTTCCTTTTCCAGCGGTCTAAAGCCCTAATTCACATGGGGTGAGATGGTGTTGCCTCGGTACTATGGCAACCATGGTTTCAACTAACGGTTCATCATCAACAGGCACACAACGCGTCAAGCGCGGGTTGGCTGAAATGTTGAAGGGCGGCGTCATCATGGACGTCGTCAACTCTGATCAGGCAAAGATTGCAGAAGATGCTGGCGCATGCGCCGTTATGGCACTGGAGCGAGTACCAGCTGACATCCGTCGTGATGGTGGAGTTGCTCGTATGAGTGACCCAGAAATGATCATGGCTATTCAAGCAAGCGTTTCTATTCCAGTGATGGCAAAGGTGCGTATTGGGCATTTCGTTGAAGCTCAAATTATTCAGTCACTCGGAGTTGACTTCATTGATGAATCTGAAGTTCTTACTCCGGCAGATGAAACTCACCACATCGACAAATTTGATTTCACCATTCCATTCGTATGTGGTGCAACCAATTTGGGTGAAGCACTTCGTCGTATTTCTGAAGGTGCTGCTCTTATTCGTTCAAAGGGCGAAGCCGGCACTGGAAACATGGTGGAAGCAGTGCGTCACCTTCGTTCAATTCTCGGAGATATTCGCAAAATTACACAGGCTGATTCTGCTGAATTATTTGATTGGGCAAAGAAACTTCAAGCTCCGTTGTCATTGGTGCAAGAGATCGCAGAGACTGGCAAATTACAAGTTCCGTTGTTCGCCGCAGGTGGTATCGCGACTCCGGCAGACGCAGCACTCGCAATGCAATTAGGTGCAGAGACCGTTTTTGTCGGATCAGGTATCTTCAAGAGCGCCGACCCAGCACCTCGCGCCAAAGCGATTGTTGAAGCAACAACCCACTTCCGTGATGCAGATGTCCTTGCTCGCGTAAGTCGTGGACTTGGTGTTGCTATGACTGGTATCGCAATGGACGAAATCAACGAAACACAGCGCTTCGCACAGCGCGGTTGGTAGTCGCAGTCATGACTGCGAGGCCTCCGGGTGAACATGCAAGTTGGAGTTCTTGCACTTCAGGGAGCCTTTGCTGCTCACTCTGATTGCTTAACGTCAATTGGCGTGCAATCAATTGAAGTCCGCAACCCTGAACAACTCGGTTCTGTTGATGCATTGTTAATGCCCGGCGGGGAATCAAGCACGATGTCACAACTCTTGGAGTCGTCTGGCTTGTTTGATCCCATTGCAGCACGGATTGCCGATGGCATGCCAGTCTTCGGTACATGTGCAGGCATGATCTTGCTTGCTTCAGAAATTCTTGATGGCCGTAGCGACCAACGGAGCTTTTCGGCAATTGACATCTCTGTTCGACGTAATGCCTTTGGGCGTCAAGTTGATTCGTTCGAGGCAACCATCAATAGTTCGGTCGGAGACTTTCACGGGGTATTTATTCGTGCCCCCCGTATCGAACGTGTGGGTGAAGACGTAGAGGTTCTCGGAAGTTTCAACGATGAACCAGTTCTCGTGCGTCAAGGAAACGTCTTAGCCGCATCGTTTCATCCTGAATTGTCAAACGATGCTCGACTTCACGAGTATTTTGTATCTATAACTGCAAATAGGAAAAAGGTGTAGCCAATGTCTGGTCATTCCAAATGGGCAACAATCAAACACAAAAAGGGTGCCATTGATAAGGCACGCGGAAAGTTGTTCGCGAAGCTCGCTCGGCAGCTTGAAGTTGCGGCACGTACAGGTGGAATGGATGTAGATACGAACGCGTCATTGCGCACCATGGTGCAAAAAGCAAAAGCCGGCCAGATGACTAAGGACGCAATTGATCGCGCAATTAAGCGTGGCGGTGGCGAAACTGGCGGGGCTAACTATGAATCAATCATGTACGAGGGATACGCACCAGGAGGCGTTGCTCTGCTTGTCGATGTACTTACCGACAACCGCAATCGAACTGCATCCGACGTTCGCAATGCATTCACAAAATTTGGTGGGTCTCTTGCAGAACCTGGTGCTGTCAGTTGGCAGTTTGCTCGTCGCGGTCTCATTGTCGTGTCTGGCTCGGTAGATGAAGACAGTGTCATGACAGCAGCTCTTGAGGCTGGAGCCGATGATATTGAAAGAGATGGAGACACATGGCGGGTGCTCACTGATTCGTCAGTTGTGTACGAGGTGAAAGAGGCTCTTGAGACAGCTGGAATTGAAGTTCTCAGCGCTGAGAGCACCATGATCTCGGCGAACACCATTGAAGTCACAGATCTTGACGATGCCCGCCATATTCTGCGTATTATGGACATGTTGGATGAAAGTGATGACGTACAAGACGTCTATGCAAACTTCGACATCGAAGAATCACTAATGCAGGAGATCGAATAATGGCAGTTTCAGTCGGCGATCGCGCCCCCGATTTCACTCTTCCTGCAACTGGCGGGGCCTCTTTGTCCTTGTCGGCATTTCGTGGTCAACCTGTAGTGCTCGTGTTCTACCCAGGCGACGACACTTCGGTCTGCACGAAACAACTCAATTCGTATAACAACGAACTGTCGGCTTTTGACGGGGTAGGGGCTCAAGTTTTAGCTGTGTCTGCTCAGGACCTCGCTAGCCACGAACAGTTCTTGTCGAAGCATGGTTTTGGTTTCCCCCTGCTGGCAGATACCGATAAGACCGTTGCGTCCCTCTATGGAACAGTCGGGCCACTCGGGTTTCCCCGTCGCAGCGTGTTTGTTATCAATGCCGATGGGGTCATTACCTATGCCCATCGAGCCATTGCGGGTATCACTTACCGTCCTGTTAGCGAACTTGTGGCTGCTGTCGAGGCTTCTCGCTGATATTCACCTCACTCCCGTGCGGGTGGGTTACAATCAAACATATGTTCGCCCAGGCCTCCGCTGCGTCCCCCCATGTGGTTCTCGGGATCGACCCAGGTCTCACCCGTTGCGGGTATGCCGTCTTGGAGATGTCATCCCATCAGAACATCCGCGCCGTGGCCATTGGTGTCATTCGCACTCCACCAAGTAGCCCCATCCATGAGCGTCTGGCCGAGATTCATGGCGAAATGGAATCCCTACTCACTCAATTCAAGCCTGATGCCGTTGCTATTGAACAAGTCTTTTTCCAGAACAATGTCCGCACTGCCATGGGTGTTGGACAGGCAAGCGGAATCGTGCTGGCTTTAGCCAGTCGTGCAGGTTGTGCCGTTGCTCAATACACGCCATCTCAAGTGAAGAACACCATCGTCGGATGGGGCAGTGCAACGAAAGACCAAATCGGACACATGGTGCAGCAACGTCTGAATCTGGCAACAATTCCACAACCAGCTGATGCGGCTGACGCAGCGGCTATTGCTTTGTGTCATTGCTCGATAGCGCCGTTTATTGCGTCGCGTGATGCTGCTATTGCTCGGAGCGTACGATGATCGGAAGTTTGCGCGGAACAGTTCTTGAACGATTCACACCGAACACAGTTTTGTTGGAAGTTGCCGGTGTCGGGTACTTGTGCAACGTCACATCCTCAACGTTCGGAGAACTTGAGCCAACAGTTGTTGCTTTCTTGCA
>CAMDLK010000086.1 GCA_945901725.1 Bifidobacterium breve | reverse complement strand
ATTGATGTGTCTTCAGTGAAACCCTCAATTGCAAAGTTCGATGGGTGCACTTTCATTACCAATGCAATGTCATTGCGGCGCGAGTCAATTGCGCGTGCATAGTCACGAAGTCGAGTTCGGTTTGTTGTTCCAACATCCACAAGCCGTGCACCCGATTGTTCCATCACATCAGGAATACGAAAACCGCCACCAATCTCAACACTCTCTCCGCGCGACACTGCAACGTCTCGTCCCTCGGCAAGTGCAGCCAAAACCAACATCACTGCTGCGGCGTTGTTATTGACAACGATTGCATCTTCAGCCCCAATGAGATGTGAAACAAGTGCTGCAGTGGCATCTTGACGAGAACCGCGTTCACCCGATTCAAGATTGAATTCAAGATTTGTTGATCGCCCACTTGAGTTCATTACTAGTGGTGCGCGTCCCAAATTGGTGTGTAATAAAACACCCGTGGCATTGATGACATCTTGATGAAGGGATGTTTCGAACTCTCGTACTAATTCTTTGGCGGTCGCAATGGTGTTCTCAGAGTCTTCGGCAACTGCACGACGGGCGCAATCCACGAGGATGGCGTGCGGAAGTGACGACGTCGCAGTCAATTCGCGCGCAATGGCATCAATGGATGGCGGGTATGTCGCCTTAGTGTTCACGAATGTCAACCTAGTAGTTTTCAGTTGATGAACACCAACGAGAGCCCAATCAAGTTGACCGAATGGACATCATGTGGCGGGTGTGCTGCTAAGTGGGGTGCGTCGTTGTTGTCAGACATGGTGCAAAAACTGCCAAGTGGGTTTGACCCCTCATTATTGGTGGGGCTTGCACCATTTGATGACGCAGCGGTGTATCAATTAACTGATGACATCGCATTAGTGAGCACAACAGATTTCTTTCCACCATTAGTTGATGATCCATCAGACTTCGGTGCTATTGCCGCAGCGAACGCATGTAGTGATGTTTTTGCAATGGGTGGTCGGGTAGTTCTAGCGGTGAACATCGCAGCGTTTCCTGAAGAGTTGCCGACTGATGTGATTGCTGCAATCTTTGCTGCAGCTTCCGCAACTGTGTTGGAAGCCGGCGGCACTATTGCAGGTGGTCATACCATTCGTAACCCTGAACCAATTTTCGGTTTAGCAGTGCAAGGTGTTGTTGATCCGAAACACATCTTTAGAAAGAGCGGAGCACAAGCTGGTGACGTTGCGATTTTGTCGAAGCCTCTAGGCACTGGCTTAGTTACTGCAGCCGGATCTGATGCCGACAAGAAAGTCGCAATTGCCGGAATGCGTACCTTGAATCGTGCAGCTGCTGAACAACTACGCGAACATCAAGACCATGTTCACGCAGTCACCGACGTAACGGGTTACGGGCTCGCAGGCCACGGCTGGGAAATTGCAGAACGTTCTGGCGTCACGTTGGTCATTGACACATCCGCATTGCCGCTGTATCCCGGGGCACTTGATGTCGCTCAGTCAGGTCATCGCACAGGCGGCGACCCTCGTAACCGCCTATATGTAGGTGACCATCTCATTGCAACAGCCGATGATGCGCATATTGCTCTGTGTATGGACCCTCAAACATCGGGCGGGCTGCTGGCAGCTGTCCCGCAACACATCGCTGACCTACTCGCCGCGTCTGGTTCATGGACAGCCATTGGGCATTTCGCTGCTGGCGGGCCAGCGCTCGAAATTCACTAGGAGTAAACGGTCTCTTCAAACAAGTGGCAAGATGGTGAAGTGGTGGGACCGACAGAGAAAACACGAAAGAACATCAATGGCGCCTCCACGATGGAGACATTGGTTTCTTTTGGAATTGAAGAATTAGAGCGGAACGGTTCAATCAACTTCAACCTTGAGACGGTTCTTCGAGAGTCGGGAGTCTCGCGTGGATCTCTCTATCACCACTTCGGAAGCCGGATCGGTTTGATTTCGCGTTGTGAAGCCGAACTCCTGAAAAAATCTTTGAAGGCCGATAACGAAGGTGTCCGACTCCTGATCAATATGGGTGTGAGCGGGAAAGAACTCTTCGAGATTCTTGCCTTGCAAATTCGAACAAACGGCAGCCCCGATGCTCTTGCCCGACGTCAACGCCGAATCCGCACTCTTGCACTGGCGATGGAAGATGCGAACCTACGTGCCATGTTGACCGAGGCCCAAGACAAGGGCTCGAAGTTCTTCGCCGAATCTCTCGCACTTGCTCAGGAGAAAGGTCTTATCAGGCCGATTGTCGACCTTGAGGCCCTGTCTTATTTGGTGCAATCAATGTTCCTCGGGCGAATCCTGGTGGACAACACCGAGAATGCCGCTCTGTCTGACGGCATAAATGAGGCCACAATCACAGCTTTGGAGAAGTTACTGAACCCTCAGGCTTGAATATAGATATATATCTAGATTCAAGATTACACTTCTAGATATATATCTAGAAGTGAGGTTCCTGATGAACTTGTGGAAATTACGCACGGCGACATTTGTCGCTGCAATTTCGGTGATCGGATTTGCCGGTCCGATCTCTCAGGCTCTGGCAGTCGACACGTCAATTTTCGATACGTCGTTTGGAACAGATGGCATTGCAACAATCTCTATTCCCAAGCAAGTGTCCGCCACTGAAATCACAGATGTATTGATCGATGCAAGTCAGAACACCATTGCTCTTGTCAATATCAATTCGTGGAATGGCAGTGAAATTGGAATTGGAGAACCAAAGGTTGCCATTGCTCGATATCTGCTCGACGGTCTACGTGACCAAACGTTTGGAGATGGCAGTGGCTCTACGACACCTCTTGCACTCTCGCAAGCCTCAATCGCACTTCAAAGCGACGAAAAAACACTCCTTGTCGGACTTGATCGCTCCTCGATAAACACCGCACTGGTTGTGCGGCGGTATTTACCTACAGGGAAAATTGATACTTCGTTTGCAACGAACGGTACATACCGTCTTGCAAGCCTTCCCAATAGAACCTTCAAAAATCGAGCACTCGTAACGGTCAACCCCGCCGGACGAATAATTCTTGCAACTGAAATCAATAACGGATACAACGGCACTACCAACTTCTATTTTGTTGGGTTAACAAAATTTGGAACAGAAGATTATGATTTTGATGGCGGAGGCAACTTTGTCAAAGAATTTGTCTTCCAACCGGGTCAGTCTGCACTTCCGGAACTTTATGAATTGAAATACCTTGCTGCCGGTGGAATTCTTGCCTTGGGCAGGACTGGCGAATCGGAGATGCTTCTCCTCAAATTCAACTCACAAGGAATTCTTGATGAATCATTTGGCGGCGTAAACAACGTAGGCGGACAGGTGACTGTGTCATTCCCGAACCAAACCTATACACGAATCACCACGATGAACGAACTTCCCAATGGTGACATTGCCTTCGCGGGTGCAGTCAAGGAAACTACTGCTTACTCAGAAGACTGGTTTTATGCAATGGCATTGTTTGATCAGAATGGCGTTGCAAAAACATCATTTAATGCGACAGGTTTTCTTGTGACGAATGTTGTTGCCACTAGTCATCCTGACGTTCATGGAATCGTGAGACGTGAATCAGGTAGTTTCCACTTTCCTGTTGGTTCCACTGGCGCTGTTTCACTGATGACGGTGAATCCGACGAACGCGATTGCGAGTTGGTCAGTCGTTACCTATGCCGCAGCAGGAAAGGCAAACAATATTGCCTTACAAAACAACAAGCTCGTTATCGGTGGTCTGCTTGACAATGCCAATCCGGCTTCTGTATTGATGCGGGCACGAGATACTGCAGCTAGCGATTTTCTGACTCAACAAGATCAGTATCGAGAACTCGATATGGGATTGTCAATCAGAAAATTGCTACCTCTGAGTGATGGGAAGATTCTCGGATTTGGAACCGCAGAGGCTTCCATTTTTGGAAATAATCAGATAGTTCTCTTTCGACTGAACTCAAGTGGAGCAATCGACAGAACTTTCGGTACCAATGGACTAACTCTTGTGAGCAATGGTGCTTTCATTGGATTAGATGCAACTGGAATTGCAATTCAAGCGGACCAAAAAATAGTTGTTTTGAGTGAAGCACGGCATGCCGATGGCCGCAATGTAGTTCTCTTACGATTCACCGCTGACGGTATCTTGGATTCGACATTCGGAAGTTCAGGAATCACTAGTTACGACAGCGGTGAAAATGACTATCCGACTTCGTTGATAATTGACAGTGAGCAACGAATTCTTGTAGCAAACAATCGCTGCTGCGATGCGCCACGAGCAGCCATTTTACGTTTCACCCCGAACGGTCAATTGGATACGGGATTTGATGGGGCCACAGCACTTGCAACGCTGGGAGCCAGCAATTCCGTTTCTCAAATAAAGCTTGATGCAAATCAGAAGATTGTTCTTGTCGGACAGGCAGATGCTTCAGGTTCACTTGCACTAGTTGCGCGCCTCTTGCCAAATGGTCAACTTGATTCAGATTTTTCTGGAGATGGTTTCACACTGGTAGATCTCACTGATGTTGGGACTGCGAACCCATACAGTTATTTCATAGATTTCGTAATCACGACCACAGGAAAAATCTCTGCGATTGGCGGCGGCAATACGCCTAACAAACGTGAAGCTGTTGTGTTTTTCAAAACCAATGGAAATCTCGATGTGAGTGGTACCAACCAAACAGGGATAACTCGTTTTGCATCGGCAAGCGATGTCGATTATGCAGAACTCAACTCAATTGCGCAAGACGGCGATGGGCTTCTCGTGGTGGGTGGCGGTGCTGTCGATCCATCTTCTTTGAATTCTGCTTTTGCGACCGTTGTGCGGTTTGGAAGCAACGGATTACTTGACTCAGATTTTGACAATGGGGGAATACATTTACCCAACATAAATGGCGGTGCGGCCTTTTCAACGGTGACTCCAGTCAGCCTTCAGCAGTTCTTGGTAGGTGGCTTCGTTGTCGAAAACGAAATAATGCGAGGCGTAGTAATGCGAATTGGGGCCCCTGCGCCGATTGTTCCTGTGACTACGGTTCCGGCAACAACAGTTCCGGCAACAACAGTTCCTGTGACTACTGTTCCGGTGGTTGCGGCAGCTGTGGCGCCAAAGATTACGCAGGATGCGACGTTGTCTGCAGAGTCAGCGCCAGTGAAGTTAGTTATTGCAGTGAGCCATGCAACAATTTTGAAAACCATGAAGCTCACTGTGCCGAAGGGTGGTGTAGCGACGTTCTCTATTGCGAAGTCGTCGGCCAAAGTCTGCAAAGTGGTGAAGAAGCAAGTACTGGGAACTGCAATCGGAACCTGCCGCGTGTCGGTGACCATCAAAACAACGTCAAAGAAAAGTGTGACGAAGTCGATGGCTTTCAAGGTGTCTGGCTGAGGCACAACTAATCAGGGCTACGATTCGGGGCATGGCCACGGTTCGTTTCTTTGCTCAG
>CAMDLK010000085.1 GCA_945901725.1 Bifidobacterium breve | reverse complement strand
CCAAACCAAGAGTCTTGCCCGCACGCAAAGTTTCAAGAGTTACGGACAACCCTGCAAACCCGACAACGCCGTTAATAACTACGTCAGCAACACCAACGACATCGGCAAGATTCCCCGTGACAGGTATTCCTGGAAGAGCCGCTGCAACTTCAGAACGAAGTGCCTCGTTGGTAACGACTACAAGTTCTGGTTTAAGAAGTTGTGCTTGCGCAATGACAGTGTCAGACGACGATCCAACAGCTAATGCAGTAACGCGATATTTTTCTGGCTCTGCCAGAACAACTTCAATTGTTTGCGTGCCTATGGACCCAGAAGATCCGGCAATTGCAACGCGAGTTATGCCCAAGGACTGATAACCAACATGAGGTAATACGCCGCAGGGAGAACGAAGAAGAATCCGTCGAACCTGTCAAGTACCCCACCATGCCCCGCAACGATGGTGCCAAAGTCTTTGACATCAAGATTGCGCTTGAACATTGATTCAACTAGGTCTCCCATTGGCGCCATGATTGCAACAACAATTGTCAACGCAATCCATTCGCCCATGGTGTTCCATGTGCCGTTCTGAGACCCGAAAACTATGACTGCAACAAGTGTTGCAATAGCTCCGCCAATTGCGCCTTCAATGGTCTTATTAGGGCTGATCCATTCACGCAATGGAGTTTTGCCAATTGCGGCACCAGCAAAGAGTCCTCCAACATCATTTGCAATGACGGCGATGACGATCATGAACAAAGTGTCAGTTCCTGCGTGAGCAAGGCCACCGTTAACTGAGTAACGAAGAATCAAAGCAGCAAACGAGCCGAGTAGACCAATCCATGTCATCGCCATGTTTGTAATTGCGACATTTGGCATTGGACCACTATGAACACTGCTGCTACCGATAAAGCCGATAGAAGTTGCAAGAAATCCAAATGCGAAAACCAAAGGCAATGAAGCGTCGCCAATCCAATAGGCAGCAATCGGCGCAGCAACGCATGTGAGAATTCCGGCGAACGTTGCAGGCCTGTAGCCCTTCTCAGTGACTTTGCTGAAGAATTCAACTGCTGCAAGAGCAACGACTGCGACAACAATCAGCATCACTGCCGCTGGACGCCACATGATTGCGCCGAGAAAGACTGCTAAAAGAATTAGGCCAGTAGTAACAGCTGTTGGCATGTCACGACCAGTGCTACCGCCAGTGCCACGAGGACCTGAACGACGAACTTGTGGAGCACGACCGCGCGGGATACCGCCGGTGATGTCACGTGATGGATCCATGCCGAAATCTGCAGTCACATCGCGAGATGCACGACGACGCTCATCAGTTGGGTCAGTTCCGATTGTGATGTGGTCGGGACGACGAGTGGGTTCACTTGGCTCTTGGAAAGTGCCCCACACATCAGTGTCGTCTTCCGTAGATGGCAACTCGCCAGTTGCAGGCTCTGTCCAATGAGGAAGGTTGCCAGTCTCGGTATCGCCAAAGCTGAGAACGGGCTCTGCTGTTGGGTCGTCAGCGAACTGCACGGTGCCGAAATCTGAACCGAAGTCAGTTCCGTACCCAGACGAGTCGTTGCTGTCGGTGTTGTCTCGGCGGCGCCAGATGTCATCACTCATGTTGTTCCCCTTTCGGGCGTTCGCTGGCAACAATAGTTGCCATCGTTTCTATACCTCGAGCAGCTCGTGTTCCTTGCGGGCAAAAGCTTTTTCGATTAATTCAATGTGGTCCTGGGTGAGTTTGTCGAGCTCTTTTTCAGCTCTTTCCAATTCATCTTTCGATATCTCGGAATTCTTCTCGGCAGTTTCCATTTGTTTGCGTGCATCGCGACGAATGTTACGAACGGCAATTCGCCCGTCTTCGGTCATGTTCTTCACAATTTTTACGTATTCCTTACGGCGCTCCTCAGTGAGCACAGGAATTGATAAGCGAATGATGACACCATCGTTTGACGGATTAAGTCCGAGGTCGCTTTCGCGAATTGCCTTTTCGATAGCTCCGAGTGCTCCACGGTCGTGTGGCTTCACCACAAGGGTGCGGGCTTCAGGAACTTGGAATCCGGCCAACTGCTGCAAAGGCACCGTTGACCCGTAGTACTCAACCAGGAGTTTCTCTACAAGGCTTGGGCTTGCACGGCCAGTTCGTACAGACGAGAACTGAGACTGGACATGTTCCACTGCTCGTTCCATCTTGTCGATGGCTTCGAGGGTGGCTTCTTCGATCACCCGACCAGCGTACCTATTTGTTCGCCTCGGAGAATGGACTTCACGTTTCCGCGGGCCAGGAGGTCAAACACAACAATCGGCAGATTCTTATCCATACAGAAGGTGATGGCAGTCGAATCCATGACTTTGAGGCCCTTGGTGATGACATCCATGTGGCTGATTCGGTCATAGCGAGTGGCAGTCTTATCAATCTTCGGGTCAGCCGTGTAGACCCCATCAACCCCAGAATGAGTGCCCTTCAAGATGACTTGTGCGTCTATTTCAGCAGCTCGCAATGCGGCTGCAGTGTCCGTAGTGAAGAACGGGTTACCGGTTCCGCCAGCGAGGATAACAACACGACCCTTTTCAAGGTGCCGCTCGGCGCGACGACGAATGTAGGGCTCTGCAATCTTTGGCATCTCAATTGCGCTCATCACCCGAGAGTTTTGACCAGCACGTTCCAATGCATCCTGCAATGCAAGGCCGTTCATAACTGTTGCCAGCATTCCCATGTAGTCAGCTTGCGCCTGATCCATGCCTTGGCCAGCACCTTTGAGACCACGCCAGAAGTTTCCACCACCGACAACGATGGCAATATCAGTACCGAGTTCTTCGCGAGCTTCACGAACCTCTTCGGCGACTTGCGACAGAACACTGCTATCAAGTCCGAAACCCGATGGTTCAGCAAGTGCTTCACCCGAAAGTTTCAGCACAATGCGTGACCAAGCGGGCCGAGTGGACATGTCAGCCGATCTCTACCTGTGCAAAACGCACGATCTGGGCAGAACCGATGAACTGAGCAATGCTGAGTTTGTCGTCCTTGGCGTATGGCTGTTCAAGAAGGCAAATGTCTTTGAAGAAACCGTTAACGCGACCTTCCACAACTTTGGCAATTGCCTGTTCAGGCTTTCCTTCGTTACGAGTAACGATTTCAAGCGTTGCACGCTCTTTTTCAACAACATCAGCTGGCACGTCTTCACGGCGCAAATAGCGGGGACGAGCGAAAGCGATGTGTACCGCAACGTCGTGCGCAATTTCTTGAGTAGCTCCGGACATTTCAACAATGACGCCATTGACGCCACGACCACCTTGAATGTGGTTGTAAAAATCAAGAACGTTGCCGGCGGCAGCCTCGAAGCGAATAGTTTCGCCCACTTCGATCTTTTCTTTCAACGTGATCTTCAAGTCATCGATTGTTGTTGAATGATCAGCAAGACCAGCTTCACCTTTTTCAAGAATTGACTGTGCCAATGCATCAGCCGCTGCCTTAAAGCCATCACTTGAAGCAACAAAGTCTGTTTCGCACTTCAATTTGATGATTGATGCGCGAGTTGACTCAACAATGATCGTGACCACACCTTGTGCATTTTCGCGATCATCGCGCTTTGCACTTGCGGCAAGACCTTTTTCGCGAAGCCACTGCTTTGCGGCTTCAATCTCGCCACCATTTTCTTCAAGTGCTTTTTTGCAGTCCATCATTCCGGCGCCAGTTGTTTGGCGAAGACTCTGAACATCTTTTGCTGTATATGACATGACTACTCCGCTGCTGGTTCGGCTGGCTTTGGTGCTGACAAACGGGCTTCGCGAGATGCCTGAGCTTCTGCTGCTTGACGACGAGCGTCTGCCTGCTGTGCTTCAAACACTGCGTTCTCTTCTGCTGTGCGCTCAACTGGAATAACTTCAGTTGCTGCTGCAGCTGGATTGCGCTTCTGCGCAATGAAGCGACCTTCAATGATTGCTTCTGAAATAACACGAGTCAGAAGATCGTTTGAACGGATTGCATCGTCGTTTCCAGGAATTGGGAACTGAATGAGGTCAGGGTCAACGTTTGAGTCAACAACTGCGATAACTGGAATTCCAAGCTTGTTGGCTTCTGTCACTGCAATGTGCTCTTTCACGGTGTCAAGAACAAAAATTGCATCCGGACGACGTGCAAGTTGCGAGATGCCGGAAAGGTTCTTCTGCAGTTTGTCGAGTTCGCGAGTAAGAAGAAGTGCTTCCTTCTTTGGCATGGCTTCAAATTCACCTGATGCCATCATGCGCTCGTACTCTTGCATTTTTGCAACACGCTTTGAAATGGTTTCGAAGTTAGTGAGCATTCCGCCCAACCAACGTTCGTTCACGTAGTGCATGCCGGTTTTTTCGGCGTAGCTACGGATTGGATCTTGTGCCTGCTTCTTTGTTCCGACGAACAAGACAGTTCCACCGTTTGCGACAAGGTCGCGGACGAATGAATAAGCAACCTCAATACGCTCAAGCGTCTGGTCAAGGTTGATGATGTGGATTCCGTTGCGCTCTCCAAAAATGAATTGCTTCATCTTCGGATTCCAACGACGGGTCTGGTGACCAAAGTGCACACCAGCTTCGAGCATTTGACGCATTGATACGACAGCCATGATTTTCTCCTTCTGCGGTTTTCCACACACTGATCCGACGCCGAAGCGACCGCAGATGGCCAGTGTGCAAGGTATTTGCTTGATGTAACACGCACGGAATGTGCACGTTGAACTCTGAAAGCCTATCGGGTGCTGGTCACCGCCCCACAAAGACTGACCCACGCCCCACTAGACGCCCCGCCGTAAAACCCAGAAATTGCAACGGGTTCACATAAGCCCCCCGAACTCTGACCCCGAGATACAGCTGGTGAGAGCTGACCCCAATGACCTGACCAGCTGCCACCGTCGACCCAGGAACGACGTTGGAACCTTGGAGACGCCCATAGGTCACTCTGGCTCCCCTGCCGATGTCTTCAACCACATACAGAACACGGGCCACCTGTCCGACAAACAGAATCACTCCAGCGCTCACCGCCCGCACTGGCGTCCCCGTTGTTGTGGCGATGGTGACGCCTCTGTGACCAGCACAACGCTGACAAGCAGGAGCCCGAAAGCCATCGATAACAACACCTCGCACCGGCGCGACAGGAGGAACTGGTTGTGTGACGGTCAGAAGTACAGCAACGAGATGCGACATGACACTGAAACCCACATCAGCAATGTGTGCGGGCAATGCAATAGATGGAAAGGTCAGCCCATGCCGGCCGCTGCAAGTCGCGAACGCAATTGCAGCACAGCCTTTGTGTGTATCTGTGAAATACGACTTTCGGTTACGCCTAATGCCTCACCAATTTCCGACAGCGTCAAGCCGTCGTCGTAATACAAAATCAAGATTGCTTGCTCACGTTCGGGAAGTTTGGAAATCTCGGCACGCATTGCGGTGCGCAACTCCCCTTCTTCCATCGCACGACCAGGCTGTAAGTGCGTGTCTGCCTCGGCAGCTGTTGTATCAAGCGCAACATGATCAAGCGGACCTACTGAACCAGCTGCGATATCGGCTAACCATTTTTCCAATTCATCAGTA
>CAMDLK010000084.1 GCA_945901725.1 Bifidobacterium breve | reverse complement strand
GTCCATGAAATGGGAGTGCGCGACGGATCTAACTTGTCAATTGACGGGTACGACTTTGCGCCAACATTTTCTATTTGGACCACCATTGAAGAATGTCTGAACCCACCGATTGTCTGGGAGAAAGATCGTGGTTTGTACACCACGGATTGCTTCAGCGAGCCAGAAGTGTTCCACTTCCCCGCCGGCATCGGCCCTGTTGAATGCGTCAACGTAGAACACGAAGAAGTTCTGCTGATTCCGCGTGAAGTGGACTGCAGTCGAGTCACATTCAAATATGGCCTTGGCGCCGAATTCATTGACTGGCTGAAAACGTTTGCATATTTGGGTCTTGACTCGAAAGAAAAGATTCAAGTTGGCAACGCATCAGTGTCACCACGTGACGTATTGGCAGCAGTACTGCCGAACCCCGCAAAACTTGGTCACCTCATGCACGGAAAGACATGTGCTGGCACATGGGTACGTGGCATGTACGACGGAGCTCCGCGAGAGGTATACCTCTATCACGTTGCAGATAACGAAACCACAATGCGCGAATGGGGTTCACAAGCAGTGTTGTGGCAAACAGCCGTATGCCCAGTAGTGGCGCTTGAGTTGTTAGCGAATGGTGACTGGAAAGCAACCGGTGTTCACGGACCAGAACACTTTGATGCTGTTCCGTTCTTGAACCTGCTTGGTGATTACTCAACACATCACGGCATTCTGGAAATGGGTCCTGGCATGTGGCCAAGTCCGAAACCAACTGGGCAACCTGGTTGGGACAGACCCGTACGTCGCGCAGTATTGCCTGCGTAACTAGTTACAGGGTGATTGCGATGCGATGCGCGATATGACGCGAGCTAGTGCCAACACGTAGTTCCACATTGCCGGTCCATTGAGCCCACGCAGATGTTTCAGGGTCCCACATGCGATACGCATCAGGGTCAAGATCAACGTGAAGCATCGTGGTTCCGTTCGCAGCAACCTTCACTCGCGAGTAACCCACAAGTTTCTGATCTGGTTCGTCACTTGGAAGTCCGGTGCGGTCTTTGCGATGTGCATAGACCTGCACCACTTGCACACCAGCACGAGCCGAATCATTTCGAACCGCCACATCAACACCGTGAGTCCCTGACTTCGACGCATCAATGATCTGTACGTCTGCATAACCGAGACCAAAACCAAATGGAAACAACGGCTCGCGCCCAACGGTGTCGTACCAGCGATACCCAATGAGACGCCCTTCCAGATACTTCGCCACGCCATTACGGCCTGGGTGATGTTCAAACGCTGGAGTGTCTTCAAGGCGGCGAGGAAGCGTGACAGGTAAACGTCCTGACGGTTCAACATCACCGACCAACAAATCAACTAACGCATCTCCAAACTCTTGCCCGGGGAACCACGCGTAAATCACGGCTTCAACATCATCTAGCCACGGCATTGATACGGGGGACCCAGCATTAACAATGACAATGGTGCGCTTACTGACCTTTGCGACTTCAGCAATCAACTGGTCTTGTTCACCTGGCAACGCAATGGTTTCGCGGTCCCAGCCTTCGCTCTCCCAATCATCATTAGTTCCAACTACAACAACGCTCACATCACACTGTGCAGCAAGAACGACTGCTTCTTCCATCATGTTTTCTTGTTGTGGCCCCATGGCCCCAATAGTCAAACCACTCAGTCCCGCACCAGTTGGTGTGTGGCGAAGTTCTACAACGAACGAATAGGTGCGGCCTGCTTCCAAATTGATCGTGACAAGAGTTTCGGGCTTGCCCATACCGAAAAATGATCCGCCGGCAGGAACATTTGCATTATCAAGAACAATCTCGCCATCAATGAGGACGAGAACTGGCGCAACAGACTCAATACTGAACACCCATTCACCGGTTTGGTCAGGAGTCAACTGAGCCGCCAGGCGTGCGCCAAAAGCGAAGTTCGGTTCGCGACGATTAAGCGGGTCACCTGCCCACAGAAGTCGGAACACTCCAGTTGTTCCTGCCTCTGCTGGCACTGCGTTTGCGTCATCAAGTTCTGCGGGGTCACGGTAATAATCGAGCGAGACGTTCTGTACAAGTCGTGCATCAAGTTCTGGCAATTTCTTATTGATATTGCAACCAGCTGAATGTTCAATACGCACGGCTGAACCAAAACGTTCTGTAATTGCATCTAGCGGGTGTGATACGCGCGTGGGGGTTACATGAGCACTGCCACCGCCTTGCACCATTCCCCGTGAAGCATTGGGGCCGAGAACTGCAATTGAAGTGAGGCCGCGCGCATCAAGCGGCAACACTGGGGTGCCGCCAATGCTTTCATTACGCAACAGCACCATGGCCGATGACGATGCGCGACGCAGTGTTGCCATGTCATCAGCATCTGTACGTGAAATTTCTGGACCAGGTGGCACACCAGTACCGCCCGTGCGTTCCATCAGGTTCAGAATGTTGCGAGCACATTCACGCACCAAATCTGCAGATACTTCGCCGCGTTCTACTGCAGCAACAAGTGCTTCACCACGATGCAATGTAGGGCCAGGCATTTCAAGGTCAAGTCCAGCAACAACGCCTTCAACTGTTGAGTGCAATCCGAACCAGTCGCTGACCACCATGCCGTCAAACTTCCACTCACCGCGCAACACATCGCGCAACAACCATGTGGAGTCGGCTGCGTATGGGCCGTTGATGCGGTTGTAACTAGTCATAATCGACATCACCTGTGCATCACGTACTGCATGTTCGAACGGCAACAAATACATTTCGCGTAATGTGCGCTCATCAATTTGAGAATCAATGGTCATGCGCTCAAATTCGGTGTCGTTGCCTACAAAGTGTTTGATGCAGCTAGCAACGCCTTGGGATTGCACGCCCAATACATACTCACGAGCAGTAATTGCAGTGAGATACGGATCTTCGCTCATGCATTCGAAGTTGCGACCACCGACAGGAGTGCGATGCAAGTTGATAGTCGGTGCAAGATGCACGCGTGCACCCTTTGCCACTACTTCACGACCCAATAGCTCTCCGATATCGCGCACAAGTGCTGTATCCCACGATGCTGCAATTGCGGTTCCGCATGGAACGTTCATAGAAGCTGGGCCGTCAAACTTGCTTCCTCGTACACCGCCTGGGCCATCACTGACCCGCATCTTCTCTAAACCGATGCGATCGTTTGGCACCGTGTTCCACATGTTGCGGCCGGCCAGCAGAGACACCTGCTCGGCGAGTGACATTTGATCAAGAAGTTGCTCTACGTGCTTACTCATTACGCAAGATTAGCGGTGCTGAGCAAGAAAGGCCTTGGTGTGGTTTCGCCCTGAATTCACCATGAAATCAAGATCTGCCTGCACTAAATCAAATGTGGTGGTTCCCACGTAGTCAGTATCAATTGGCACAATACGGTCGCGGTCGCCAAGGCCCTGATTAGCGCGCGTGAGGTCACGAGTAACCGCCTCCAGCATGTTCAGAGCGAACTCCAACATGTTTTTCGGTGGACGAGCAGGAAACCCGACCAATTGAGTTGTGACATCAAGTCCAATCGATTCAAGAAACGCCAGCACCTCGCCAAAATCAATTGCATCATCGCCGGCCACATTCATGCGATCAAAAATGTCGTCAGGTGATGTTGTGCCAAAGATGGTTGCGAGTTCGTCAGTACTCAGTCCCCCGCTAGCGATTGCTGCATTCAGTTCGGCACGCGTGATGCGGCCATCTGCATTGGTGTCAAACGCATCGAAATGGTCAAGCAGCTTCTGCACAGGCTTTTGCATCTGGTGACCTTTTGCCTTCTCAATTTCCTTTTCGGTAAAGGCAAGTGCAGTCTTCGTACTGGGGCGTGTTGGAGTGGCTGATTGATCCATCCAGCCACGAGTGATGTCAGCCTCATCTGCGGACACCAATGTGAAACCGAGCGTATGAGGATTGTTCGGGGTAAACCTGGACGAACGTGGGTAGTGCTCGCTCGCATGTTCCAGTGGACGCATACGACGCAAGAACGAATCCTTCGAATCCATCGACAGCCACCATCCATCAAATACATGAATCGGGTTGTTGCACAACAGTCCACCGTCGACATACACCTCGGGCTCATTATTGAGAACACGATCAAGCCCAGGGACAAGGTTGATCGGCTGCAACATCACAGGCAGAGACATCGACATACGTGTCGCAACTCGAACGGGCATGTTTGGCGTTGTCTTGACGTGACAGTACTCAGTCATCATTCGCGAAACGTTTGTCACGGGTATACACAGTTCGCGTCCACAGCGCTCGAACAGTTGCGCAAACGTAATGTCAGCACTACCCGTTGTATCTTCCAAAATTGAACCGAGAAAGTCGTACAGCTTTTGACCCGGGTGCATTCCCCGCCGACGAGCTGCACGCGCAAATGATCGGAACTGACCACCAGAACCATCTTTAGCAACAGCTTCAAAATCTGAAGGAACCTTTTCCAACATGTATGCCGTGGAACAGCCAGTCGCTGCGAGCAATGCGAACATACTCCCGACACTGGTACCAGCGACTCGTTGAATGTTGTGCGGGTAGATACCTTCTTCTTCCAATACTTGAAGCGCACCGATGTAGCAGTACCCCTTTGCTCCCCCGCCTTCAAACGTGAGGTTGTGGATATTCGACGTCCGTTCTGCTTCGGGCAACGGCTTTTGTGTTTTGATACGAACAGAATCAATTGGCGGCAGCGGCTGAGGCGCCACGCTTGCCTGCATCATTACCGAGGTGTTCTTGGCCATGTGAAAAGTGTAGTGACACCCCGCTGGGCGAATTTACGCTGGACGACTCTTACGGCGGCGGCGCAACTGGGTGGGCAAAAGGAAACCAAAACCAATGGCCAGTGTGATTGGAATCGCAATCAGAACTCGCGTGAGGGTTGAGGTAGTTGAGATATCCCCGACCAGGATTCCCAAAGTAAACGTGCTTGATTTGCCATTCGGCAACTTGGCCGATACGACAACACGGTGAGAACCAGACTTAATTCCAACAGGCAATCTGTATGCACCAGTCATGGTGCCATCAGTGCCCACTGTAGAAGTTCCCAGTTTGGTTGGCGTGGAAAACAGCCACACCTCAACAAGTGAGTCAGGTTTAAATCCACCAAGACTGATCTTGATGACATCGCCGCCAGACAAATGAACTGTTCCATTGCTGTCCAGTGGCGCTGTTTTCCCAGATCTATCTAGTCCAGACAATGTGGCACTTAGAGAACCAGAAGAAACGACCATCTGGTTATTACTACGAGTCACCACAGCATCAGTCTTGACACCATCAACCTGCACTGCTGTTTGTCCCGCATCAACTTTGTCAACAACAGGTGGCCCAAGTGTTGTTGTTGTCACTACTCTCGGCAACGTTGTTGTAACAACTGACCGCGATCGAGCCGGAGCCACTGTTGTTGAAGTTGTAGTAGTCGTCGGAACGGGTACACCATTTGCACCAAGCACGGGCAGAGTGGTTGTCGTTGGAGCAACAGTCACAACCGACAACTGACCTTGGGCAACTGTTGTAACAGGAGCTTGAATCACAATAGTTAATGCAGCAGTTGCAGACCCCGTAACAGTTTTGATTGCAGGCTTGTA
>CAMDLK010000083.1 GCA_945901725.1 Bifidobacterium breve | reverse complement strand
AAACGTCCTGTCGTTGGCTGGCGTGAATGGTTACGCGAATTTTTAGTGGTGGGACTCGGACTGTGGATTGGAGCAGCAGGTGGATTGTTGCTTGGCGTTCTTGTTCTCGGTGCGTTCTAACTACACCGTCACCTGATCGCGTATAGCCGCCACCTTGGATGGTCCAATTCCTGGCACATTCAACAGATCTTCCACTTTCCCAAACGGACCCTTGCGATTGCGATAACTGATAATTGCTTTTGCCGTTGATGGCCCAACGCCCGGCAACGTATCGAGCTGATCTGATGTAGCCGAATTCAAATTAATTAGCGGTGTCGCCGTTGTAGTTGGCATTCCGACAATTGGCAATGCACCAGGAACAGTTGGCACCGAGACCGGATTTGTTGTGCGTGAAGGGCGAAGACGAGGCGCCACTGTGATTTTCGTAGTGCGAGATGAACGAAAGGGCACAAATACTTGCTCTGTGTCAACGATTGTTTGTGCAAGATTAATGCGCTCAAGATCCGCACGCGATGTGGCACCTCCGGCTGCTTTGACCGCATCAACAACTCGTGCTGAAGATGACACGGTGTACACACCAGGACGAAAGACCGCACCCGCCACATGAATTCGCACGGTCAACGGCGTTGGCAGAGTTGATAGAGGCGCAACTATGCCAACACCGGACGCATGTGGCACCACGGATTCAACCAGTGGTGCAGATGGACGTACCAATAGCCAAATACCGGCGGACGCAATAATGGTCGCTAACAGCCCGATGATGAGTCGAGTTACACCGATAAATGACACCCAGTAGGTCACTTGTTTTTTAGTGACGTTCCAGTGAGGTATTTCCATAACTGTGATGTGGCGACCACAGAGGTGTGATTGGAAAAACTAAAACAGTTTTTGAGTCAGCAATTTTCTGTACTTGCTAGTACGGGAATCGTTCGTTCCCATGGTCTCCAAGATGTCCAGATACTCTCGTCGAGCAACTTCATCATCTTTGACGCGTAGCAACAAGGCGTTCAGTTCGACATCAAGATTGTCAACAGGATTCATGGCCAGTCGAGCCGTAGCTCCCAGCTTGCGCACACGATCAGTTTCTGGAAGTCGCACCAGAAATGTAAGAGCCTCTTCTGCCTTGCCGGTACGAATCAACAGATCAGCCAAAGTGCAGATGGCGTCTTCGTTTCCTGGCGCCAACGCCACGGCATCACGCAGAGCTTCTTCTGTTCCGTTAGCCAACAGTTCAATAATGCGAGTTTGCATCGGATCAGGCAACAAGGCCTGAACTAGTTGCTGTACATATTGGTCTGATTGGCCACCAGTGAAATTGTGAATAACTTTGCCATCTTTGATGACGAACACTGCGGGGATGGATTGCACATGAAAGGCCTGAGTGGCTCCGGGGTTCTCGTCAATATTGAGCTTCACGAGCTCCACCTGACCCTCTGTAGCGGCTGTAGCGCGCTCGAGGATAGGCGTGAGGCTCTTGCACGGGCCACACCATGGAGCCCAGAAATCAACAATCACAGGGACTGTATGAGAACGCTCTACAACCTCGGTCTGAAAGGTGGCATCGGTGACGTCTAGGGACATAGGGGCACGATACAGGTAGTTTTTGTGGTGTGACTCTTCCGCATGGCATCAGCAACAACGTCGAGGGTTGGCTAGTAGCCAACATCAACGGAGCAACAGCCCCGTTTGCCTACACACAAATTGCAGGTGGACATTCGAACCTCACGTTCAAGGTTGACGATGCAGCAGGCCATTCCTACGTATTGCGCCGCCCTCCCCTAGGTCACAGGCTCGCCAGCGCTCATGACATGGGTCGCGAGCATCGCATCATTGCTGGCCTTGCGAATAGCAATGTTCCTGTGGCAACCGCTCGCGGTTTATGCACGGAAGAAGCTGTCAACGAACTGCCGTTTTACGTGATGGATTTCGTTGACGGACATGTTGTGCGCGACAAAGCGACAGCCGAAAAGGTTCTTGGACCCGATGGTTGCAGGCGTGCAAGCGAATCAATCGTTGACACCATGGCTGCAATTCACGCAGTTGATCTGAAATCAGTCGGGCTCGATGACCTTGGTCGCCACGACGGCTACATTTCACGCCAGCTGAAGCGTTGGCACGGCAACATCGTGGAACAACGCACACGCGAATTACCACTTGTCGACAGCGTGTTCGAAGAACTGATGTCGCGCATTCCAGAGCAGGCCTCCACCGCCATTGTTCATGGCGACTACCGCCTTGATAATTGCATGGTTGATGCAAAGGGAAATGTGATTGCGGTGCTCGACTGGGAGATTTGCACATTGGGTGACCCAATGGCTGACCTCGGACTTCTCATGGTTTATTGGACCGGACCAAACGATGATGCAAGTGCATGGTCAAATTCAGTGTGCACTGCCAAAGGTTTCTTAGATCGTGCCGATCTGGCTCGCCGCTACGCAAAAACGTCAGGTCGTGACATTGCTCAACTTGATTACTACGTTGCATTTGCATACTGGAAACTTGCATGCATTATCGAAGGCGTGTATGCCCGGTATCTCGGTGGTGCACTTGGTGATCGTGACCCAGCAGAACTCGAACCTTTCAAAGTTCAAGTTGAGGGCGCTACTCAAAAGGCCGTGCAGATGCTCGAGAGAATGAAATGACGTCATCTGGCGCTTTGCCATACACCGTGCAGGGCGAACTACCGATTCTTGACTCACCAACTCTCATCATCATGATGTCCGGATGGATCGATGCAAGCGGAGCTGCTGCTGCAGCAATGCAACATCTCATCAATGCAACCGCATCGCGCGACCTCATTCATTTCGATGGCGACACATTTGTTGACTATCGCGCACGTCGCCCTTTAATGGAATTACGTGAAGGAGTGAACACGCGAATCGTGTGGTCCGTACCTGAGATGCGAATCGGCACAGATGACGATGGTCGTGACGTGTTGTTGCTCACCGGCCCAGAGCCAGATATGGCGTGGCATTATTTCGCAAGCAATGTTGCGACTCTCGCAACACACCTAGGCGTAAAAACAGCCATTGGCATGGGTGCGTATCCATTCGGTGCTCCCCATACACGACCTGTTGGTTTGTCGGCCACTTCGCCTGACGCCGCTATTGCAGAACGACTATCTCTTACTCGCAGCACTGTTGATGTACCTGCAGGAGTAGAGGCAATTCTTGAACACTCGTTAAGCGACGCTGGAATCACAGCAATCGGCTTGTGGGCACAGATCCCGCATTATGTGTCAACGATGGCGTACCCCGCTGCAAGCGCGGCCCTAGTTGAGGCGGCGTGCCTTGAGGCAGGGCTCACCATTGACACATCGGCATTACGCAAAGAATCTGGTGTTCAACGCGAACGACTTGACCAGTTGGTGGCAGGAAACCCAGAACATGCAGAGATGCTGGGCAAACTGGAAGCTGCCTACGATGCTGAACACGGATCATTCGGTGCAATGAAGCCTGATGATGCCGCAATCCCTACAGTTGATGAAATAGCAGCGGAAGTCGAGCAGTTCCTGCGCGACCAACAAACAGGAGGTTGACCATGAAGGTTGACGGCGGAATCGGATCAAATCTTTCACAGGTGCCACAGAACGCAAAAGAAGTGGAAGCAGCCGGATACTCGGGTGCGTGGACTGCTGAAACATCGCACGACCCATTCTTTCCCTTGCTGCTTGCTGCAGAGCACACAACAACTCTTGAAATCGGAACATCAATCGCAGTTGCATTTGCACGTAACCCGATGAACCTTGCAAACATCGGTTGGGATCTGCAGAGCTACTCAAAGGGCCGCTTCATGCTTGGTCTTGGTAGCCAGATCAAGCCTCACATTGAAAAGCGTTTCTCAATGGAATGGAGCCACCCAGCTGCTCGTATGCGCGAAATGATTTTGGCCATGCGCGCTATCTGGGACACATGGCTGAACGGAACAAAACTTGATTTCCGCGGTGACTTCTACACCCACACGTTGATGACACCGTTCTTCACACCAGACCCATCAGAGATGGCGCCATACGGACCACCAAAGATTTTCCTGGCAGGTGTTGGTGAATTGATGACCGAAGTTGCTGGCGAAGTATGCGACGGATTTTTGTGCCACGGTTTCACCACCGAGCGTTATTTGCGCGAAGTCACCATTCCTGCACTTGCACGCGGTCGCGCAAAGGCCGGCAAGACAATGGAAGGTTTTGAAATTGTCGGGCCAAGCTTCGTTGTTACTGGTACAAACGAAAAAGAAATGGAAGCAGCAGCAGCTGGTACTCGTCAGCAGATTGCGTTCTACGGCTCAACCCCTGCCTACAAGGGCGTTTTGGAACTTCACGGATGGGACGGCCTGCAGGACGAACTCAATGGCTTGTCAAAGCAGGGCAAGTGGGTGGACATGGGAAATCTCATCACTGACGAGATCCTCAATACTTTCGCTGTTGTTGCTGAACCAGAGCGCGTGGCTCCAGAACTCATTTCGCGATACGGCGATGTCATCGACCGTCTCAGCTTCTATGCGCCATACAAGGCAGACCCAAATCGTTGGTTGCCTGTCATCGACGCGTTGAAGAAGGCTTAAGCGCCCAAACCAACAAGCCAACTCTGCACGTTGATGCCGAGTTTGTCTACGTCATAGCCGCCCTCTTGCAGCACTACCGCAGGAAGCCCCAGTTGCTTCACCAGTTCACCACACCGACGAAAGCCGTCTGTTGTAACTGACATGTCGCAAATCGGATCAGTGATAAACGTGTCTAGACCTAATGACACAACAATCATCTCTGCACCGAATGCATGAATTTTGTTCATCACATCAGCAAGAGCATTGACATACACATCGTCACCGGTACGAGCAGCAAACGGAATGTTGATATTGCTCCCTCTGCCCTTGCCAGCACCAACTTCATCTGCATAACCAATGGTGTACGGGTAGGCACGTGCTGGGTCTCCGTGAAGCGATACGTACATGACGTCATCGCGATCATAGAAAATCTCTTGTGTTCCGTTGCCATGGTGGTAGTCAACATCGAGCACAACCACTTTGACTCCGCGCGTGCTTGCAACATGGTGGGCAACAATGGCCGCATTATTGAAGAAGCAGTATCCGCCATACAAAGATGTCGTGGCGTGGTGCCCTGGTGGACGACATAGACCGTATGCCGATTTCTCACCGTCGAGAACCAGCTGCATTGCAGTCATTGCTGTATCGACTGCCCCGCGAGCTGCTTCATAGGTTCCCTCGGTTAACGGTGTCGTGGTCTCAAAACACCACCAGCCAAGGCGGCCGCTAATTGAAGCCGGTTCGGCTCCGAGCGACATTTTGTTACGTAACGCTTGGCTATAAAACACTTCCGGAGTTACTTCGCGACATGGACCAATGGCGTCTTGGTATTCCTGCCATGCCGTTGTGAGAAAACGCTCAAGTCCTGAATTGTGAACAGCATTAATTGGTTCAATCCCCCATTGAGTCGGCAACTGCAGATCAAAACGAGAATCGGCTGACAACACTTCGCGAATAACTTCGCCGCGACCAATATGTTCGAACGGAGAATGAACTGATCCCTTTTCAATTTCCGTGTGCGGATCATGCAAAAGGTGCGCTGGGGTGTAAACGACTTTCATGCCGACAACACTAGAAGACTGTTAGTCGAAACTTGGACGCGCACGAAGAGAGCGCTTCAGTTCGGCCATACCTGATGCGGTAGCAATGGTTTCAATGGCATCCCACAACTTCGTGGCTTCTTCGCCGCGAGGAATAGTGGAAATGACAGGACCAAAGAAGGAAGCCTCTTTCAGACCACTTGGGTTGAAAGTAATGATGGGCGTGCCCACATCTTTTCCGGCTCGCGCAAGCGCCAATGCTGTCTCATCGGCAATAAGACGATCAAAAGTTTCATCGTGCACTGCCGCCGCCCACTCGACAGGAAGCCCGGCTTGAGAAAGCAAGCCCGCGATGTGGCCTTCAATGTCAGCAACAAACAGCTCACGTTCTTGCCTGTTG
>CAMDLK010000082.1 GCA_945901725.1 Bifidobacterium breve | reverse complement strand
TCATCATGATGGACCAAATGGGTTCAGTTGATTACCCACCATATGAAGCGCGTGGAACTGACTGGCACCCACACCGTGGTTTCGAAACTGTCACCTACATCATGGATGGTGCATTTATCCACCAAGACTCACACGGTGGTGGTGGAATCATTAAAGATGGTTCAACACAGTGGATGACCGCTGGTGGCGGCATCTTGCATATTGAAACTCCGCCAGAGCAATTGGTAATCAGCGGTGGATTGTTTCACGGCTTGCAGTTGTGGGTGAACCTGCCCGCAGCACAAAAAATGGTTTCGCCTGCGTACCAGAACCTTGATGCTGATCAGGTGAAGTTGTTTACAACTCCTGATGCCGGAACATTGGTACGACTTATTGCTGGTGACATTGCTGGTATTCAAGGGCCAGGTTCCACGCGCACACCAATTGTTATGGCACACGCAACAATTCTTCCTGGGTCACAAATGGTGCTTCCGTGGAACCCTGCATTCAACGCACTTGCGCACGTTGTAAAAGGTTCGGGCTTTGTCGGCATCGATCATCATGCATTTACTGTTGGACAAACAGCCGTGTTCGGTACTGGTGATTCAATTACGTTGGTAGCGTCACCACATGAAGCACTTGATGTGATCTTGCTTGGCGGCCAACCGATTGGTGAACCAGTGGAGCAATATGGTCCGTTCGTAATGAATACGCGGGCAGAACTGCAGCAAGCGATGGACGATTACCAACGCGGACGTTTGGGCACAGTGCCTTCTGGCGGCGTGCAGCCGTATCGCGGCCCACGCAAATAGTTAACTGACTTGAGTTAGTCCACCATCGACAACAAAAATTTGTCCGGTGACGTACTTGTTACGCACCAACGCAAGAACAGCTTCTGCGCAATCGTCCGGTGTTGCTGAGCGCTTTAACGGCGCCATTGCAGCAACGCCTGCATGTTGATTTGCCCAATCTTTAGTCCATGGTGTTTCTACTAACCCAGGGGCGACGGCGTTGTGACGTACAGGACCGTGGCTCTTTGCCATAAGGCGAGTCATTTGGTTCAGCGCAGCTTTTGTCATTGAGTATGCGATTGAAGAACCCATTGGGCGTACACCAGCAACAGATGTGATGTTGACCACGTTGCCATCTTCAGATTTGAGCAAATGAGGCATCGCCATTTTTGTTAGTTGCCATGTACCAAATACGTTCACTTCAAATGTGCGCTCGAAAATTTCATCAGTGAGTGCTTCAAGATCTCCGTGTGGAACCAATGTGGTCCACCCTGCATTGTTTACAAGAAGATCCAACTTGCCGAACTTTGCAATGGTGCCGTTGATGAGATTCTCGCACTGAGCTTTGTCACTAATGTCGGCTTGTATATAGATGGCACCGTTCGGAAGCGATGCAGCCAACTTCTCCCCTGCCTCAACAGAGCTTGCAGAGTTCACAACAACATGCGCTCCTAATTCAGCGAGACGCTGAGCCGTGCGTTCACCGATACCGCTTGATGAACCGGTGACGATTGCAACCATTCCTGATAATTCCGACATGTGAAACCCCTTACGTGTGTGACGTCATCGTAGAACAGCGATGAGTGTTCCGACGATGAGAAAGGGGCCAAATGCAAAATGTGTATTCCTGTTGGCCTTTCGTGTGACCAATAGAGCCACTGCAAAGAAGCCACCAACTAGAAAAGACGCGAAGAGGCCCACCAAGATGGCTTCGTAGGAAAGCCAACCGAGATAAAGGCCCAGTAATCCACCAAGGCCGACATCGCCACCACCTAAGTCACCGCGAGATAAGACTTCGAGGACTCGCAGCATGCACCACATACCGAGCCCGCCGATGAACATGCCAATGACAGAGCCTGTGTTGTCAAAAAATGCTGAAAGAACGAGGAGCGGCATTGCTACTGCAATGGTGCGATACACAATGCGGCGAGGAAGCAGATGCGTATCAATATCTATGAGAGCCAACCAGGTGCCGGCGCCAACCAAAACTCCGAATGTCAAGACCGTCAGATCATGTTCGAATCGATGAGCCAGCAGAGAATACAGAGCACTGGTTACTGCAATAACAATTGGTGTTGAGACACTTGCGTTCGTGAAATGGCTTTCGCCGAATGTTTCACCAGCAGTACGAAACCGAGCGATATCAGTACGAGCGCGTGCAATGGCTTTGTAGCCGCTGGCGGCACCTATGAGAGTAAAAACAATGTCACGCATGTGACATGTCTACAACTATTCCTGAACAAGCTCGATCAGTGTGCCGAAGCTGCCCTTTGGGTGAATGAACGCAACGGTTGTACCGCGGCTACCCGGACGAGGAGCTTTATCGATTGGCGTTGCACCCGCAGCAATCATGCTGGCAAGGGCCTCTGCACAATTGTCAACTCGGTACCCGATGTGATGAAGACCTTCGCCACGCTTCTCAATTGCTTTTGCAACTGGTGAATCTGGGTTCGTAGGCGTGAGCAACTGAATGTAGCTTTCGGCAACTTTCAACAACGCTTCTTCAACGCCGTCGCTTTCCACCACTTCGCGGTGGTCAACAGTTGCACCAAATGCTTCTTGGTAATACTTAATGGCTGCTTCTAAATCGCGAACAGCAATTGCGACATGGTCAATTTCAGTGAGAATCATTCTGTGTCCTAAGGCTTTCTATCGACGGAACCAAGTGAGTTTGTCTGCAACTTTTGCACGCAACTCATGATCATCAACACCAAGGCCTTCTTCAGGCGCCAAGCACAACACACCAAGTTTTCCTTCGTGCATGTTGTTGTGAACTTGGTAAGACGCTTCGCCAGTTTGTTCAAGGGTGAATACCTGTGACATCACAGGGTGAATCATTCCCTTTGAAATCAAACGGTTTGCTTCATAGGCCTCTTTGTAGTTCGCAAAGTGTGAACCGACAAGGCGCTTCAAACGCATCCAGAAGTGACGGTTGTCGAATTCAAGCATGAAGCCACTTGTGGCTGCGCACGTAACAACTGTTCCACCACGCTTCACTACATACATAGAAGCGGCAAAGGTGCTGCGACCAGGATGCTCGAACACGATGTCCGGATCTTCGCCAACGAGTGTACGAATGTCTCCGCCAAGGCGACGCCATTCTTTTTCATTGTGCGTGCCGTCTTCATTCCAGAATTGGTAGTTAGCAGCCTTGCGGTCAATGACTGCTTCGCAACCCATTTCGCGAAGGATTGCTGCTTTTTCAGGAGACGACACAACTCCGACAGGGATTCCGCCACCGTTCAATACGTACTGCACCGCGTATGCACCGATACCACCAGACGCACCCCAGATAAGAACAACATCGCCTTGCTTCATGTTGGCACCGTTTTTGGAAACGAGCATGCGATAGCTGGTTGAGTTGCAGAGTGCATTGACTGCTGACTCTTCCCAAGTGAGATGAGCAGGTTTAGGCATGAGCTGGTTTGCTTTGACAACTGCAAGATCTGCAAGGCCACCAAAGTTTGTTTCGTATCCCCAGATGCGCTGGTTAGAGCCCATCATTGAGTCGCTATGTGATGATGGGTCTTGGTCATCAACGTGGTTGCAATGAACAGTGACCTTGTCGCCCGGGTTCCACAAACGCACGGCGCTGCCGACGCGCAGCACAACGCCTGACGCATCAGAGCCAATGACGTGCTTGTCAATGTCGTGGCGCTTTGCCCATTTGCTCTCTTTGCCAAGACGGGCCAGTGCACCAAAGGTACTAATGGGCTCAAAAATGCTGGTCCAGACGGTGTTGAAGTTGATGGACGATGCCATAACCGCGATGACCACTTCGTCAGCAGCCAGTTCAGGCAGATCCACTTGACCAATGTGGATGCTCTTGCGAGGGTCCTTTTCATTGCTGGGGACCCCGTCCCACATGGTCTGGTCTTCCTTTTGCACATACGCAGCACGGTATGTAGCGGGAAGAGGGAGGGCAGCGATTTCCTCGCCAGTTGCCCCATTGAGAATTGCCTGAAGGATCTTTTCCATTCTTTGACGATAGCGAATTCTGGGGTTTCATCTCCTAGCCTGATTTATCTCGTATCCATGTCGGGTACAAGTACATCTGGAGGCACACATGGCCGGTTCATACATCGTCGCAGGAGCACGCACACCCATCGGAAAAATGAGCGGTGCGCTGTCCTCTTTCTCAGCTGCCCAGCTTGGTGGCTTTGCCATCAAGGCAGCACTCGAGCGCGCAGGCGTTAAGCCAGAAGACGTCGAACACGTCATCATGGGTCAGGTTCTTACAGCAGGTCAGGGACAAGTTCCTTCACGCCAGGCTGCTTCATTGGGTGGCATTCCAATGAATGTTCCTTCCATCAACATCAACAAGGTGTGCTTGTCAGGTCTTAACTCCATTTACTTGGCAGACCAGATGATTGCTTCAGGTGAAGCAGACATCGTTATCGCTGGCGGAATGGAAAGCATGACCAATGCTCCGTACCTTGCACAGGGTGCACGTGGCGGTTTCCGCTACGGCAACACAGAACTTCAAGATGCAATCATTCGTGACGGACTCTGGTGTGCCTTCGATGCGTGCCTCATGGGACTCGGAACTGATCGTTACACCGACGGAAAAATCAGTCGTCAAGAACAAGATGATCTTGCAATGAAGAGCAACGTACGCGCAACTGCAGCAATCGCTGCAGGCCGCCTCTCAGATGAAATTGTTGAAGTCGCAGTTCCTCAGCGCAAGGGTGACCCTGTAATGGTGAAGAACGACGAAGGTGTTCGCGCAGACACCACCATGGACACACTTGGTGGATTGAAGCCTGCATTCGACAAAGACGGAACAATCACCGCTGCAAACGCAAGCCAGATTTCAGACGGTGGTTCAGCCATTGTCATGATGAGCAAGAAGGCCGCTGAAGCTCGCGGTATCAAGCCACTTGGTGAAGTTGTTTCGTACGGCATGGTTGCTGGACCAGACAACGCATCGCTCTTGCATCAGCCAAGCCGTTCAATCATGAAGGCACTTGACCGTGCAGGCATGAAGATCGGTGATGTCAACTTGTTCGAACTCAACGAGGCATTTGCTGCTGTCGGTATCGCATCAATGCGTGAACTTGGCATCACAGACGAAATCGTGAACGTCAACGGTGGCGCTATTGCATTGGGTCACCCAATCGGTATGAGCGGTAACCGTCTTGCACTCACCATCCTGCACGAACTCAATCGTCGTGGTGGCGGTGTTGGTGCAGCTGCACTTTGTGGTGGTGGCGGACAAGGCGACGCAATTATCGTTCGCACCGTTTAAGAACTACATGCAGCAAGAGCCACTCAATCGTGCGATTCACGTCGCGCGTTGGGTGGCTCTTGCCGTTGTAATCGGCATTATCTCTGGTGTACTTTCTGCCGGATTCATTGAGTCGCTGACGTGGGCTACTAACACCCGTAACGACAACTCGTGGCTTTTGTTGCTCTTGCCACTTGCCGGATTACTTGTCGGCTTGTCGTATCACTACCTAGGTCGAGGTCTTGAACGCGGAAGCAACTTGCTGATTGATCAGATTCATTCACACTCCGAATGGGTTCCCCTTCGTTTAGCTCCACTTGTTTTCATCACAAGCGTTGTGTCACATTTGGCGGGTGGTTCAACTGGTCGTGAAGGTGCTGCGCTACAAATTGCTGCCGGAGCCACTGACCCAATCAGTAAACGACTGGGACTCAACCCCGCTGATCGTTCACTCATGCTCATCACCGCAATCGCCGGTGGATTCGGTTCCATTGCTGGTGTTCCTATTGCAGGGGCAGTATTCGCACTTGAAGTACAGCGCATTGGACGTGTTCGATACGAAGCACTAGTACCAGCTCTCGTTGCAAGTTTCGTTGGTAATGCAGTTGTTCGTGGTCTCGGAGTGAACTACACCAAGTACCCACAAATTATTGATGTGAAATGGTCACCCACTATTGCGTGGCAAGTTGCTCTGTTTGGTTTGTTGGCCGGAATCATTGCATTGGTATTTGTACGGCTCACACTGTTCATACGCGGTGCAATGAAGAGATACGTTGCGTGGTCTCCTGCTCGCCCACTAATTGGCGGCGTTCTTCTTGCCATTCTTATTGGTGTATGCGGATGGCGCGATTATCAAGGTTTCTCTTTCCCTCTTATGTTGGAAGCAATGAACGGCGCAACAACTGGCCACTTTGAAGTGAAGTTGTTTTTGACCGCACTCACTGTGGGCACTGGTTTTGTGGGTGGAGAAGTAATTCCACTTTTGGC
>CAMDLK010000081.1 GCA_945901725.1 Bifidobacterium breve | reverse complement strand
GGACGCGTGCTTTGTCGTTTTCCGTAACGCAAGTACACGCCAAAATCCCAGCCGATGGTGTAGATACCTGTTCGCAACAAACTGGTGGAGACTACGCGCCCTTTTCCTGTTCGCTCACGGTCAAATAAAGCAGCCATCACGCCAGATGCAAGTGCCATTCCTGTTGTGTGATCGCCTTGGCCACTACGAATGCCTGGCGGCAACTCGTCGGGAGCAACAGTTGTGTGCGCTAAACCACTTCGCGCCCAGAACGCACCGATGTCATACCCAGCCTTATCAACGTCAGGGCCTGCTAATCCGTACCCAGTGATGATGCCGTAGATCAGTCGTGGAAACTTATTTGTCAGAGTTTCTGCATCAAGACCGAGACGTTGCAAACCGGCAGGCCGCACATTGGTTACAAAAATGTCTGCCTCACTGATGAGACTCATAATGGTTTCTAGGTCTGCGTCATTGCGCAGGTCAAGAACCACAGAACGCTTGCCGCGATTATCAATCTCGAATGGAGGTACCCCCACTTGGTCGCCCACACCTAATGCTCCGAACACGGCACGCTGCGGGTCGCCGGTTGGCGGCTCAATCTTCAGTACATCTGCGCCCCAGTCGGCCAGCATTCCCGTGACCGCCGGCCCAGCAACCCACACGCCCAATTCGACTACTTTGACCCCTTGAAGTGGTGCATTAGACATGTGATCCCCCGTGCGCTTAGTGCGTGAACCATTGTGTCGCATTTCGCCCCCACAAGGCGTGTGGGAGCAACTCTCCACGGCAGAATGATTCGGTGACAGAACGACCTAACGACCTTTCCTGGGGTAATTTCTCTGATTCAGGTCCGTGGGTCCTTGATCGCGACACCATTGCATGGTCGCAGGTAGCCATCGTCCTTCGTGCAGCAGCACAAAAAGAAGTGCCATCCCTTATTCGGGCCCGCCGCATTCCCCCGCTTGGTCGACTAGTAGTCGTTGTTGCCCATCTTGGCTGGGCATTGCTTCCGTGGTACATCCAGAAGAAGCGCAACAAGTTTGCGACCCCTGAAGACTCACGCACAAACATGTCTCTTCGATTGCGCAAAGCAATTGAAAAACTGGGCGCAACATACATCAAGCTTGCTCAAATCATTTCTAGTGGTGAAGGTTTGTTTCCTACTGAACTCGTAAACGAATTTAAGAAATGTCGTGATCAAGTTCCACCACAACCATGGGACACCGTGAAGCTAATTGTGGAACAAGATCTCGGTGCCCGACTTGAAGATGTATTCGCCAATTTTGAACAGAAATCTCTCGCTGCAGCATCAATTGCTCAAGTTCACCGCGCAACACTCTTGACTGGCGAAGATGTCGTCGTAAAAGTGCAGCGCGAGCAGGTTTCAGAACTTGTTCGTCGTGACCTTCGCGTTATGGCATGGATTGCGCCGTTCATGATTGGTCGTATCAAGGTTGCCGCGCTTGCGAACCCACCCGCTCTTGTGGAGCTCTTTGCAGAAACAATCGTGGAAGAACTTGATTTCCGGATGGAAGCATCAAACATGATTGACGTATCAATGATGTTGCATGACCTTAATCAAGAGGCATACATCGTGCCCCGCCCACACCCAACTCTTGTCAAGTGTCGTGTCCTCGTAATGGAACGCCTACAGGGCTTCAACTTCGACGACGTTGAAGGAATGCAAGCAGCAGGTATCGATACTGAACAAGTCATCAAAGCCGGAATGATTTCCTTTATGGAAGGTGCACTCATTCATGGCATCTTCCACGGTGACCTTCACGGTGGAAACTTGTTTGTTCTCTCTGATGGACGAACAGCACTTCTTGACTTCGGCATCGTGGGTCGCCTCTCCACAAAACGGCGTCTCGCTTTCATGCGCCTCATGCTTGGTGCAACAACAAATGACTTGCACAGCCAAGTGTCTGCACTGCGCGACCTCGGTGCGCTTCCATCAGACACCGACATTGATGCTGTAATTCGTGACCTCGGCCTTGATCAGCCCACCATCGACCCAACGTCACTTGACGGCGAAGAGTTAGTAGCTGAAGTGCAGCGCATCGTGAAGGCACTTCTTGCCTATGGCGCAAAGCTGCCAAAAGAACTCATGCTGTACATCAAAAATATGGTGTTTCTGGACGGTGCAATTGCCCGCCTCGCCCCAAACCTCGACATCATTGGTGAACTCACCAACATCTCGATGACATTTATGCAACGTCACGGCGCCCGATTGTCAGAAGAACTGGGTGTCGATATGAACACAGTTGAAATTGACATGGGCAGTCTCAAAGCAGGCCTTGGAGTTGATGAATCAACAGAGTCAATGACCTATCTCCAACTACAAGAACGTCGCAACCTCATTCAAAAGCGTATGCGCGACCACATCACCAACTAGCCCTATCGGCAATACTGTTCTCGTGAGACTTATCGTTGCGCGCTGCACTGTGGAATACGCAGGCCGTCTAGAGACCCGCTTGCCAGAGGCTCTTCGCCTTGTCATGGTCAAAGCCGATGGTTGTGTAGCAGTTCATTCCGATGGCGGCGCCTATAAGCCACTTAACTGGATGACTGCACCGAACGTTATTGAAGACAATTCAGACCATTGGATTGTGCGCAACCCCAAGGGCGAGGCAATGACCATAACTTTTCACGAAATTTTTCATGACAGCGACCATGTCTTTGGCGAAGACCCAGGACTTGAAAAAGACGGCGTCGAGAAACAACTTCAAGAACTGCTTGCAGCCTCGCCTGAAGCGATGGAACCAGGACTCACGCTGATTCGTCGCGAGCATTACACAGCCCTTGGCCCTGTAGACATCTTGTGCAAAGACACTGCCGGCAACACGGTGGTAATTGAGGTTAAGCGACGTGGCGAAATCGATGGCGTTGAACAACTCACTCGGTATCTCGTTGACTTGGCTAATGATCCGTCACTCGGAACTCTTCGCGGCATGTTCGTAGCCCAAAGCATCAAACCTCAGGCACGCACACTTGCAGAATCACGCGGAATTGTGTGCGTCGAAGTTGATTACGACGAACTGCGCGGCAAACAATCCGATAAGTGGACACTTTTCAACCAATAGAAACACTCTCAGATTGTCGCCTTTGCTAATTTTGGGACATGGAATGGATATCTGACCCCACAGCATGGAGCGCCCTAGCGGCCCTCCTCACTCTCGAAATAGTTCTTGGAGTCGACAACGTTGTCTTCATTTCAATTCTCGCATCAAAGCTTCCTGCCGAACAGCAGGACAAGGCGCGGAAAATTGGTCTTCTCGCTGCAGGCGGAGTGCGGGTGCTGTTGTTGTTGGCCGTGGGCTGGGTTATCTCGCTAAAAAAGGAACTCTTCACCGTTGGGTCCGTGGGATTTAGCGGCAAAGAACTTGTGCTTCTTGCTGGCGGATTGTTCCTGATTTATAAAGCAACGAAAGAAATCCATCACAAACTTGAAGGAGATGAAGGTCTAGGATCAGCAAAAGTTGCTCCAACTATTGCTGCGGTAATCGGCCAAATTCTCATTCTTGACATCGTCTTTTCCATTGACTCAGTGATTACAGCAGTCGGCATGACTACCTATGTTCCCGTCATGGTCATTGCAATAGTCGCCGCTGTCGGAGTCATGTTGCTTGCTTCAAAAGCCATCTATACCTTCGTTAATGCTCACCCATCCGTGAAAATGCTTGCGTTGGCATTCCTTCTACTCATTGGCACCACGCTTATCGCTGAAGGATTCGGGCAAAAGATTCCAAAGGGTTACATCTACGCTTCAATGGCTTTCTCGGTTTTTGTCGAAGTTTTGAATCTACGTGTGAAGGGCAAAAAGAAGATTGACCCGGTTCACCTTCGCGAACCAATTGTTTAGGAAACCGTGGGCTTAGTTTTGCGAGTCATTGCGAAACCAACTGCGCAGGTGACAACACCCAAGACAATCAGCACGATAAATCGCGTCACCATCGGGTCGGTAACGAATTGCGCAGCAGCCGTAAGCGCTGCTTTGTTGTCGGTTGATGACTGAGGGATCCGACTGCGGGCAATAAGTACAACGCCAAGGAAGATGATCCCGCCTGCGAAAAGGCGAATACCTAAGCGAAGGACACGTTGCCACTGTGTAGCGACACTGAGGAACCATGCACCAACTTGAAGAAGGATTCCGATGATGACAAACAGCCATGAACCCCGCTGTGCCATATCCCTGATGGATTTGATATCTGCATCACCTGGCTTACGTTCCACCTTCAGTGGATCCATCTTCGGATTCTGGTCCTTCGGAATGGACGGGTCAGCGGCACGAATTGCCGCAATGGTCGCATCGCTAAATTTCGAGATGTCGACAGATGCCGCTGGTGCATTTTCGATATAAACCGCATAGACAGTGGCAGCAACTTCCCCTGCGAAATTAATAAGGTCCGGATCCGCAAGTTTTTCTTTGACTGCTGAGACAATAAGCGGACGCGCTACAGAAAACACTAATTTCTCGGTGTCGTTATCAGCGCTGTCTTGCAACTTCTCAATCAGTTTGTCTGCAATCACATCACGAACATCTGGTTGATTCAACGCGCTCTTGATTGTGGACTCAGCTGCGGCAGGAGACGACACAAAGCTCATTAGCACCAGAGAAATGAGTCCCAGTCCAAGAAAAACAATTCCAAGGCCACCGAGGATGGTGGCAAATGTTCGCCTCACCCGATGCTGAGACTCAGTTGTGATTTCATTGGAATCTGTAAGTGGTGACGATTCATTCATAAATCGTCACCATAACAAATCTGAAGCTAGTAGCCAGACCGAATCATTAGTGCTCCAATGGTTGCATTGGTTACAGGATCAATGGCGATAGCACTGCCGCCTGCTCTGTTCACCGTGTATTCATCCACCACCAGTGGCGATGCAAGTGCAAGTTCAACCCGGCCGATGTCATTCAAGACAAGTCGATCGGTTGGAGTGTTCTCAAGAGTCTCTAAGTCAAGGCGGTGAGTAATTGCCGCAACACGAGCTGACACTTCGCCTGAAGCGTGACGCACAATGATCGCATCGCCAACAGATAGTTCTGAATCTGTAAACCAGCACACATCAGCAATGAGCCCAGTTGCATCAACAGGCTGATGAGCGCCACCAACCACAATCACATTGCCTTTACCGACATCAAGGTCGTCCGTGAGTTCAATAGCAATTGCATCGCCAGGAACCGCAATGTCTGTTTGTGAACCAGCACGTGTAAGTCCTGCGACGGTGCTTGAGTAACCCTGCGGATGAACCGTGACAGAGTCTCCGACGCGGATTGCACCGCCTTCAAGACGTCCTGCATAACCGCGGTAATCACTTCCGCCGTGTTCGCGCAATGTCCACTGCACGGCAAGACGGGCATCGATTGTTGCTACTGGAGTGATGTCGAGAGTTTCCAACAATTCAAGAACCGACGGGCCTTCGTACCACGGGGTCTTGTCGCCAGCATCGACCACGTTTTCGCCATCTGTCGCACAGATGGGAATCGGATGAATAGGTACCGAAGAACCGAGCGTCGAAACGATTGCCGCAACGTCTGTAACCACAGTGTCAAAGACTGTTTCGTCCCAATTCACCAAGTCCATCTTGTTCACAGCAAGAACCAAGTGAGAGACCCCGAGTAAGGCCGCAATAGATACGTGGCGTCGAGTTTGCTCAACAACACCATGACGAGCATCAACAAGAACGATTGCGATGTCACTGACTGATGCGCCAGTCACCATGTTGCGAGTGAATTGAGCATGGCCTGGGGTGTCAGCTAATACGAAACTGCGTTTCGGAGTTGCGAAGTAACGGTAGGCAACATCAATTGTGATTCCCTGTTCACGCTCGGCACGAAGACCATCAGTCAGTAGTGCCAAGTTGAAGGTGCCGTCGCCATAGCGACGACTGGCTTTTGAAACGGCACTCAACTGATCTTCAAAGATGCCCTTCGAGTCATGCAGCAATCGACCAATCAGCGTGCTCTTACCGTCGTCAACAGAGCCAATAGTGGCAATACGAACCTGCGTATTTGATGCAGTAGAAACAGCACCCATTAGAAGTACCCCTCACGCTTACGGTCTTCCATTGCGGATTCACTGAAGTTGTCATCAGCCCTGGTTGCACCACGTTCTGTGATGCGAGCTGTAGAGACCTCTGCAAGTACATCTTCATACGTGGTGGCAGTAGAACGAACTGCACCTGTGCAGCTCATGTCACCCACAGTGCGATAACGCACGATTTCTTTGCGGGGAACTTCGCCATCTTCAGGAACAACCGGACCACCGACAGACAGCAACATGCCGTCGCGCTCAATGACCGT
>CAMDLK010000080.1 GCA_945901725.1 Bifidobacterium breve | reverse complement strand
GCACACCAATTGTCGAGAATGCCATTTAGTTCTGTGTATTGAGATGGGCTCGCGTATGCCGCATTCCACCCATCGGCATACGTTCCGGCCATTCGCAAAGTTTGCTTTGGACCAAGTCCGCCAATCCATAACGGCATCCGACCATGAATTCCAGGCACCATTGAGGCATCACGTAATTCAATTCCCGGAGTTGACTGAGTGACTCGCTCCCCTGCCTTCCATTTATTGATTGCTTGCAATTGTCCTTCAAGAACTTTGAAGCGCTGGCCTTGCGACGGGAAATCAATTCCAAATGCTGCGGCTTCCTGGTCGTGCCAACCGCTACCCATACCTAGTTCGAATCGACCACCAGAAAGATGATCAACCGAAATAGCACCCTTCATCAAAACACCGATGTTGCGATATTGCGAACAAAACACTAAGCACCCGATGCGCGCGTTATGCGTGTCTACAGCCAATGCTCCGAGCATTGAGAAAGCCTCGAAATGTGGCTGAGTACCGCCAGCAGGTGGCGCCTCGTACAAATGATCCCAGAGGGAGATCCAATCGCTACCAACCTCATCAAGCCACTTCCACAAAGTACGCAATTCTTCAACTGTGGCGTTCTGTGCTCCTACGTGCACACCAAACTGAACCATCTGAGCCCCCTTCAGATACGACAAAGGCCCCCAAAAGAAGGGGGCCTACATCTATGGAGCGGATGACGGGATTCGAACCCGCGACCCTCACCTTGGCAAGGTGATGCTCTACCACTGAGCCACATCCGCGTGGAACTACAGCATAGCGAGAATGGCCCGAGGTGCCACTTGCCCTATGTCTCGTGCACCACAAGCGTTTCAGTGCTCATCTTGCCCTGTAAACGCACGAGAGCCGTCAAAGATGCCAGAACGATGACCCCACCAAGTAGTTGCAGCAGGGTGAGCGACTGCTGAAAGAAGAACCACGCCAGGATTGTGGATATGACCGGGCTGATAAGCCCAAGCATGCTGGCGAGCGATACGTCTATGTGTCCTTGTGCCCATGTCATCATTCCGTGACCAATAACGCCAGGCCCTAAAGCCATTCCGACTATGTACCACCAGTCGCTGGCATGCATGGCCCCAAGGTCATTGCTGGTAATCGCTCCGTACGGCAACACGATAATTGCCGCACAAAAAAACACTGCTGCAATGAACGACCACGAATGAATCCCCTCATCTCTGCGCTTCTTTGACATAACAAAATACGTGGTCCAGATAAACACATTCAGAACCGCGAGCAGGTCGCCATTGAGATGTGCCCCACTAGTTGAAGTTGCAGCCATCACGACAACCAGAACACCGACCATTGCGCTGATCGAATAGGCAAGTTTTCGCATCGTGATTTTTTCACCGAACAATTTCGGAGCCACAAACAGAACAAGCACTGGTTGCAACGTGCCAACCATCGTTGCGTTAGCTATGGATGTCATCTTGACTGTGGCGAAGCCTGTAATGAATGACATCGCAAACATAAAACCTGGCAATGCAGCTTTTCGAATGACATGTTTATTCAAACTGCCACCATTCATATACGCCATTAGAACCATTATGGGCAAGCCAAAGAGCATTCGATAGAACACAATGCTCGACGTGCTCACCGAAAGAGCCTTATTGAAGATGGGTCCGATGCCCCACGCCGTTACTGCCAGAACAGCGGCGAGAACATGGATGTCGTCGCGACTACGAAAAGAACTTTTCGCCGATGTCTCGATTGATGTCACTTCGTTGGAGGATTCAAATCAATACGTAATGTAAGAATCCCGTCTTCCAGAGAAGCAACTGCATCACCGATGATTGCGAAGTCACGAAAGTCAGTTTCAGAGTTCGCGATGAATAGTTGACGTTCCTCACCAGCAATTGGTGGCAAAGGACGTTTACGCACTGCCGTCGCCCTGTCGCGAAAACGCGTAATCATTTCGTTTGGATCAAATGCAGCCATGGCTTACTCCTTGTTTTTTTGTTGAATGAGAAGAGGATCAATAATTGAGGGCAGAACATCAACTGCGTCATCATCGTGTGGAAACGGATCGCGAAATTGTCTCTTGGGTTCAGAGATCGGCTCGCGCATCAGAACAGCCGGGGCGACGTGATGAATAATTGGTTCAGCACCGTCAGTCCTAACGTCGTTCAACATTTCTGTTCTCTGTGCTTGATCTGCTCGTGCGAACGACCTGTCCGCCATGATCTCAAGAGGTGCCAACACAGCGGGGTCCTCGACTGCTGAACGCCAAAATGCCAGAGTCGCCACGAGGAGCGCCAGACCCAAGATGACTAAGCCCCCGCCGATCAGATTGACCGACAGTTTCGATGCGAGTAGCAGGCCCATAGTCACGTTTGACATTCTTTCACGCGACCGCGCTCCACACACGTCTCCCCGCACAGGGGCACAAATTATTGAGTAGCGGTAAGAAAATCGGAAATATGCCGACCAACGGCCACTACTTCTATGAGGAAGCCGTCATGTCCTTCGACGCTTTGTATCTCTCTGTGAACATTGCGCGGGTCATTGTTTGTCAAGAGCGACTGAATCAGCTCTTGCTGGTATGAGGGATACAAGATGTCAGAGTCGATACTGACGGTCAATGTGGGTGCTTTGATTCGTGCCAGCGCAGCGTCAAGCCCACCCCGACCGCGACCGATGTCATGCAGATCCATGGCTTTGCCGATGTACAAATAACTATTTGCGTCAAACCTGCGAACTAAACGGTCGCCGTGATGGTCAAGATAGCCCTCAACTTCAAAGCGCGAGAAAAGATCAATGCCGTCGGAATTGAAATTTTGATCCTTCAATTGGCGACCAAACTTCTCATTAAATTTTGAGTCGGTTCTAAACGTCACTTGAGCAATCATGCGTGCAACCGAAAAACCAGTCCATGGTCCGCCATCAGGCCCTGCGTTGTAGTAATCGCCATTCCGATATGCCGGGTCCATCAGTAACGCGCGTCGACCAATTGAACCCCATGCGATTTGCTGGGCACTCGCTTCGGCACATGTAGCAACTGCGATGAGTGAACGTACACGTGTAGGAAATGTGATGGCCCATTCAAGAGCCTGCATGCCACCCATCGACCCACCGACGACTGCCCGCCATGTATTGACACCTAGGGCATCTGCAAGTGATGCTTGAGCGCGCACCATGTCACGAATAGTGACAACGGGAAAACGAAGACCGTACGGTTTACCGTCGTCTGGATGAGGTGATGCAGGGCCTGTTGAGCCTTGACATCCGCCAAGCACATTCGAACACACAACGAAATACTTGTCCGTGTCAATCGCATGGCCTGGACCAACAACGCCTTCCCACCAACCCGGTGTTGCATGACCTTTGCCGGCAGACCCAGTGACGTGACTATCGCCCGTCCATGCATGGCACACGAGAATTGCGTTCGACGCGTCTTCATTCAAGGTGCCCCATGTTTCATAGGCAATAGTGACATCGCGCAAAGACCCGCCGCCTTCAAGAGAGAAAGGGCGCGATTGAGCAAACTTATGAAATTGACGATGACCATCTGGCTGATCGGGTGTCCACCCACCAGAGGCTGGGTACGGCGCAGGGTCATGACGGTATGGCTCGTTCATGTGTCCCCTTTCGCCGGTACTAAATATCTGTACGAAAGAGAGATTGCTGGCCTGTTGCTCCGCTGGATTGCGGAACCACATCCCCCATCTTTCGATGAGGAGGCACCGTGCGCTTGTCACCCCGGTTGCCGGACCAATTGGTCTCTCTTAATGTGAGATTGAGACTAGCGGTGTTCGGCGTCGTTAGCGAGGTGTTTTGGTAAACCAACGATGTCGGTGAACTCGTCGAACGCCGTAATGGAGCCGAGATGGTCTCGTAAGGTGCCAAATGACTGCAGCCGGTCATAGGCATCTCCTACGGCTTTTGCGGCGGAAAGAAGACCCGACAATGGCGAAACGATGAGCGTGAAACCCCTGTCGGCCAATTCGGAAGGGGTCAACAATGGCGTCTTGCCCTTCTCCACCATGTTGGCGACTAAGACCACATCGGGCAGAGCTGCTGCAATCTGATCCAATTCAGAGAGTGATTGTGGCGCCTCCACGAATACAGCATCAACCCCGAGGTCACGAGCCATGCGGCCGCGCTCTAACGCATCATGTAATCCGTTGACGGCACGAGCATCTGTACGGGCTGTTAGGAAAATGTCAGAACGTGTATGTATCACTGTTTTCAGTTTCGTCAACCACTCCTCAGTAGGAACTACTTGTTTCCCATCCATATGTCCACACTTCTTTGGCCACACTTGGTCTTCGAGAAACATTCCGCTCGCACCGGCTGCTTCCCACAACTCGGTAGTTATCTGTACATCACGCGTGTCGCCATACCCAGTGTCTGCATCGACCACTACACACAAGTTTGGTGCAGCCGCACATACACGTCGCGCTACGTCTGCCATGTTCGCCTGATCAACGATTCCGATATCTGGTTCACCCAAGAGCGTTCCGGCAACTGCGAACCCTGACACAAAGACTGTATGAAAACCTGCACGTTCGGCAAGCAATGCGGACAGCGGATCCCACACTCCTGGCATCAACACGGATTCACTGCCTGAAAGACGCGAACGCAGTAAGGCGGCGTGAGTCACTTCGCGCCGAGTGTGTCGATTGCGTGCTGTTTCAATCGCTTGTAATCAACTTTGCCATTAGGCGCGCGACCAATTGTTGAAACAACAACCACATTACGTGGAGCTTTGTATGCGGCTAGTCGTGCCTTCACGTGTGCCGACAACACTTCAAGCGTTGGTGTTTCACCAGGTTCAGCTTCAACAACTACACAAATTGTTTCACCGAAACGAGTATCTGGAATTCCCACTGCAACCGCATCGCGAACTGACGAGTGCGTCTTCACCATTTCTTCTACTTCTTCAGGGAAGACTTTCTCGCCGCCAGTATTGATGCATACGGAACCGCGTCCAAGAAGGTGCAAGGTGCCATCTTCATTGACTTCTGCCCAGTCACCAGGAACTGTCCAACGACGTCCTTCGAACATACGGAACGTTTGCGCCGACTTAACTTCGTCTTTGTAATAGCCAACCGGAATAGCCCCGCCGACAGCCACTAATCCGCTCTCGCCTGATCCAGGCTGCACGCGCTTTCCGTCTTCAGTGAACACAACACAATTCGGACCAAGTGCAAACTGTGCAGTCTTTGGTGCGGCACCCTTGGCGGCAACTGACATTCCCATTCCAACTGCTTCTGACGAACCAAAACTGTCTGTGATGAGCATCTGCGGAATATGTTCAAGCAGAGCATTCTTGTTCTCTTGGCTCCACATGACTCCAGATGAACCCATCTGTACGACACTAGAAAGATTCCAGCGCGTCGGATTTGCATCGAGCGATTCGAGCATCGGACCAGCAAACGCCTGACCAACGATAACGATGGAGTTAACAGCGCGATCTTGCACTGTTTGCCACAGCAACGCAGGATCAAAGTTTCGATTCGGCATTGTGACAATGCATCCACCCATGGCAAGAGTGATGAACGCAGAAAATTGTCCGGTTCCGTGCATCAATGGACACGCAACAAGTGCGCGCAGACCAACGCCTCCTGGCTGTACACGTCCAATGACTTCGTCCATTGTTTCAGCCGGTGGTACACCAGTGATGGCGTTGCCGCCTCGGCCGAGCACTTGCAGTAGATCTTCTTGACGCCACATGACGCCTTTCGGCATGCCTGTTGTTCCACCTGTGTACAGGAAAAGCATGTCGTCATCAGACAATGGTGTCGGGGGAATAATGTCTGTAACTGTTTTTGTAACAACAGTGTTGTAGTCGACAGCCCATGACGGCAATGCGGTTCCCGACTCGTCTGGAACCATGTACCAACGCTTGACCTTCGGCAACGCAGGACGAACTTGTGCACACAAATCCGCAAAGACCGCGTGAAACACAACAGCTTCTGCATCAGAGTTATCAAACAGATACGTAATCTCTTCAGGGCCGTACCGGTAGTTGGTATTGACGGGCACAAAACCAGCGAGGTACGAAGCAAAAGTTGCTTCTAGGTATTCAGGGCTGTTGTAGAGATAATGAGCAACCTTTGCCTGACTTCCTAACCCGGCTTCCAACATGTCAGCGGCTAATGCATTGGATCGCTGATGAAAGTCGCCCCATGAGTAGACATCATCTCCGAACATTTGTGCGGGACGCGCTGGGTCTGCTTTCGCAATCCCCTTCCACATCACTCCGTAATTCCAAGTAACCATCTCTTTGCCCCCAATGAGTTCGCTTTGCTCCTCAGAACCGTAGCAAGTCTGTTCGGTCTCCCTGCGAGCGGGTTATCGCGCCTACGA
>CAMDLK010000079.1 GCA_945901725.1 Bifidobacterium breve | reverse complement strand
GGCCAATTTGGGCTCAGCACTATAGGAGCAATCATGAATCTAGATATCAATAAAGTATTTCCAATAGATCCATCTGTTTACGATGGATTTTTACTTGTCCGGATTGCCACAGCGTTGCTGTTGTTCGTAGTGGTGGTGCGAAGTTGTATTCACTTGTTTACATCTGATGGTGGAGCTCAGCGCATCGCAGGTATAGACACTTCTGTTGAAGGTGGAAAGAACATCATCGCGATGTTCCATCAATGGGGAGCTATCCAGCTAATTCTTGCCGTGCTTCTCTACGTGCTGTTCTTTCGCTATCCAGGATTCACCCCATTAATCGTGCTTACTCTCGCATCTGACCCTGTGATGCGTTTTGTCGCTAGTCGCGTCTTGAGCGTGACCTCCACAAGAAAGCCACCCGGCGCAGCACTAAACGCTCCAGCCTTTGTCGTAGCAATGCTGTTGTTCATCGGCTCATTGATGAACTAACCAAACCAGAAGGCAATCACTGAGGTTGCAATAGACAACTGAAATTGCTTTCAGATTTCAACTGACTGACTTTGGTCAACCGTGAGTCATCTCTCCTCTAGGGTCAATTAGATGAAAGAACTATCAGAATCGTTGTCGAGTTGGGCTGAAGCAAAGCGTTTGTCATTCTTCATTGATAGTCATTTTCCAGCAAAGTCTGGCGGTCTTATAAAGCATGGTGTTGACGTCGCAAGTGAGCCTCCACCTGACCTGACAAAAGAAGTGCGGCGTATACGCGAGCTTTTTAATGATCTAGGAATTGTGGAACCAGACAATCTCTCGTCACTAGATCTGAAAGTTGCTCACCTGAATGAAGGTGCTAACTTTAAATTTCTCACTCAAGAAATGCGGCGGCTGTATTCAGAAGCCGTGTGCTCTACAGATGGATGGCCGAAAATGCTGCCATATGCATCAGAGAAACAAATAAAAGAGGGAATTCCCCTATTCAGTGTGAGCGGCAACATCGAAGGCCGAGCAACGGGAAGTCGTCGTAAATGCATTTCCGGGAAATCCGGTTCCGATAAATGCCCAGGTTGGTTCATCGGTGTCTTGTGGGAATCAGGACAGCAAATGTATATCTGTTCTGAAGGTTGGCACTACGACTTAGAGAACGACCGCATAGATGTCATTGGCGGTGGAGAAATCTCAGCTCGTTTTATATCTCCTAAACCTCTTGGCGTACCGCCGCTACCACGCGATGAGTGGCCGGACCGTGAAGCACTTGCACGGCGAAAAGGTTGGCGCGTTAGTCCATAGTTTTGGAACGCGCGCAATGACATTCTTAGTCGGATTTAAGAAGCCCGGTAATTATCTTCAAAGCCTGATCTTCAGTGAATCCTGCAGCCACAAATCCGAGAAATACCTCATGCATTGCAATTGCGCTGGTCGCTAGTGCCGAAAATCCAACAAGGGTTGAGTCAGCGCCTATTTCCAGAGGGGTCGCAGGGTTGGTGAGATTGTCTCTAAAAGATTTCTGCTGCCCTATAGTCTCCGATTTGGAATTGTCGTTGGCTAACTGACGTTCTGCAAACTCGGCGATAACACGCTGAGCCCGTTCAGCGCTTATCTCATCGCAAGCAGCATCTTGGGTTATTCGTTCATATCTATCGATTGCATCAACCCACATTTCTTTATCCCAACGTTCAAAGAAGGCAGAGGTATATGAACTCCGATACAGCTGAGCGACTTTTCCGTCTGAGGCATACCGCACCCAAAATCTGTTCTCAGAATTTTGCGTCACAAATTGACCATATATATGGGGTGCGTCACTGCACTAGCCTCAACTGCATGAGTAAACCTCAAGCCCAGATAGATGCGAATAAAACCCTTGTGCGTGAACGCCTTACTGATGACATCACTAGTTGGTCCCGGGAATGTGTACTTCCATATCCGAAAGAATTTGAGCACTCAATTGATCTTCTGCTCGAAGCTTCACTGATGGCTGTGCAGGGTAGAAGTGGAGTTAAGCAAGCTCAACATCTGATTCAGCAGATGTTGGATGCTGAAATGCGTACCTGGTTTGATGCCTTGGCTCAAAATGCGGGTGCGGTTCGACTCGAAATACTCAATCGCAAACCAAACAAAACAGTTGGTAAAAGTTCAGAAGACCGTCCTACGAAAAAAAGAGAAATGCAAATCATCCGGGAACAGGGGTTTCATTGCAGGTATTGCGGAATTCGTCTTGTCCCAAACAAACAACTAAAGAACCTTCAAGAATTGGTTGGTTATGAAACATTGCCAAATCGATCAAAGAAAAAAAGGAAAACTAGTAACGCAGATATTCATGGAATTTGGATTCTTACGCGCGCGACAGTTGACCATGTGGAGCCAATGGCTATGGGTGGGTTGGATATCAATCGCGATGAAAATCTCGCCGCGTGTTGCTGGTCATGCAACTATGCAAAGAGTTGGTACACAATTGAAGATCTAGAGATTGATAATCCGATGGTCCGGCCAGCACGCCATTCAGATTGGCTGGGCTTAACGGACATTCTTCCGTGAAGTCACGCCCCAGACATAAGGTGCGTTCATGGGATCACAGATTCAAATCACATGCGATGGCTGCGATATCGACCTGACCGAAACTGTTGGCTGTGGGTTTGCAGGCACTGAGTATCTCGTCTGCGTTTGTGATGACTGCAAGGTGTTTGTAAACCGAGCATTCATGGGAAAACTGTTTGGGGAAACGCGACCAAAGTTTCGTTGTGGGAAGTGTCGCAAACCTTTACGGGTGATTGCTCCGGTCGACAATGAATATGGAAATGTCGACGGCCCCCTTGGTGCTTGCCCAGTCTGTGAAGGGAATCTCCTGACAATTGGCACAGGACTCCTGTGGGATTAGTAACCCGTTTCGATTTGGTCTTTTCACACTGAGCACACTCCAGCATTGACAGGGTAGTGGGCGGGGTTTCAGTAAATGTCTGGAACGCGAAACACCATTTTTTGGAACGCGGGTGTGGCACCATTTTGTTGTGGACATCTTGAATCGAATATTGCCGTGGGATGGGTGGGGCGGTCGAATCATGGCGACAGTGATGGCTACTGGCAATGCAGACATGGAGAACGCGGCAGTCGATTTAGTGAATCCGAGACCTGATGCCAACGTTGTGATGATTGGTTGCGGACCAGGAGTCGGAGTAGTCGCAGCAGCTCGTCGTGCATCTAACGGAATGGTGGTTGGTCTTGACCCGTCAGCGGTGATGGTTGAGCGAAGTCGTGCTCGGTGTCGCCGTGCGCGAGTAGAACACTTCACAAGAGTTGAGCGGGCTGAGGCAGAGTTGCTTCCGTTGCCAGATCAATCACAAGATGCATTTGTCAGTGTTAACAACATTCAATTGTGGAGTGATCGTTCAGTGGGACTTGACGAGTGTGTTCGTGTTCTCGTTCCTGGTGGCGTGTTGGTGGTGCTCTTACACACGTGGGCTATGCCAGACGCGGTACCTGCAGAAGAATGGATCGCAGAGTTAACTGCTGACTTGTCTGCTCGTGGAGTGATCCTCGAATCGTCGCAGATCCAACGTTTTCGATCTGGTCCTGCCATGGTGCTCGTCGGAAGACTGGCGTAGTCCTACGAGTTTCAGCGCACTCCAGTAACCTCTATATAGATGACGCAGAGTGTGTAGGCGAATTTCGCACCACATTTCGCACCATCCCCGCCTTCGTGAGGCTGGTGCGTAATTCCAAACCCCAGTGTTGATGGGGTAGTAGCTGGGGTTTCAGTAAACGTTTGGAATGCGAAACGCTATTTTTTGGAACGCGTGAATTACGCGTTTGCTTGAGTCTTACCCACAACTTTGTCTGAATCTCAGAATTGAGCGCTGGAGAATTCCAAGAGATACCAGCATAAGAGCGATGAAGAACATCGTCTGAGAATTGCTGCCAGAACTGAATCAGCGACTATGACACGAATGATGTCATTGAGCTGGGAAAAGCTTGTGGCGCACCCATGCAATGTATTCGTCCGATGAGACTGCGTTGGCACCTAAAAGTCGGGAGTAATACGGCATCAACATCACCAGGTCAATGGTGATAGCTCGTTCGTCAAGAACGACACTGGCTGGCAATCTCGAGCGGATCTCCTCAATGAGTTGCAACCAACGGACAAACTGTTTCTCAGTAATTGCAGAGAGTTGTTCTTCTAGCTCTGGGATGGTCGATGCAACTGCAAGAATTTGTAGACGAACTGGCATCATCGACATCTGTGCCATCTCGCGGGGGCCAATGAAGATACTGAGTACATCATCGATGGTCATTGTCTGAAAGTCGCTGACGTATTTTTCCGCTGTCTTCAGTGCTGCGTCGAGAATCTCTTGGTAAAAATCTGATAATGCACGGGCAACTAGTCCATTGCGACTGTCAAAGTATCGATAGATCTGTGTGATTGAACAGTTGGCATCAGTTGCTACGCGCGAGACACGAAAGCCCAATACACCAAATTCCTCAATCTCTTTACGTGCGGATTTCAGTAGGTGTTCCCGGACTTCGGATGCCATACGTCAATACTACTTTTGCTTGAGGCTGCAGGATGTCACATCAGATGCGAGTGGCATCATGAATTCAATAGATATTGCCTCGTATTGGAACAACGATCAGTCGCGATTGTTGAAAAGACCTAATGCGAATTGCTTGAATTCCGGGCTCACTTTTGATGGGGCGCCAGAGTCAAAAGGTGGTTGGGGGTCATATTCGATTGCAAGTTGAATCAGCTTTGCCATGTCTTCACCTTCCATCGCTGCAACCAAAACGAGACCCATATCGATTCCAGAAGAGACTCCCGCAGCGGTAATGACTTTCCCTTGAGTGACAACTCTCTGCTCTGTTGGGATCGCACCAAGAGCCTGCAAGCGGTCATAAGAGGCCCAGTGAGTTGTTGCGGTGAGACCATTCAGGACTCCTGCATGAGCCAAGAAGATGGAACCGGTGCAGACGCTTGTCGTCCATGTGGTTGACGGATGAATCTTCTTGATGAACTGAACAACGCCATTTGAGGCGTCGATGTCACGATCAGCCATTCCGCCAGGTACGACAAGAACGTCTAAGGAATCAATCTCATCGAATGAATGTGTTGCTTCGAGTGTGAGTTTCCCAGTGTGATCGACGATGGGTCCCTTCTGTGCTGCAATAAAGAAAACGTTGAGTCCAGGGACATCAACCAATGTTTGAAAAGGGCCGACGATGTCGAGGGCAGTAAATCGTGGGTAAAGGACGAGTCCGACTGATTTCATAGAGTCAAAACTATTCGGTTATCAGAGATACCTACGCCATATTTCTTTGGAATGGGGAGCAATACAACTCATTCTTGCTGTTCTTCTTGTTGTGTTGTACGTCCGTTATTCGGGATTCACGGCCATGATTCTTCTCACGGTCGCACTTGACCCAGTGATGCGTTACGTTGCGAGTCGCAAGAAGAGTGTGATCACCAAGGGAACACCTCCTGGAGCGAAATACAACGGCATCGCCTTCGTCATTGTGATGTTGTTGTTCGTTGCTTCTCTATAGAGGCATGACTGGCATGCCACCGTCTAGTTGTGGACATCTTGAATCAAGACAAGAGAAAAAGAATAATTCTTCTCCAATCTCGTAGCGACCGTGTTTCTACACTTACTCCGTGTCGCGTTTATCACTCCGAATTGCTCGTCTTTCTACAGTCATCTTTGCCCTAGCTGGTTGTCTGGTCGTAATAACACCACCGGCGCAAATAGCCTCCGCGGCGGCAGTTGTAGTCACGGACGGAGATTGTTCCGTTACTTATGACGATGGAGCTGGTGGTGATGCAAACAGTGGTGTAGTAGTTACGGACATTGGCGCTGATTGTGTTGTTCGGTTCACTCGTGCTGGGGGCACGCGCACAACATGGACGAAGCCGCTTGGGGTGACCTCAGTCAGAGTTCTTGTGGTTGGCGGCGGTGGGGATAGCGGACTTTCCGGTTCAGCCGGCAAGGGTGCTGGCGGCGGGGGACAAGTCATTGAGCAGTTGTCTTACGCGTTCACGTCGGTTGCACAATCTGTACAGGTGCTTCCCTATGAGGGCGGATCAACTTCAGCATCATATTTTGACCCAGCGACAACCGGTCTAGCTACTGTGAGCGCTGAGCCTGGTGGAGAAGGAAGCACAAGCGATACGACTGGAGGAGACACCTATGGCGGGAGCGGAGGTGGAGCGTCCGCTAAATCCACTGGCCGAGTCAACGGCGGTGGTCCTGGTCTCGGAACTGCTGGTCTTGGGTATTCGGGCGGTAATTCATCGAGTACAGCAAGTGCAGGCGCAGGTGGCGGAGGTGGCGGTGGCGCATGCTCGGTAGGTCAATCGGGCAGTGGCACAACAGGTGGCGACGGTGGCGCAGGCTGTTCGAGCGACATCACGGGTTCAGCACAGTTCTATGGCGGTGGTGGCGGTGGTGGCGGAAGTACCCCTGGAACTGGCCAACACGGTGGGGGAAATGGCTCATCAGGAACT
>CAMDLK010000078.1 GCA_945901725.1 Bifidobacterium breve | reverse complement strand
CGAATCACACGTCCGTTGGCGTGGCGTCGTCAACAACTTCAGAACATGATCAAGATGCTGGACGACAATGAAGCTGAATTGCTTGAAGCACTCAAAGTGGATCTTGGAAAACCAACTGCTGAAGGATTCATTACCGACCTTGCCTTCGTTACTGGCGAAATCAAGTTGATGCTCAAGAATCTCAACAAATGGAACAGCACAGAGAAGGTACCGACTCCTTTGGTTGCCATGCCAGCAAAATCAGTTCTTATCCCAGAACCACTCGGCGTTGTCTGCGTTATTGCGCCATGGAACTACCCAGTTCAATTGCTTTTGGTTCCTGCAGCTGGTGCAATTGCGGCTGGCAATACAGTCATCATGAAGCCATCTGAAGTGTCTCCAACCGTGTCGGGTGTTCTTGCTCGTTTGGTGCCGCAGTACCTAGACACCACTGCTGTCTCATTGATTGAAGGTGGCGTACCAGAGACCACCGAGTTGTTGGCACAAAAGTTTGACCACATCTTTTACACCGGCAATGGAAAAATTGGCCGCGTAGTTATGGCTGCCGCCGCAGTAAATCTCACACCTGTCACTTTGGAGCTTGGTGGTAAGAGCCCAGTCATCATTGACAAGAGTGCCAACATCGAAGTTGCAGCTCGTCGCATTGCATGGGGCAAGTGGCTGAATGCCGGCCAAACATGCGTTGCGCCTGACTATGTCTTGGTGGACTCTTCTGTCGAAGACAAATTTGTTAATGCACTACGCACTTCAATTACTGATTTCTACGGTGAGAACCCACACACCAGCGACAGCTACGGACGAATTGTTTCTCCACGACACTTCGACCGACTTGTTTCATTGATGACAGGTGGAACCCCAATTATTGGTGGCGAATCAGCCGCTGCTGATCGGTACGTGGCGCCAACTGTTCTCGGCAACGTGAACCTGAATGCGCCAATCATGCAAGAAGAAATCTTCGGGCCACTTCTTCCAATTATCACCGTGAAAGACACAAATGAAGCAATTGAGTTCATCACAAGTCGTGATCACCCATTGGCGTTGTATGTCTTTGCAGAGAACAGTTCAGTCGTGAATGAAGTCCTCGAACGCACCACAGCGGGCGGAGTTACTGTCAACGGAACCTTGTTGCATCTCACTAGCCCTCACTTGCCATTCGGCGGAGTTGGCGAAAGCGGTATGGGCGGATACCACGGAAAATCCGGAGTACGCATCTTCCAGCACATGAAGCCAGTTTTGAAGCGCGGTACAAAGATTGACCCAAAGATCTCCTACCCGCCATACACAGAACGCAAGCTGAAGTTGTTCCGCAAAGTACTGTAAGAACAACTCACAACAAGGAATCACATCATGAAATTTGCAATCGCATTTGCTAACACCGGACCATTCATCAACCCAGACAAGGCTGTTGCCATGGCACAAGCAGCTGAAGCTGCAGGGTTTGAATCATTGTGGACAGTGGAACACGTTGTGGTCCCCGCTGATTACCAATCTCCGTACCCATATAGCGACACCGGCAAAATGCCTGGCGGTGATGATTCCCCTATTCCAGATCCGCTGATCTGGCTTACGTACGTCGCTGCAGCAACCAAGGAAATCAACCTTGCAACCGGCATTCTCATTTTGCCGCAACGCAACCCAGTGGTGCTTGCAAAGGAACTGGCGACTCTTGACTTCATGTCAAACGGACGCATGCTTCTTGGCACCGGTGTTGGCTGGATGAAAGAGGAGTTCGATGCAATCGGCGTGCCGTTCAACGAACGCGGAAAGCGCAACGACGAGAACATTGCAGCGATGCGCGCGTTATGGAAAGAAGACAAGGCGTCGTACCACGGCGAATATGTGAACTTTGATAATTGCATCTTGCGCCCACAACCAGTCAAAGGTTCTATTCCGATTCACATTGGCGGTAGTACAGATATTGCTGCAAAGCGCGCTGGTCGTTTGGGCGATGGCTTCTTTCCTGCAGGTGGTTCACACGAGGAACTTGCTCGCATCATCGGCATCACACGCGAATCAGCCATCAAACATGGCCGTGATCCGAAGGATGTTGAAATCACAACAGGCGGCAACGTAATGGGCCCAAATGCGTTAGAAGAAGTCAGCGCTCTTGAGGCTCTGGGTGTTGAACGTGTCGTCGTGCCTGCGTTCTTGTTCTACCGCGGAACAGCTGACACACTCGCTCAATACGGCGAAGACATCATCAGCAAAGTCAACTAATTAGTCAATGTCAGTTGCGGCTCCAGAGAACTGCGACTGATACAGACGGAAATATGCACCGCGTGAAGCAAGTAGTTCTTCATGGGAACCTTGTTCCACTATCCGACCATCTTCCATTACAAGAATCACGTTTGCGTCACGAATTGTGGACAGTCTGTGCGCAATGACAAAGCTTGTGCGTTGGCTACGCAATGCCACCATTGCGCGCTGAATAAGTACTTCAGTTCGTGTGTCTACTGAGCTTGTTGCTTCGTCGAGAATAAGGATTGTTGGGTCAGCCAGGAAGGCACGAGCAATAGTGAGCAGTTGCTTCTCGCCGGCGCTCACTGCCCCGCCTTCGTTGTCCAAAATGGTGTCGTACCCCATTGGCAACGACTGAACAAAGCGGTGCACATATGTGGCCTTTGCTGCAGCACGTATTTGCTCTTCTGTCGCTGACGGCTTTCCATAGGCAATGTTCTCGCGAATGGTTCCGCCAAATAGCCACGTATCTTGCAACACCATGCCGATGTTTGAACGTAATTCACTACGCGGCATAAGCGAGATGTCTCGGCCATCAAGCGTGATGCGACCACTGTTCAATTCATAGAACCGCATGATGAGGTTTACCAAGGTGGTCTTGCCGGCGCCCGTTGGCCCCACAATGGCAACAGTGGTTCCTGGTTCAGCCACAAGCGACAGGTCATCAATCAGCGGTCGGTCGGGGTTGTACGAAAAGCTGACATTTTCAAACGCAACACGTCCCTGAACTGGCGGAGAAGCAACGAACTCAGCTTCGGCACTTTCCTCTTCGGCGTCCAAAACCTCAAAGACACGTTCCGCAGAGGCAACACCCGACTGAAGCACATTCATCATTGACGCGGTCTGTGTGAGTGGTTGCGTGAACTGGCGTGAGTACTGAATGAATGCCTGCACATCACCGAGCCCCATCGAACCAGAGGCAACACGCAAACCTCCGACAACTGCGATCATCAGGTAGTTCAAGTTGCCGACGAACATCATGGCCGGCTGAATAGACCCCGAAATGAACTGCGCGCCAAACCCTGCTTCGTAAAGCTTCTCATTAGTCTTCGCGAATCGATCTTCCACACTGCGTTGCCGGCCAAATGTCTTCACAATCGCATGGCCTGTAAAAGTTTCTTCAATGAGTCCGTTCAAGGCGCCCGTGTGTGACCACTGCGCAATGAACTTCTGCTTTGAACGACGCGCAAGGCGATTCATGGTGCTGATTGACAGCGGCACAGTAATAATTGCGATGATTGCAAGGATTGGAGACAATGCAAGCATCATGATCAACACGCCAGCAATGGTGAGCAACGAAGTAATGAGTTGACTCAAGGACTGCTGCAAACTCTGGGAAATGTTGTCAATGTCATTTGTAACACGACTCAGCAAGTCGCCGCGTGAGTGACGGTCAATGTAACTCAGTGGCAATCTGTGAATCTTTGCCTCAACATCTGCTCGCAATGTGAACATGGTTCGCTGAACCACACCAGCAAGCATGAACGTTTGGCTGTACGCCAGGATGAAGGACAGAACGTACAGACCAAGAGCTAACTCCAACGTGCGATGCAAGGAAGTGAAATTGACGCCAGTTTGTCCGTCACGCTTTGTGAGCCCATCGAACAAAATATCTGTTGCATGACCAAGAATTCGTGGGCCAAGAACTACCAGTGCAACGCTGACTACAGCAAGAAACATCACCAATATCACGAGATACTTTTCATCTGCCATCAAACGGATTAAGCGTTGTGCAGTCTCCGAGAAGTTTTCTGATTTTTCTACTGGCATTCCCACCGTGCTCATACGTGCCGTACGAAGCTCGGAGCCAGGCATGTGCTGGGCTGGCTTCTTTTCGTCTTTGGTTTCGTTCTCAGTGCTCATGCCACGCCCTCGTTCACGGCGGCTTGAGATTCAACGATTTCCTGGAACGTAGGGCATGTAGCCAACAGTTCATCGTGAGTACCGAGCCCAACACAAGCACCATCTTCCAGTACCAAAATTTGGTCTGCATCACGAATGGTAGAAACTCGCTGAGCGACAATAACGACTACGGCATCACGAACTGATGGGGCCAGTGCCTCGCGCAAACGAGCGTCAGTGGCAAGGTCAAGTGCTGAGAACGAGTCGTCAAACAAATAGATCTCTGGGTGACGAATAAGCGCTCTGGCAATTGCCAATCGCTGACGTTGCCCACCAGACACGTTTGAACCACCTTGCGCAATAACGGCATCGAGTCCACCTGGCATTGCGCGTACGAAGTCTTCGGCTTGTGCAGTGCGTAATGCTGCCCACATCTCTTCTTCAGTGGCGTCTTCTTTGCCGTACCCAAGATTGCTGGCAACCGTGCCTGAGAACAAGTACGGCTTCTGGGGAACAATTCCGACCCGTGACCACAATGCTTCAGGAGCAAGGTCACGCACATCGACACCGTCGAGCAATACAGCGCCACTCGTCGCATCAAACAAGCGCGGTATCAGACTGACCAATGTTGTCTTTCCAGAACCGGTGCTTCCGATGACAGCAAGTGTTTGGCCTGCCCTCACAGTGAAAGAAACCTTGTCAAGAACTGGAAGTTCCGCGCCTGGATAATGAAAACCGACAGAGTCAAACTGCAGAACAGCAGTCTGTTGCAATTCTGTGATCGCATTTTCAGAGACAACGACCGACGTAGGCGTGTTGAGTACTTCTTGAATTCGCTCAGCACTCACTGATGCACGAGGAATCAGTGCCGCCATCCAGGTGGCCATCATGACCGACATCAAGATCTGCGTGAGATACGTAAGGAATGCAATCATCGCACCGGGCTGCATTAGGCCTGCGTTGATTCGATCTGAACCGAACCACACCACAGCGACGCTTGAAATATTGATAATCAAGGTTGCTGTTGGGAACATCAACGCCTGCAGGCGGCCACCGCGTAGTGCCACTTCAGTGACAGCCGCATTTGCGTCGCTAAAGCGCTTCTTCTCTTCTGGCTCTCGTACAAAAGCGCGAACGATTCGGATACCGGTGAGCTGTTCACGAAGAATCTCATTGATGCGGTCAATTCGTTCTTGCATCTTGCGAAATGATGGCACCATGCTGCCAATAATGAGGCCTAGCAACACCGCCAGAATCGGAATGGAGAACATCAAGATGCGTGATAAGCCAAGATCTTGTTGCATGGCAAGAATCACGCCGCCGATTGAGGTGAATGGCGCACTCAACAACAATGTGCAGGTCATCAATACCAACATCTGCACTTGCTGAACATCGTTTGTGATGCGAGTAATCAGTGAGGGCGCACCGAACTGCGCCACTTCTCGAGCTGAAAAATCATTGACCTGATGAAACAGGCTTCGGCGCACGTCACGGCCGAACCCCATGGCAACTTTTGATCCGAAATACACGGCTATCACAGAAAAGCCGACCTGCAGGATGGTGACCACCAACATGAGGCCGCCGATACGCCAGATGTACCCCAGATCCTCTTTCACGATGCCGTTGTTGATGATGTCTGAGTTCAAGGTGGGCAGGTACAAGCCAGCTACGGCCTGAATGGCCTGAAATACAACTACTACCCACAGCAAACCCTTGTATTTCGCGAGAACTGTAGTGAGTAGACGTTTCAACATGCGGCAACCGATTGTACTTGCCAAGTAATCATCATCTGAAGCCAGACACATAAGTCACACCGCCATGGGAAGTACCCTTGTGAAAGTGCCAAGCGACTTTGCCCTCAAAACTATGAACTTTGTTCATAAAACAATCCTCACTGTCTCCGGAGGAAAAAAGGGGTGGAACGCTGGCAATATGCCCGTGCTGAAACTCACGACAACTGGCCGCACGTCTGGGCAACCTCGCGAATGCATGTTGACCTCGCCTATTCAACAAGGCGATACATACGTAGTTGTCGCATCACGTGGCGGCGATGACCACAACCCTGCATGGTTTGTGAACTTACGGGCCAATTCAACTGTATGGATAGAAACCCAGACAGAAGCCAAACACGAACGCCGCGCACGCATTGCAACATCAGAAGAGCGTGATGAAATGTGGCCAATCATTGTTGCCAAATACGCAAACTACGGCGGCTATCAACTCAAGACAGAGCGTGAAATTCCGCTCATCTTCCTCGAAAAGGCCTAACGCTCGTGATTAATTGGGCAACAGACATTATTGACTCCATTGGATTGATTGGAGTCGCTTTACTCGTTGCACTCGAGAACGTGTTTCCGCCCATCCCCTCTGAACTAATCCTTCTTCTCGCCGGATTCAATGTCAGCGAAGGCCGATTTGATTACGTCAGCGGTGTCATTGCAG
>CAMDLK010000077.1 GCA_945901725.1 Bifidobacterium breve | reverse complement strand
AGGTCATTATCTCGATGCTGTGGTGCAGGCCAGAGATGCCGTGAGAGCTGGCACGATACAAAAAGCAGTTATTGCTCGCGACATAGAAGTGCATGCTGACGACCCAATTGATGTACACGCAATATTGCTTCGACTGGGTGCTTCATTCGGTTCTAGTTACCGCTACTGCGTCAACAACGTTATTGGAGCATCACCAGAACTTTTGGTCTCAGTGCAGGGTTCAATCGTGCGTAGTCATCCCCTGGCCGGGACAGCGCCTCGCACCGGAGACCACGATGCCGACAAACGCCTCGCAGATGAACTTGTCGCGAGCACAAAGAATCAAATCGAACACAGAATCGTCATCGACATGGTTCACGACACGTTGTTGCCGTTCTGTTCCTACCTCGATTGGGAGTCCGAGCCATCAGTAGTGACAGTTGCAAATGTTCAACACCTTGGAACTGCAATTGAAGGCGCATTGACCGAACCTTCCGCACACGTGTTTTCACTAGTGCGAGCACTATGCCCCACCCCGGCCTTGGGTGGCCATCCAACAACAGAAGCCCTGACCTTCATCGAAAAAGTAGAAGGACTTAACCGTGGCTACTACGGAGGCGCCGTGGGGTACATGGATTCACGCGGTGACGGAATGTTTGCAGTGACCATTCGATGCGCCGAATTGTCGTCCGACAAACGCACCGCTCGCCTCTTTGCGGGGGGCGGAATTGTTGCTGACAGCGACCCCTACGCAGAATTGGCCGAGACACAAGCCAAATTTCAGGCCATGCTCTCTGCGATTGTCAGGCCCTAGTCTCCACAGCTGCAACTACGGCTAAGTTCAAACTTTCATGTTGAGACACATTTGTAAATCGATCACACGGAACTTCAATGAGGCGCGTGCCACCGTGCTGCAAGGTTGCTTCTAGATCTTTCACCGATGCCACACGTTCGTAGGCGATTCCATGAGTTGCAGCCAAATGTTCAAAAGATGCACCGTGTGGAGTGCCATATAGAAGTTCAAAATCTGAGTTACTCACTATTTGTGCCTGTGGAAGAAATGAGAAAATACTTCCGCCATCGTTATTGGTTACAACAATTGTCAGATCAATGTCGCGACGATTAAGCGCCAACAAGCCATTTGAATCATGGAGACATGCAACGTCGCCAATCAGAACCGTCACGCGCGCCTTAGTTGATACCGCCACTCCAACAGCCGTGCTAATCACTCCGTCAATACCGTTTGTGCCACGATTTGAATGAACAGTGACACCTGGTGTTGACGTACCGAACCATTCAACATCTCGAATCGGCATGGAAGAGGAAATCACCAAATGTGACCCCACCTGCATCGCAGCCGTAACGGTTCGAGCTACCGACGGCTCGCTGAAGTGTTCAATCGTCCAATCGCTGATCGCGTTCTGTGCTCTCACCTCGGCGTCCGCCCAGTCCGCAATCCATGCCTTATCGCAACTCGTTACAGCAGAGGCAAGAACTCGGGTCGTGGTGGCAATGTCTCCAACAACAGTGAACTCAACCATGTGATCAGGATCAGTCACCATCTCTGATGAACGCAATTGAACAACACGACAATCATTTTTCTTGACCCACTGAGCGAGGACCTTCGAAGCAGGAGGTGCCCCAATGCGTGCAACAACTTCTGGTACATGAGTCGACGCAAATGTTTGCGACCGCAAAATTGCATCGAACCCAATAACAACGGCATTGTTTTTCTCACGAACTCCGCTGACAGCATCTGCGAAAACTGGCCAGCCAAGAGCTTCAGCCAACGACAGCACATCTCGGCTTGCCCCACGTCCTGCAATGATCACACCGCGGCGACCACTTATGGCTTTAACGATTTCCGAGACTTCTTGATTCTCAGATGATCCAAGACGAATTACTTCCGACCATTTCTTCTCTCGAGATGTCGGCATGTCGACAACATCACCAGTCAAAGGTTCACGAAATGGAAGATTCAAATGCACAGGACCAGGTCTGACCCCGACGGCAGCCTGCACTGTACGAGAAGCCAAGGAACGCCATGTATACGCTGCGTCCCGAGATGGGACACCAGGGTCATGGAACCACCGAACTGCGGAACCGAACAGATGTGTTTGGTCAATTGTTTGTGCTGCGCCAACTTCACGTAACTCTGGCGGACGATCAGCAGTGCACACAATCATCGGTACATCACTTTGATGAGCCTCTACTACGGCCCCGTGGAAGTGTGTCGCAGCTGTTCCAGACGTACATAGCAACACTGCGGGGAAGCCAGAGGCCACACCAATACCTAAGGCCGCAAAAGACGCACTGCGCTCGTCATGAAATACATGAACCTCAATGCCCTCGTACCGAGCCAAAGCAACTGCCAGCGGCGTGCTCCGACTGCCAGGGGCGACCACAGCGTGGCGAACCCCTTGACGAGCCCATTCGTCTACCAATGTTGCGCAAAATGTGGCTGCAGTGTCGCCAGAAGAACTCATGCCACCTATCGTGTCACCTATGCGTGTAGAAATCTGGTCCGACGTCGTATGCCCTTGGTGCTTCATAGGAAAGCGTCGGTTTGACAACGCCATAGAAGTCCTCAGACAGAAGGGCATTACCGAACCTATTGAGGTGGTCTTCAAGGCCTATCAACTAGACCCATCAGCCCCTGTCGGGCAACCAACCCCAGTCGTAGAGGGCTACGCCAAAAAGTTCGGCGGACGTGAACGTGCAGAACAAATCCTGAATCATGTGACAAATGTTGCGGCAGCAGACAACATCGAATTCAATATGGACATCGCATTACGCGCCAACACAATCCTTGCCCACCGCGCCTTGCACTGGGCTTTAGAAAACCATGGGGCCATCACTCAGGCCATCTTCAAAGAAAGACTTATGAAGGCGTACTTCACCGATGGCCTCAACGTTGGCGACGCAGATGTCATTGCTCAATGCGCTACAGAAGTCGACTTAGACGGCGAGACCATACGAGCCTGGCTTGACACCGAAGAAGGTTTTGACGCTGTGCAACAAGATTTACAAGGAGCAGCCATGCGAGAAATCACTGCGGTCCCTTCATTCGTCATCGATGACCGCTTCCTTATTCCCGGAGCGCAAGATGTCGACGTATTTGTCAATGTTCTGGAGCGAGCGTTGACCCGTTGACCGCCCCCCACGTCACCTTCCTTCACGGTTTCACCCAAACGAGAGACTCGTGGTCCCCGGTTTTGCAGGTTATGAAATCGGAATTCACGCCTTTGTGTCTCGATGCACCTGGACACGGAAACAACACCAACGGCGTTCGTTCACTTCCTCAATGTGCAGATGACATCGCCGCAGCCATGCAACCCGGCATTCTCATTGGCTACTCAATGGGGGCTCGCATGGCTCTCCACGTGGCGTTACAGCACCCAACGATGGTTTCTCAACTAGTGCTAATCAGTGGTACTCCCGGGCTAGTCACCGAGGCTGAACGAACAGCACGACGCAAGAGCGACAACGACCTTGCCGAGCGAATCGAAATCATCGGCTTGTCGGCCTTTCTCGACGAATGGTTAGCACTGCCGATATTTTCGGGTTTGGATGAGAAGACGAATCAACGAGAAGATCGCTTACGAAACACAACACAGGGGCTTGCAGATTCGTTGCGCTGTGCTGGCACAGGCACACAGGAACCACAGTGGTCGAATCTGCAACAGTTGTCCATGCCAGTACACCTCGTAGTTGGCGAGCATGATGAAAAGTTCACTGCAATTGCTGAAGATATGAAACCACTGATTTCCACGTCAGAAATGACAGTCGTAGCGAACGCTGGACACACGGCCCATCTGGAAAACCCAACTGCAACTGCTCAGTTACTGGATTCAAAAATTTTACGAAACGATTGAAATCGCGATTCCTGCGCCGAAAGTAATACCCAACACCAATTGCGCGCGGCCGACATTTCCCAGAACGATGATCAGATCTTTCCCCTTCGCCCCGCGAGAAAGAGCTTCGAGCGCAGGCCTTAGGACAATGATTCCCACTAGGCCAAACAAGGCATAGGCACCTACAAGTGCTGAAGTTGCGCAAATAGAAATAACTGCAGCAACAACCAACGCAGCGAAGAACTTACGAGTATTTGCATCTCCGAGCTTGACCGCCAGAGTGTTCTTCTCTGCAATTGTGTCTCCTGGAATATCTCGAAGATTGTTGATTACAAGAAGAGAACATGCGATACAACCGACAGCAATGCTGGCAACGAATCCAGCCGCAGTGAATTCTTCAGCAACCACAAATTCAGTACCTGTTGTAGCTACGACCCCGAAGTAAACAAAGACGAAAACTTCACCCCATCCGGCATACCCGTATGGCCGTGGTCCTCCTGTGTAGGTCCAGGCGGCAAGAATCGCGGTGGCACCTACCAACAACAACCACAATGATGTCATTACGGCAAGAGCAAGACCAGCACACGCTGCAATGCCAAACATCAAAAAAGCAGCCTGCTTAACGTGGGATGCCTTGGCTGCGCCAGACCCGACGAGACGCAAAGGCCCAACACGAACTGCATCAGTCCCCTTCACACCATCTGAATAGTCATTTGCGTAATTGACCCCAACTTGCAACGCAAGACTCACGACACCAGCCAACACAGCACGCCACCAGACAGGTGCTTCAGTCCCGCTTGCACATGCAACTCCAACAAGGACTGGGACTATCGCTGCCGGCAACGTGCGCGGCCGAGCGCCGATAACCCACTTCTTCCATCCGAGAGCTGAAGGGTTTATTGGCGAAGTCATGTCTCTAGTGTCGCACGAGTCGTACGCTGGATGCGTGAACGAGTTGGTATGTCTTGACATGGCAAACAGCCAAATCTTCGTCGACCGTCTATCGCGTGCGTGGGATAACGATGATGCAGTTTTTCCCCTAGACCAGCGCTTACCCGCACCAGCTCGTCAACAGATTCTTGATCTAGTGAAGCCGACAATCATTGCAACCCCTGAAGGCGACACGCGCGTTGATGGGCTACCTGTGGAGCATGGCGACGCAATTGTCGTGGCTACTAGCGGTACCTCTGGTGCCCCGAAGGCCGCAGTACTGACAATGTCTGCAGTAGAGGCCAGCGCGCGGGCTACCTCGGAACGACTGAACGTGACGCTTCGTGACACTTGGCTTGCATGCCTTCCTCCTTCCCATGTTGGCGGACTATCTGTCATCACACGCTCCCTCATCATGGGTACTTCCCTCATTCCAATGCCCTCTTTCTCTCCGGAATCCTTTGAACAAGGAGCAAGAGACGGCGCAACTCTGGTGTCACTTGTTTCGACGGCACTTCAAAGAATTGACCCCACATTGTTTCGCGCCATTGTTCTTGGTGGCTCTCGCCAAGCTTCACAGCTACCTCCAAATTGCGTCACTACCTACGGGCTGACAGAAACTGGTAGCGGAGTCGTGTACAACGGCAAAACACTTCGTGGCGTTGAACTTGAGATACGAGATTCCATCGTCTACGTCAGGGCGCCGATGCTGTTGCGGGCATACCGTGACGGTTCTGTTCCTCTAGACAGCGACGGATGGTTCTGCACTAACGACAGAGGATCACTATCCGAAGAGGGCGTACTCAGCATTGAAGGACGCAACGGCGATCTCATCATTACCGGCGGCGAAAATGTTTGGCCAGAAGTTGTAGAGGATTCCTTACGTGACTTTGAATCGATAACTGACCTCTGTGTGGCTGGTGTTCCAGACCACGAATGGGGCCATGCGGTTCATGTGTGGATAGTGACAACCCACGCTGATTCGATTTCCTTAGACGCATTACGAGGTCATGTGAAAAAGTCACTGCCGGCACACTTCGCTCCACGAGAAGTTCATATCGTTTCGGAGATTCCAAGGACTGCACTAGGCAAACCCCAGCGTTCAGCCCTGGTCAAAGGCCTACAAAAGTCTTAACCAGCGTTTGATGTGCTTAAGCCTGCGCCACCATCAATGACGTAGGTTTCGCCCGTAATCCAACTGGCAGAATCAGACGCCAAGAAGGTTGCCAGGTTTGCAATGTCTTCCGGCTCACCAAGACGCTTCAAAGGGACAGTTGCAGCAATCTTGTCTCCGAAGTTCTCAACCAAGAAACCAGCAAAGTCTGTCTTCACTAATCCTGGTGCGATTCCTATAACTCGGTTTGGACCAATCTCGCTAGCGAGTTGACGAGTGAAGTGAATCAAGGCAGCTTTTGTCAAGTTGTACACGCCAAGACCGCCGCCATCTGTACGGATTCCACCAACTGATGCAATGTTAACAATCACTCCTGGGTTTGCTTTGAACGAAGCCTCGTACGCAGCTTGCGTCCACTGCAGTGGAGCCTTCAAGTTGATTTGGAATGTCTTGTCGTATCGACCTTCGTCAACACCCATTGTTGGCCCGTAATACGGATTCGTCGCAGCGTTATTCACCAAGATGTCTAGACGGCCAAACTTCGCAATAGTTTCGCGCACCACATCTGTGGCGGCGGTTGGATCTCCGACATTTGCTGGGCGGATGGCTACTTCACCATCAATACCTTCCATGGCGGACTCGTCAATCTTTCGAGACACCATCATGACGCTTGCGCCAGATTCTGCGAACGACTTGGCAATTGCAAGACCAATTCCTCGGGATGCACCCGTAACGAGTGCGACTTT
>CAMDLK010000076.1 GCA_945901725.1 Bifidobacterium breve | reverse complement strand
GGGCGGATGGCTACTTCACCATCAATACCTTCCATGGCGGACTCGTCAATCTTTCGAGACACCATCATGACGCTTGCGCCAGATTCTGCGAACGACTTGGCAATTGCAAGACCAATTCCTCGGGATGCACCCGTAACGAGTGCGACTTTGCCTTTTAGTGAAACTTCCATTTCGCCAAGTTACAGAAGTTTTTGAGTTGAGGCGTTACTCAGTTCCAATTATGGGCATTAATCGAACTTCGGTGATGCGACGACCTTCAAGCGCCTCAACCACGAATCTCCAACCCTCGATCTCCAAAGTCTCTCCTACAACCGGAACGTGCTCAAGTACTCCGAACAAATAGCCACCGACAGTGTCAAATTCTGTATCTGGCAGATCCACACGGAAATGTTCGTTGAAGTCTTCAATGGACATTCCGGCGTCGACCAAAGACTCACCGTTCGGCAGATTACGCACGTCGGGGTCTTCATCGTCATGTTCATCCACAATTTCGCCAACAAGCTCTTCGAGACAATCTTCAAGAGTCACTAGGCCCGTAATGCTTCCGTATTCGTCAGCAACGATGGCCATATGAAAATGATCACGTTGCATTTCACGCATGAGTTTTGCCACTGGCTTATTTTCTGGAATCACTACCGCTGCACGAACAAGCGAGTCAACAGGTTCCGCACCTTGCCCGGCACGGATTGCTTTCATGATGTCCTTGGCGTACACAATTCCTAGAACGTCTTCATTGTCTTCTTGGTCATTGCGCATAACAGGCAAACGACTCACACCGTGCTCAAAGGCTTCATCTAGTGCCATGTCCAAGGTTTCGCCAGCATCAACACTGATCATGTCGGGGCGAGGCCGCATAATTTCGCGAACAATGGTGTCGCCAAATTCAATAATGGACTCAATCAAAGCGCGCTCTTCGTGCTCAATGACTTCATCTTCCACTGCAGCTTCCACCATGCCCAAGAATTCTTGCTCTCCAATGAATGGTCCCTGCACTAGACCTTTGCCTTTAACAACAATATTGGTGAGACCAATAAGGCCTTGTGAGATCATTGCTAACGGATAGAAACCAACCAATAATGCAATAAACCGTGATGTTGATAAAGCAGCTCTATCGGAGTGAAGAATTGCGTACGTCTTTGGAACAGCTTCAGCAAACACAAAAAAGACAATGACGTTTAAAACAACTCCAATTGCAACACCTGTGGGACCGAAGAGTCGCCCAGCGACAACTCCAGTCAATGTCGCTTGCACTGTTTGGCAGACATTGACTGACAACAGAAGCGGATTCACCCACCGTTCAGGATGAGTGACCAGCCCCAAAAGTGCTGTCCCGCCGCGCGCACCAGAATCTGCCAAGGCTTGAGCTTTCGGCTTAGAGACGCGTGACAATCCCATCTCTGCAATTGATAAGACTATCAAGCAGACCAACAAAATGAGAATGCCAATCAACATCCACCAATCTGCAGAGGTTGGAGAAGTTGCGATCATTCGTCTTGTTCCTGTCTAAATTCGACAGGCGCTGGGCCTGTCCAATGATGTTCGGTCAAAATTGCCAACTCGTGAGCCCGCATGTCTGTCTTTGTTTCCTCGTCATGATGATCAAAACCAAGGACGTGCAAAATTCCGTGAACCAAAAGCAGCGCAACTTCATCATCAAAATTACCTGCATGGGTAGTGGCTTGACGCTCCGCGACGATTGGGCACAGTACGACATCTCCCAACAGAGTAGGCACATCGTCGTTGTCGGGGTGAGGACGTGCGGGCCCACGCGTCAGAGCGCCTGGTCCTGGTTGATCAATCATGTCGGCAGCATCCAAGGGAAATGCCAGCACGTCTGTAGGTCCCACCTTGCCCATGTGTTCGCTATTCAGATCCGCCATGGTTGCTTCATCTACGAAAAACACGGACAACTCGCACGCTCCGTGGACGCCCTCATGCAACAGTGAAGAAATTGCTAATTGCCGCCAACGCGGCAAATCAATAGTGCATCCAGATTGTTCGTCCGAGCAGAACACTTCAGGGACACCATCACCACCAGCGCGACGAGGCGAATGAATACGCGGTCGGGACTCAGTCATCACGCGCAGCCTTACGCGATGAATTCCGACGCGCTTCTGCATTCGTGAATCGCTCGTACGCAGCAACAATGTCAGCCACGATGCGATGTCGAACGACATCAGACCCATCAAGGTATACAAATGCCAACGAATCGATATGCCCGAGTTTTTTCTCTAAGCCAACCAATCCACTGCGACCATCTGGTACGTCTATTTGTGACACGTCGCCTGTAATCACAACCTTTGAACCGAAACCAACTCGTGTCAACAACATCTTCATCTGTTCGGGCGTTGTGTTCTGAGCTTCGTCCAGAATAATGAAGGAGTTATTCAACGTGCGCCCGCGCATAAACGCGAGAGGGGCAACTTCAATTGTTTGACGCTCAATCAGCTTTACAGCTGCTTCAGGGTCCATCATGTCGTAGAGAGCGTCATACAACGGGCGCAGATACGGATCAATCTTCGCCATGAGATCTCCTGGCAAAAACCCAAGACGTTCGCCGGCTTCTACTGCAGGTCGGGTAAGAACAATGCGTTGAACCTGCCGGGCATGCAATGCCTGTACTGCCATTGCAACTGCAAGCCAACTCTTACCAGTACCGGCTGGACCAACTCCGAAAGTAATCGTGTTTTCTCGAATGGCATCGACATAACGCTTCTGGCCCGCGGTCTTTGGACGAACCATGCGACCTCTTGAACCCTTCAAGATGTCGTCCGTCAACACACTGCTCGGCCGTTGTTCTGCACGCACCATCACAATGCTGCGATCCATTACTGACTGATCAAGCCGTTCCCCACTTTGAAGCAGAAGAACCATCTCTTCAAACAAACGACCAACTTGATGTGCTCTGGGCCCCGAGCACCCAATCTCATTCCCTCTCACCACGACAGCGACATCAGGAAAGGCATCTTCAACACGACGCAATAACTCATCGCGTTGTCCGAGCAGTTCTGCCATGAGATGAGCGCCTGGTACAACGACCGTGACGGTGGGAGCAACAGTGGACATGTGACTTCAGACTATCTATTAGTCGGTCAGATACAGGCTCCCCTCCCTCGTACCCAGCCCGTAGTACCGTCTTTTGGGTTCGATTGGGCGGTTACCACATGCAGATTTCGAGACAAAGTGGCACGTAAAGCCCTTTCCGCATCTGCATGGATAGTCGCTGTCGCTGCCATTGGTCTTGGCGCCACACACGCAGTAGTCGCCGACAGTTTCAGCAGTGTTCCAGCAATTGGCAGCCTGGTTATCGCAATCTTTGGAATTGTCATCGGAATCATGGCCCACAAGGCTCCTTTATCTATAGCCGCCCTGACTGGTCTGACTGCAGCAGTAATTCTCGCCGCACGCATCATCGAGAATGACTCAAGTAGTTCACACTCGCTGACAACAGAGTCACTTTTTCTCGCAGCTCAAGTTCTTCTTGTTCTCGGACTTGTTTTCATCATCCGACGGCGACTCACTGGTCAAGTTGCAAATGTTCTAGCCGATGGACTCATCGTCGGCATCGGAGCGTGGCTCATTGTGTGGGTGTATCTCGTTCAACCTTCCCTTGGCATAACTGGGAACTCGGCATCATTCACCACCATTCGCAGTCTCTGCCTCGGCGTTGCGATGATTGTCCTCTTTCTACTCGTCACGCTCTTGTTCTCAGAGACAGTTCCCTCTCCGACAAATGCTTTTGTTGGTATCGCTATCGCCCTCAGCCTGACCGGTCTTATCTTGCGCGCAGTTGTTTCTCGCGGAGATGTCTCATTTTCTACAGCGACTCTTGACGCACCCCTGCTTATGGCTGTTGCACTGGTCGGGGCCAGCTTCATTCATCCCACTATCCGCCACATTGCTGAAGGCGGCACCCACACAGTTGTTCCAGCACTCATGACACGACTGCTGACCACAACTTCATCGCTTGTCGCACCCATCATCATCCTTGCAATCGACAAGCCAGCCGATAGTCAAGACACCACAGTGCGAACCATCACTGCTTGCATCCTCGCTGCAGTTGTCATGTCACGAGTTGTGCAGTCAGTACGGCAAAATGCCGGCACTCAAGAACAACTTGTGAAAAATGCTCTGACTGATTCTCTTACTGGCCTCCCTAACAGGGTTCTCATGCTGCAGCACATCGAATCAGCAATGCGGTCATCATGGAAGACTCATCTACAACCGACAGTTCTCTTCATCGATGTCGACAGATTCAAGAACATCAACGACAGTCTTGGACATTCCATCGGTGATGATGTCCTTACAGAAGTATCACGGCGCCTCACTTCCGCAGTACCCACCCATGCAACCGTGGCCCGAATAGCTGGTGACGAATTTGTAGTTCTCGATACGACCACAGAGTCCGTCACACAATCCGTTCTCTTAGCCGAGAAGGTGCTGGATTCACTCCGCAGGCCGATAACAACAAGAGATGGCGACATGTTTGTCACCGCAAGTATTGGCGTTGCCTACGCACCGACCGCGGTTGAATTATCTGCCAATGAATTAATGCGACACGCAGACACAGCCATGTACAGAGCAAAGAATGCCGGCAGAAACTGCATCGCACTCTTTGACGAGTCGATGCTTGAAGGCGTCACCAAGCGACTTGATGTTGAAACCGCCCTATACCGAGCTCTTGAACGAAAAGAGCTCCACCTTGTACATCAACCAATCGTTGACACCGACCTAGGAATAGTTGTCGGTTTTGAAGCTCTCATGCGCTGGGATCGAGGACAGTCTCAAATCGTTTCGCCCGATGAATTCATTCCCATCGCAGAGGAAACCGGAATCATCGTGCCCTTGGGCTCATGGGCTATCAATGACGCACTAACTCAACTTCGAAGCTGGATTGATGCTGGTCATTGTTCTGCTAGCACCACCATGAGCGTCAACGTCTCAGTGCGGCAACTTCATGATCCGCAATTTGTCACCGTAGTGACTGAGGCGCTCGCGTCATCTGGTGTTCAGGCAGAACAATTGTGGCTTGAGGTGACTGAGAGCGTCATGATCACCGAACCGACACAGGCACTTGCGTCTCTGCATCGTCTCAACGCACTAGGAGTTCGCATTGCTATTGACGACTTCGGAACCGGCTACTCATCGCTATCACTACTTCAACGCTTTCCAATTCAATGCATCAAGATTGACAGAGCTTTTGTTAACGATGTTGTGACTGAACCAGCCACTCAAAACATCGTGCGAACAATCATCGCCATGGCTACAGCAATGGGCGCAGATGTTGTTGCAGAGGGCGTTGAGACCACGGAACAACTGGCACAACTCACTTCACTTGACTGCCACCGTGCCCAAGGTTATTTATTCAGCCGACCTATTCACGTTGATGACGTTCCTCGTGTTGTGAAGTTCATAGAAGACACAACCAACTGGCGTGAAATTACCCACCCAAATTAACTTGGCGCGCCTGCCGATGTCAGAGTTCCATCCGGATATCTGATGAACAGCTCAACATTGTGTGGTCCGCGAGACAGCAGCGTGTAATCCAGTACAGCCGCATAACTAATGGTTGAACTTGCGCCCGACAACTCTCCGATTACACCCGCAGCAACTCCATCTACTGCAATCACGCCTTCTGTGCCCGCGTCTATTGGCTGAGACAACGTGACCTTACCCGTTATGAGCCCTGGAATAGTTGCGCCCCGTTCGGTAGCGATATTTTTGAACAGAAGTTTCTGATTCATTGTCCAACTAGTGATGAGTTGATCAGTCGGCCTCTTGCCGATTTCAACTCCAATTAATGAAGCACTCTTTCCGATAGCAGCAACGTTACGAATCGGCCCGACATTGGAAACGATCCCCGCGTAGTGCGCAGCCCGCGCCAGGACTTCTTCAAAACCTCCAGAAAGGACAGCCTTTTCTCCAGTGGCAGCAACGATGCTGCGCGTCCTCCCCATTGGACAATCACCTACGAGTGATTGTCCTGCAAATGCCCATGAAGTCTTTGTCTGCATTACATCGATGATGGTTGGCAATAGATTCAAATTGGTTATGGCACAATCGCTAGGTGTTCCAGATTTCTGATTCGGATACTTGATAAATGTCGGAATTCGGTACACGTCCGCCACTTGCTCAGGATCAGTGAAGTTAGTATTCCTTTGTGGCGAAGCGGGTATAAACGAGATGCCGTGATCCGCAGTTACCACCAACATGGTCGAATCCCATTTATCTGAAGATTTCAAATCTTTAATCACATTCTGCATCACACGGTCAGCTGCACCAACTTGATACAAAAAGGTCTGATATGTATCACGAATGACTTCGTCGTCATCTGGATTCTGCGTTGAGATGGTTGGAGACAATTGGTCGACTCGAAAATCAGGTGTAATTCTCCATGGTGCGTGCGGCAACAACGCATGCACCACCTGCACACGAGGCGACGTGGATTCAGACACGATCCGTACTGCAGTTTCGACGGCGTCGACTTGCGACAACACACCAGTATTGAATTGATCTTTGAACCGGTCTTTTACCGCACCAAAACCACCCCATGTTCCTTCAATAGACGGAACATACTTTCTCAACACTTGCGGGAAAACGCGTTGACCGTATACATACGATGCATCGCGCAGGAAAGTTGTCAGACGACTGAAGCTAAACGAGGCTATTGCTCCTGATTTACCGCCACACACTGAATTCGGACACAGGTTTGTAACAGGTTCAATCCCCCCTACCTCGGTAGCGCCGG
>CAMDLK010000075.1 GCA_945901725.1 Bifidobacterium breve | reverse complement strand
GGGTGCGACATCAACACGTTTTCAACTTCTGCTGGGTAGACGTTTTCTCCACCTGAAACAATCATGTCTTTCACGCGGTCATGAATGTAGACATAGCCGTCAGCATCGATATATCCAGCATCGCCAGTCTTGAACCACTTGTCAGGAGTGATTGCTTTTGCAGTCTCTTCTGGGTTCTTCCAATATCCGGCCATTACTTGTGCCGAACGAATCCAGATTTCTCCGACTTCACCAGTGGCGCAATCTGTGTTGGTGTCATTGTTAACAATGCGAACTTCAACGCCAGGCCCTGGAGTTCCGCAACTACGCAAACGATGTTTGTTCGGGCTATTCAAATCATGATCTGCGGGGGAGAGGTTGATGACTCCACCTGTTGTTTCGGTAAGGCCGTATGCCTGCCAAAACTTGCACTTGAACATTTCAACACTCTTTGTGAGAACGGCTTCACTAATTGGAGACGCGCCATACACAAGTACTTGCAAACTGGAATAATCCTTATCCTCGGCTCCGGGAATGATGTTCATAAACGCCAATACTGCTGGCACGAGGAATGCATGAGTAATGCGCTTTTCAACAATCAGATCAAGAACTGCGGCAGGGTTCATTTCTCGCACCACAATGGTTGTGCAGCCTTGCATCATGCCGGCCATTGCCCATCCACCGCCGCCAATGTGGAACAGAGGCATAGCCGCCATGTTGATTGAGTTTTCATCAAGGCCCCAGATGCTCTTAATCATCGGTGCAAGCGAAAGAAGGTTGTTGTTGTCTAGCAATACACCTTTGGGCAGACCAGTTGTTCCGCTTGAATACAACTGAAACGAAATGTCATCGCGAGTTTGGACTTCGCCCGGATCGCCAGTGTTTTGTGAAAGAAGCCAATCGTTCCAATCGGCATATTTCGGATGTCCACCAATAACAAGAATTGTTGTGACGGTTGTGAGCTTGTCCGCAATGGCTTCTGCGACTGGCACGAAATCTTTACCAACAACCAAAACCTTTGCTTCTGCGTTGTTAACGATGTATTCCACTTCTGGTGGAGCAAGTCGCCAGTTCACGTCAACACTGACTGCATTCAACAGTGCAGCTCCGAAAGCTAATTCAAAATGTTCAATGCTGTTCTTTTCTAAGAACACGACACGATCGTGTGGGCCAACTCCAGCAGCCTTGAGACCGTTGGCGACGCGCTGAGCACGTTCGTACACTTCGCCCCACGTGTAGGAGACGTCACCTTCGATGAGGCACGGATGAGATGAACGGCCTGCGCCATGCACTCTGATGATGTCGGCTAGGGATCCAATGGTTGCGTTTGTCATGCTGAGATATTAGGACACCCAAATGGTGTATTTTAGTCACATGACCGATGGGGTAAATGTAGATATTCGGATGAGGTGGGCGGCTTATGCCTCGATTGGGGCTGGGCTGATTCATGGCGTCGCCGTCGGCCTTCATGCAGACCATGAATCTCTGGCCAGAGTGTTTATGGCATTGACATTCGTCCAGGTGGGTTGGGGGATCATCGCTATCAGCCGGTTGCAATGGGCGGTCGTCCTTGGGGGATTTGCGATCAACGGAACTGCAGTCGTTGGCTGGATTCTGACGCGGACTTCTGGTATCTCCTTTATCAGCGGATTAGAGATTGCAGAGAAGCCTCAGCCAGCAGACACATTGGGCGCATTGCTTGCCGCAGCCGCGATAGGTGCATCCTTGTGGGCTTGGCATCGACGAGATGTCCCAGCGAAGGAAACACTGCATCTCAATGCCGTTTATCTCTGTAGTGCAATCACCCTCTGCGCTCTATGGTCCGTTACTGGCCATGTACATGCACACGTGCAAGATGTTGCATTGACTGACTCAGGTCTCATTGTCACTGCGGATGGTGTCATTGTCTCGCCGAGCACAATTGCTCCGGTTGAGATTTCAACTTCGACCAGCACCGTTCCTGCTTTACTCAGCACAAGCGATTCGGTAGCGACTAAGAAAAAAACTGTGATTGCATCACCCTCAACTGTTGCAAATACGACGACAACTACCGTTAATCATTCGCATGCGTTGACAACCGCGCAAGCTCTGGCTGCTGCCTCGGGCTGGCCGCGTCCGTACGACCCCGCGTACCCGATTGATTTTTCTGGCATAGGCGGCGTGACAGCAGAACAAGCTGCTCGTGCAACAGCGCTCATTCAGTCAGCACAGCGCGATCTTCCCAAGTACGCAAAGGTTTCCGATGCCGAGAAGAATGGATACGTATCAATTGGTGATGGCGTGACTGGCTTCGAGCATTACATGAAGTATTCGCTATTGAATGATGGTCGGGTGCTTGACACCACTGCACCTGAGTCATTGGTGTACGAGGTGAAAGGCACTGTGAAGACCCTCGTGTCGGCAATGTTTATTGCAAATCCAGGTACATTGCTGACGGATACGACATTGGTGAATTATGCCGGCGGTCTGATGCAGTGGCATGTGCACTCCAATTTGTGTTGGATAACAGTTAACGGCGTGCCCAAAGTTGTCGGAGTCACTAATGCTGCTGGCGCGTGTTCCGTTGGGGCTTTGCAACCTGCCGGAGCACCAATGGTGCATGTATGGATCTCGTCCCATGTTTGTGGGCCCTTCGCTGCGTTAGAAGGCAATGCTGCTGGCGTAGCTGCAGCGAGCGATGAAGAGCGTGTCGACCTCTGTAACAAGGATCATTAACTATTCCTTCAGGCGACGGTCCTGTTTCTTTGCTGAGTCGCGTTTCTTGCTGTCGAGGCGTCGTTCAATAGCGCCACGACTTGGTCGTGTTTTCTTTCGCGGTGCAGGCGGAGGGGCAGAGGCCTCATTGAGCTTTTCCACCAAATGTTCAACGCACAAAACTCTGTTGCGCCATTGGCTCCGGCTTGTCTGACAGGTGATGGCAATTTCCTTGTCAAACGAAGCTTCTAGACGAGCCCGGATGGTTTCAGAACACGAGATATCTGCCAGAGAGATTGTCAGTGATGCCTTCGTTGAGTTCTTGTTGACGTTTTGCCCACCTGCGCCGGACGACCGAGAGAAAGTCCACACCATCGCGTCTGCCTTCACGCGCACGCCGCGGGCAGCACGAAGGTCTTCATCAGGTGTCATGGCTCCATTATGTGTCAAGGAGGGTCTTATGCTGAGCCAATGCCCGTCAGTGGCTCAACTAGCGCCCTGGTGGGCTGTGAATCACTGTTACGGAATGCGTAGTGGTGCCAGCATGGCGATGAACTGCAAGTTCTCTGTATTCAGCTGAATTCCACCAAGCATTCAATGCGTCTTCTGAATCAAATTCGAGAACCACTGTTCGGCCATCTTCGTAAGCGCCTTCAAGAACTGTGGGGGCATCGTCGTAGGTGAGGAAGCGACCGCCGTGTGAACGCAAGATAGGGAAAAACCCTTTTTCGTAGGCCCGGTATTCGTCCGGGTTTGTCACAGTGAAGTGCGCAATAAAGCGAACGGTGGTATCTGCAGCCATAGGCGCCTCTCAGGAGTATCTGTTCAGTCTCTCAAACATGAGGCCCGGATACCTCACTAGGAAAATCTCTACGAATCAAATTCGGTTTGGGCCTTCTTCTTGGCTTTTGGTGCCTTGGTTGTGGTCGTTGTCTTCTTTGGTTCAGTTGTCTGAGTTGATCTGGATGGGGCCACAGTTGTCGTGGTTGAAGGTGCTGCAGTTGTAGTCGTTGAAGGGGCCACTGTCGTTGACGTGGAAGTAGTGGTGCTAGTGGTTGGTGCAGTGGTTGTCGTTGGCACTCTTGGCGCCTTTGGTGTTACTGCTACATTGCTTCGCTCGCTCGGAGTTGTTCCGATGAGAGCCACGATCCAGCAGCGAGATGACACAGCCGGTACATCAGTGATGATTATTTCGGCTCGACTATTTGACCGGTATGTCACGTCATTGCGATTGAAGTTGATCACCTTGTTTGTGGGGTATTTCAGAGTCTCGGCTTCAAGCGATGCCTCATCTTCATCTTCGTCATCGGTCTTGTTTGAACTGCGCTTGGCAACACATGAGAGGCGATATGACTCGGGAGAGTTGTCTCCGACCCAGGATGCAACAAGTGAAGTCTGACCTGAACGAAGTTGGTAGTTCAACGCAAACCTCTTTGGACCTTTTACTGTGGGTTTGTTTGGTCGGACAGTTGTGGTGGTGGTTAGTCGCGGCGCAGTTGTTGTAGGTGCAACTGTGGTCGTTGGGGGAACTGTTACGTCAGGCGCAACTGTCGTTGTTGTGGATTCGATAGTGGTAGTTGTCGAATCAAGAATTGTGGTCGTTGTTTCAGACGGTACATCTGCTTCAACAAATGTTGTTACCGCAAGCGATGATGCATTGTTGGTAGACAGCTTTGAAACGATTGCACTGTTTGATATGCCAGGGAATGCTTGGGCAAGACGTGCAGCAAGTCCTGCGACGTGTGGAGAGGCCATTGATGTTCCTGAAATGGTGCGGGTAGCTGACGAGCCACCAATCCATGCAGATGTGATGTTCGTACCTGGCGCCCAAAGATCAACACATGATCCGTAATTGGAATAAGAGGCTTGAGTATCTGCGCGATCAATCGCACCGATAGTAAGAGCAGATGGTGCACGTGCAGGAGAAGATGAACATGCATCTGCTGAGCTGTTTCCAGCTGCCACAACGACTGTGAGACCTGCTGCGGTTGCACTAGCAACAGCAGAGTCAATGGCTGTGTTGGCAGAGCCGCCAAGGCTCAAGTTGATGATGCCTGCACCGCCCGGATGGCTTTGGGTGACCCAATTGATTCCTGCAACAACGGATGAGGAGAAGCCAGAGCCAGCACAATCAAGAACGCGCACTGCAACAACACGAGTTGACTTTGCAACACCGTATGTGGAGCCTGCAATCGTTCCGGCAACATGAGTTCCGTGACCATTGCAGTCTTCGCTTCCATTGCCGTCACTGATCGCGGAGTATCCAGATGTAACACGTCCTGCAAAGTCTGCGTGGCCGGAATAGATACCGGTGTCAATGACATACACGTAGGAACTGGTGCCGGTGCTGGTGTAGCGGTAGGAATTGTTAAGCGTTACATCGGTTGCGTCAATGCGATCAAGTCCCCATGACGGAACAGGCGTTTGTTCGATTGTTGCCTTGACGGGGGTGTCAACAGTTGTCTTGATTCCACTTGTGTTCGAAAGAGTCTTTGCAAAGGTAGCGGGAACAACATAAGTAGTGGATGATCCGTCTTTACCAATAACGGTTGGTGCTGCGCCGAGTGAAGCTGTGATGTCGGTACCGACTTCAGTTGCGCGCGCTGCAGAAACTTCGAGAATGACGTAATCCTCTGTGCGCTCAAAGGGGACAGCAGTGAGATCTGAGACGGTCTTTAGTGGAGCAAGTTCTTGTGGCTCACTTGCAAGATTGAGTTGGCGATCAATTGTTGAACTGTTTCGAGTGACAACAAATCCGCCGATGACCAACATGAATGCGGCGGCAATTCCGATAAACCTCAGACGATGTGTGGTTGATCGAACTGTGCGCATCTGTGCCAAATGACGACGGCGAGTGAGTTCGTCAATTGGTCGAATGTCGTTGTTGCTCACCTGTCGAAGTGCCTCGAGAAGGCGAGGGTCTTGGTCTGGGGAGAGGTTCTGGTTGTTGTCCACATCTAATACAGCGCACGGGTGCTGCTTCGCATGACGGGCTGCGCCAGATTTCTTCGGATTATTCCGTTGACGGCTCGCCGAGAGATCTTCGAAGGCTGGTCAACGCTCGGTACGTCAGAGCCGCCACGGCCTCTGGGGCTTTTCCAACAACTTCGGCGGTCTCCTCAAGAGATAAGTCGGCCACGTATCGAAGCCAGACAACGGAACGCTGATCAGCTGTAAGGCCATGAAGCAGGCGCGAGACAGATTCGGTGTCGGGCAGATCAGCGAGCGGGGTCTGAGAGGGGACGGAGTCAAGTGAGTCATCAATCGCGACTTCTGAAGGCCGAGACTTGCGTCGTCGTGATGCGTCAATCACGCGGTTGTGAGCAATCCTGAAACTCCATGCTCGAATCTCAGTGGCTGCGCCAGAGAATTTGTTGATGTCACGAACAATTTGCGCCATTATCTCGCCTAAAACATCATCAGGGTCTCGGGCGCCGAGCCGGGCAATATACGCCCGAAGTTCGGGAGCTAGCAGGTCGTAGAAAATCTCCCAGGCCGAATTGTCGCCAGAACGTAATAGTCGTAGGAAGTCGGCCGTCATGGAATGATCAGCAGTCATATGGAGCGGGTGACGGGAATCGAACCCGCATAATCAGCTTGGAAGGCTGAGATTCTAGCCATTGAACTACACCCGCGTTTGGTGAGCCCCCATCCTACAGTCGGACTTATTCCTGTCCACCTCTGGCGCTGCGGGCTCGAACGATGAGAGCAATAAGACCGATACCGACAATCGCCACTACCCCGTATTGGAGGTAATCGCCCCATTTGCCTGCCTTTTCCCACTGATCACCAAGTGCCCATCCGAATGCCATCCAGATCATGTTCCAGATGAGAGAACCAGCAGCGGTTAGGAGAGTGAATTTGCCAAGTGGCATTCGGTCGCCACCTGCAGGAATGGACACGACCGAGCGAACGACTGGAATGAGCCGACCGAAAAACACCACGTAGTTTCCGTATTTCTCAAACCACACAAAACCTTTATGCACATCGGACTTCTTCAGACCAACGAAGCGACCAATGCTTGAGAGGAATCGTTCCATTCGTTCATCGTCTAACAACCGACCAATGCCGTATAGGAAGTACGCGCCAACAACGGATCCGATTGTTGCTGCAATGACACCGCTGACGTAATCAAATCGGCCTTCGCTGACATTAAATCCGGCGAGAAGAAGGATGAGTTCAGAGGGGATGGGCGGAAACACATTCTCGAGTGCAACGAGTAAAGCGACTCCAATCAATCCAATGGAGTCAATAATGTCTGTTGCCCAATTAATCACGAGCGTTAGGCCTTTTCAAGGAAGATGAGTGGAATTTCGCGCTCAGTCTTTAATTGGTATCCGCCGTAGTTGGCGTACTTCGCAACAATGATGGGCCACATTTCATCACGCTCTTCTGATGTTGCGATGCGGGCACGGCGTTCATGTTTGGCTTCTGTCTGAGTTTCTATCCATACAGTTGAATTGGCCCGTAAGTTCACAAACCATGCAGGGTTGTGGTCATCGCCGCCACGTGATGCGACAACTACGTATGTATCGCCTTGTTGAATAGGCGAGGTCAACATGCATTCG
>CAMDLK010000074.1 GCA_945901725.1 Bifidobacterium breve | reverse complement strand
GCCGTGATAATTGCTGATGCATTGCCTTTGCCGGTGGTGTCGCGTCCTTCGCCTTTGAGTACTACTTTGTGAGCGACGTCATCGCGCTCAATAAAATTTGCTTGGCCCTTGAACTGTGCCTGAATTGGTCCGACTTTGACTTTAACTATTCCGCGGTACGTGTCGCCTTCGATTTCTTGCAACTGTGCGCCAGGCAGGCAGGGTGCAATGCGCTCGACGTCGGTAAGGATGCGCCATGCATCTTCTACGGGAACTGCAACAGTGAATTGATGATTTAGGTCCATGTGTCGAGATCCTCTGTGGTGTCGATGTCAGCTGAATTGCCTTCACAGGCTACTTCCCGAACGAGTTCAGGATGCAGACGAATGAGACTTCGTGCCCCAGCATCTGGGTCTGATTCAAGGTCCTCAAATGTGTCCCAGACGCTTGAGTGAAGTCGTACGGGGTTGCCTCGCGTGCAGTTATATGTGGCAACCGCAATGGGCGACGTTGAAGCGGCAACATTGGTCCATGCTTCAGATGAGAGAAATGGTTGGTCGGCTAATCCGACGACAATGGCGTCGTAATCGTGAGCACGAGCGAATGTGATGGCGGCAATCACTGAACTGCGTTGTCCAGTCTTCCAATCCGGATTGTGGACTTCCTCGATGTCACCAATGTGACTGCTGAGGTCAAGAGCGCCAGAGACAACAATGAATCCATCGAGGTGTGAACCAGTCATGGCAGATAATGAACGGGAGAAGATTGTTTGACCATCAATATGTGACAACAATTTGTGTTGAGAACCCAAAAAGCGAGTGCCAGAGCCAGCAGCCAAAAGGACCCCAAGGGCGGTGCTGTGACGTGGTTCCATTCGTAATAGCCTGCCCTAAATGATTCGGGTTGGCACATTTCTGCGCGGGGTAGCCGCAATTGGCATTCTTAGTGCTTCTCTGCATGTCGGGCCGGTCAGTGCGGCGGGAAATTCAGGCAAAGATGCTTCATCACGTCGACTGCAAATGCCTGGCGAACGCATCCGTCAACGCCCTCAGATTTCTATTGATGCCATTCGCGCACTGAGTCTCATTATGCGTACCGAGAACAAAGAAGACCCCAACTACTTGGCGTCGCGCCGTGTTGTTTCAAATGGTGTTGCAAAACGTCTTGCACTAAATCCGAATGATTTGGATAAGGCGTGGTCGCGTGCACCACGTGATCATCAAATTGCTGTGTTGTCGGCGCTCACGCAACTAGGTGTTCGGTACATCGAAGGCAAAGAAGACTCGTACGTCAAGATGGATTGCTCAGGGTTGTTGTGGTTTGCATGGCGCACTGCTGGTGTTGACATGCCACGTCAAGCCGTGTCACAACTTGATCGCCGTATGCGTGTTGACCGCAAAGATGCAATTGCGGGAGACATCACTGGCGAGGGGACTCATGTTCAGATGTATCTCGGTACAGGGCTTGCAATGATTCATGCACCGTTTGGTGGCAAGTTCGTGAAATTCAAAATCATGTCTGCTGAACAAGCTGCACGAGTCGTGTGGACTAACCCCAGCAATATTGCAACGTTCCGCCTGTAGCGGTTAGTGAATTGCGCCGTCGCTAGCGCCAAGAGGCGAAGCATTACGCCCTGTGCGAGTAGCGATGATTTCGCCCACAATGGAAATAGCTGTTTCTTCAGGTGTACGACCACCAAGGTCTAAGCCAATTGGTGAATGAATTCGGGCTAAATCAGCAGCACTAGTGATTCCGACTTCTGCCATTCGTTCCAGACGCTTTGCGTGAGTCTTGCGGCTTCCCATCACGCCGATGTAGCCGGCCGAGGTTGCAAGTGCACCTTGAATTGCCGGCACATCAAACTTTGGGTCGTGGGTCAAGATACAAATGGCATCACGTGACGACAAGCGGTGACCGTTCTCTGTGAACATCGGTGTTGGCCATGTGACTTTGACTTCGTCGGCCATGGGAAAGCGACGGCGCGTTGCAAATACTTCGCGCGCGTCACAAACAGTGACGTGGTAGCCAAGAACTTTGGCAACACGAGCCAACGCTGCTGTGAAATCAACTGCGCCAAAGATCCACATAAGTGGCGGTGGTGAAAAACTCTCGACGAAGATGCGCACTGTTTCCGTATCGATGAGATCTTCAGGAGTTGATTCACCGTGTGGTCCGTAATGACGAACCGATGTGCGTCCTGCTTCCAGTTCACCAAGTGCATCACGCGCCACGATGCGATCAATGTCTGGATTGCCGAGTGATCCGCCAACAATGCCTGCTGGCGTAACAACCATGGTTGCGCCAACGTGCGGGCCTTCAATAACCGTGACTAATGCAACGGGCGAATTATCGCGAACATGCGAAGAAAAGGTTTGATACGAATTCATGGTCACCATTCGAGTGGCTGAATGAAAAGGTGGATGATGCCGCCGCATGTGAGGCCGACAGCGAACGCTTCATCATCTGAATAGCCGAACGTAACAACACGGCTTGGCTGTTCGCCAGACAGAATTGCCAACGCTTCAGACACAACAGCGCTTTCTACACACCCGCCGCTAACAGACCCGCTGACTTCACCGTCTTGGTTGACAGCCATCGCCGCACCTGCGCCACGTGGGCCAGAGCCTTCAATGTCGATAATGCGTGCAATAGCAACACGCTTGCCGTCGGCTTGCCAGCGATCAATGTCGGTAAGAAGTTCACGCATGATTAATGACCTTAGTGAGTTGTTCGAGGGCATCAAGAGAATGTCCCTCCACGAAGTCATCAACATACGGCAGCGCAGCAGCCATTCCTCGGGCAAGAGGGGCGTATCCGGGCGTCACCTTCAGGGGGTTCACCCACACAATGCGAAACGACACACGATGAAGACGTTCCATCTGTTCTGCGAGCACGATGGGGTCTCCGCGATCCCAACCATCGGACAACACAACAACAATTGCGCCGCGAGCCATGCCGCGAACGCCCCATTCGTTGTTGAACAAACGCAATGTTTCACCGAGGCGCGTTCCGCCGCTCCAGTCGCGTACGTTCTCACCAGCTGCGCGCAGTGCACGATCAGGATCTTTCGAAGATAGTTCTCGAGTAATGCGCGTAAGCCGCGTACCTAAGGTGAAGGCTTCAACGCGTTGGCGACCTGCGACGCCTGCATGAACGAACCGAACTAGTGCACGTGCGTACGGCTCCATTGAACCGCTGATGTCGAGAAGGAACACAATGCGGCGAGGTTTGTCTCCCTTTTCAACCCAATGACGACGCATTGGTTCACCACTTGCAGCAAGAGACGCCCGAACTGTTGCGCGCATGTCAGGGCGTGTTCCGCGTGAACGAGTTGGCTTCATGCGCAGTGATGGGCGGGGAGGGCCAGCCATTCTCAGTGACTGCATGAAGAGCTGAGCTTGTTGCATCTCATCATTCGAGTATTCAGCAAAGTCTTTGTCACGCAATGTTTCAACGCCAGAGAATCGAAGCGTAATTGTTGGCTCGTCTGATGCGTCAGCGTTTCCGTCTGCACTGCCTTCATCTTCAGTATCTAATGCCAGAGTCACTTTCAACTGTTCTTCTTCGTCAGATTCTACAGACTCACGATGCTCCCAAAAAACATTAAATGCTTTATCAAACATTGCAATATCTTCCGGACGACGTACCAACGTGGCGCGACCAGCCCAGTACACAGACTGGCGGTCTTCGATTCCGACTAATGACAATGCGTTGATGAACGTCAGAACAGAATCAAGTGGTGTTGCAATATCGAGACGGCGAAGAACGCGGGCGAAACCGACGGCAAGCCTGTCGGGGTTTGACTCAACCGTGAAGGAGGCCACGGTCGAATGCCTGTTGTACAACGCCAGCGATTCCGTGATCGCGTACACGACTATGGTCTTCGCGATATTTCAGCACCGTGCCGAGCGTGCGGTCGAGAACTGTTTCGTCAATTTCTGTGATTCCAAGTCGGCCGAGTGCTGCTGCCCAGTCGATTGTCTCTGCAACCCCAGGTGGCTTGTACAAGTTGATGGCGCGTAGAGCTTCGACTGCACCAGCAACTTGACGAGCCAGAACTTCACTTGCTTCTGGAACACGCATGCGCACAATTTCGACTTCACGATCAAACGATGGATGTTCAACCCAGTGATACAAACAACGACGCTTCAATGCGTCGTGAACATCACGGGTTCGGTTTGAAGTGAGAATCACGATGGGTGGGTTGTCTGTACGAAATGTTCCGATTTCGGGAACTGTTACTTGAAAGTCTGATAACACTTCTAAGAGGTACGCCTCAAATTCGTCATCTGCGCGGTCGATTTCATCAATCAGCAATACGGGAGGAGTGGTGTGTCCGTGGTCGATTGCGCGAAGTAGTGCACGCTTCAGCAAAAACCGTTCGTCGTACAGCTGACCTTCTAGTTCTGCGGTGCCTGATTGCGCTGCTTCGCCCGAGGCTTCAGCTGCGCGCAGGTGCAACAACTGGCGCGAATAATCCCAGTCGTACACGGCTTGTGCCGCATCAATTCCTTCGTAGCACTGCAGTCGTATTAGCTCGGCGTTCTGCCAGCGAGCGATGCTCTTTGCTAGTTCGGTTTTACCAACACCGGCTTCACCCTCAAGAAAGAGTGGGCGGTGCAGGGTGAGTGCGAGAAAGACTGCCGTGACAAGGCCTTCGTCAGCTAAGTAACCGTGTGCGGCAAGCCCATCAGCGACTTCTTGAGTGGTTTTCGGCTCGTATGACACGTCTAGAGCGTAGGGGATAAAGCCCTATGAGTCCCATCCGAGACCGAATCGGTCAAGGGTGCGAAGCCATGTATTACGAGTTCCGGTCTTGTCTTCGTGATCAAGTGACCAACGAGTGGCTTGAATGCCGATAAATCGAAATGGTTCTGGTGGAAACGGCACTGGCTTTGTGCGTACAAATTCAGTTGCAGTAGCTCGAGTGCGTCGACCATCAATGAGGTCAAGCATGACTTCAGCTCCGAATCGAGATGCTGCGACACCTAAGCCGGTATAGCCAAGTGCGTATGACACGCGGCCACCCATTGCCTTACCCCAGAACACGCAGTAACGACTGCACGTGTCGATGACGCCGCCCCACATATGAGAAAAGCGCACACCTTCAAGTTGGGGAAATGTTTCAAAGAAATGCCGTGACAACATGGCCCATGATTCTGGACGCGATTCATTTTCTTGGCGCACTTTTCCTGCGAAGAAATACACCGCGTCGTATCCGCCCCACAAGATGCGGTTGTCTTCGGTGAGTCGGTAGTAATGAAACTGGTTCGGAATGTCACTAAGGCCTTGACGGCCCTTCCATCCGATGGAGTCAAGTTGTGATTGCGTCAGCGGCTCCGTGACCATGCAGTAGTCATAGACCGGTGCTACATAATTACTAAGGCGCTTGAGTACCGGTTTGAATGCATTTGTGGCGAGTGCAACCTTGCCTGCACGAATACGACCAAGTGGAGTGGTGACAAGTACACCTACTCCGTCTTTCTGCATTGACAAAGCCTTTGAATCTTCGTAAATACGCACACCCAATGATTCGGCCGTGGCTTTTAAGCCCCAGACCAAACGCGCAGGGTCAATCAGTGCTGCGGTGTCGTGTCGCCATAAGCCACCCGTGTACAGCGGTGAGTGGACTTGTTCTTGCATTGCATCGCGATCTAGCCATGTAACTTTTTGCCCTAACTTGCGAAGTTGCGCATAATCGTCGCGTAGTTCATCAAGATAGGACGTTGGGTGAGTTGTTGTTGCAACGTCGATTGCGCCCGTGCGCTCCCAGTCACAATCAATGTTGTATTTCTTGACCGCAGCTTCAATGTCATTGAGATTCTTCAGGCCAAGTTCTTCAAGCACTGACACTTCATCCGGGAATCGCGCTTGCGCATTTGCAATGCCGTGCGTCAACGATGAATCAACAAAGCCACCGTTACGTCCGCTGGCAGCAGACCCCACTTCATGAGCTTCAATCAGAATGACATCACGCGATGGGTCGCGTTCTTTGGCCAGGATGGCAGTCCAGAGGCCTGTATAGCCACCGCCAATAATGCAGAGGTCGCAGCTTTCGGTGCGGACCAAGGTTGGGTTCGAATCGGGTTCGTCTACGTCTTCATACCAGTAGGGATATGTATCTGCGTCGGCGATCGCGTCGAGATGACGCTCGTCCATGGTTTCACCACCTTGTGACCATCAGGTTACCCGAGGGGCATGGTTACTGTGGGTGTATGGATCTTGGACTCACGGGGAAAACAGCTGCGATTGCGGCTGGAACTGCTGGATTGGGCCTTGGCACCGCCAAAGCGCTCGCTGCGGACGGAGTTCGTGTCGTTGTATGTGGTCGCGACGAGAATCGCTTAGAGAAGGCTCTCAGTGAAATCGGACATGGAGCCACCGGTTTTGTGTGTGACGTTTCCACCGGCGTTGGCGGTCGGGAATTCGCAGAACGTGCCATTGAGAGTCTCGGGTCTGTTGACATTCTGATTGCCAATGGTGGGGGGCCGCCTCCTGGTGGCTTTGCTCAAACTCCTGAGGCGCAGTATCTAGAGGCACTGCAAAGGAACTTGCTCAGTGTCGTTGCTATGTGTCAGGTGGCAGTGCCGCCGATGCGTGAACGTAAGTGGGGCCGCGTGCTTGCAATCACATCTGTTGCAGTACGCCAGCCGATGAACAACCTGATCTTGTCGAACACTGCTCGTGCCGGAGTGACAGGGTTCTTAAAGACCCTTGCCCGTGAAGTTGCAGGTGACGGTGTGACTGTTAATTCCATTCAGCCAGGTACACACGCCACAGATCGCATTACGCAGTTGTACGGCGCAGACCCCGATGTAAAAGCGATGGGTATTCCTGCCGGCATCATGGGTGATGCAGATGACTTCGGTCGTATTGGTGCTTTCATGTGTAGCGACTCAGCCAAGTTCATGACTGGTGTGCAATTACACGTTGATGGCGGTTCATACGCCGGATTGTTATAGGTTCATTTCATGCTTCATCACATTGTGTTATTCACATGGAACGACAAAGTTCCTGCCGGCCATCCTGCAATTGCAGCGAACGAATTACGTAAGTACGCCGCCACTCTTGATGGGCTTGTCTCGTACAACTGTGGCCCCAATGCTGGCCACACATCTACGGCAGCTGATTTTGCCGTGTCAGCAGTATTTGAAGACGTTGCGGCATGGCATGCATATGACACCGCTGATGAACACAACAGAATTCGTGCTGAAGTGTTTAGTCCGTACGTGGTGAACCGCGCTGTTATTCAATTCGAGAGTTAACGCTCTCCACGGGTTATCCGCGTGAACTATTTGCTAGTTGACTCGAGCGCTCGGCGCACCAAAACCTCTGCAAGGTGAACGCGGTACTCCGCGCTTGCATTGAGGTCTGATTG
>CAMDLK010000073.1 GCA_945901725.1 Bifidobacterium breve | reverse complement strand
GTGAACACACCGACTACACAGGTGGACTGGTATTCCCGATGGCAATCGACCGTTGGACAACCATTGATTACGACGTGACTGGTTCTGGAATTGTTCTTGACTCAGCTGATGAAGACGGCACTGTTTCCATTTCACTGGGGCAACCATTTGATGCTGCAATGACACCGTCGTGGGGAAGGTACATAGGTGCTGTTGCATCACTGCTGGATTCACCTCAAGGTATTTCTGGCCGTGTCAGCACCACGATTCCTGTTGGCGCTGGTTTGTCATCTAGCGCTGCACTTGAAATCGCAGTGGCGTTGGCGCTTGGTTGTGAAATACCTGCTTCAGAGTTAGCGCAACTGACACAACGCGCCGAACACATAGCCACAGGTGTGCCAACAGGCATCATGGACCAGTTGTGCATTGCTAGTGCCCGAGATGGTCACGGGACAATGATCGACTGCCGCACATTGGAAGTACAGCACGTGCCTATTCCTTCTGATGTGAAGATTGTGGTGCGGTTTATCGCATACCGAACATTGGTTGGTTCTGCCTATGTAGACAGGGTTGCCCAATGCGCTGCAGCAGAATCAATTATTGGGCCACTTAGAGATGCATCGCTTGCTGATGTAGCTGCAATTACAGATACCACCATTGCATCACGAGCTCGCCATGTGATTTCCGAGAATGCCCGCGTTATTTCGTTTGCATCAGCTTTGGCTAGTGGCGACTATTCGACTGCGGGTGAAATCATGTCCGATTGTCACCGCAGTTTGGCTGAAGACTTTGCAACATCGAACGACCAAATGAATGCGGCTGTTCAAGACATGCGTGCGATACCTGGTGTATTTGGTGCGCGCATGACCGGTGGCGGCTTTGGCGGTTGCGTCGTTGCGCTATGTGAACCAGATGCAGTTGTTGATGGCTGGCATGTAAAGCCAGTTTCAGCAGCTCACCACGTGGTCTAGCGGTACGACACTACATAGGCGAATTTGTATTCGCCCGGCGCAATCAGGTATTTCGCCAAAGTATCTGGCCCACAACTAGCTGTGCCTACACCGCGATGAGCAACGTCAAGATGCACATTCAGCGCTGGCTGACGAACTAATTCGGCCTGTTCACTAGCAGCAAACAAGTCATGTGCTGAATGGTGCACAGCAGACATATGCAAGAGGCATCCGTCAGCTTCAACCCGAAGCACATGACCTTTCTTTACATCTGTAAATTCCATCCATCGACAATCAGTGCGTAATCCGAACTCTTGTGGAACCAAGTATGGCAATTCGTCTGGCTTACCTTCGTATATGCCCACCATTGCAGATGATTCACGGTCTGGGTAACACTCATGTGGGCCATTGCCGTACCAACGCACCCGAGTAAACCGTGCAGGAATATTGAACATAGCTCCGATACGCGGCACATCTGCCATGTCTTTCGGAATCACAACAGTGTGTTCGTACTTCACTGCCCCACCCGAGAGTTCGGTAATGGTTGTTGTGCTTTCCACCATGTCGGCATCATCAATAGCGATGCCTTGTTCAGACCACCTGGTAAGTGACTTACCACCGCCGTGATGTTGGTCCATCAGTTTGAATCCGTCATTGTCAACTGGTGCACGCCACAAAGTGACTTGCGGTGAAATATCAATTGGCAAAATTGAGGTATCAGGAATTGTCGCTTCAACCGGAGCCGACTTTCGCAACGTCACTTGATCCCATGACACCACATGGCCTTTCGGAGCCCATGGCGTATCGCGAGCCAATGTCCATGTCACAGAGAAGAACACTTCGCGCGCGTCATGCGGAATAATGACCGGGATATCAAACTTGGCAGATGAATCTGCTGCAATCTTTGGCACCGTGAGTTTGCCTGTCTTTGTTACAACGCCGTCTGCAACCATTTCCCATGTTGCTCTGTAGCCAGACAGGTCTGAAAACCACTGACGGTTACGAATTACTAACTGTGGATCTTTGTTCTTGCTTTTTAGTTCAACAGAAACAGGGCGATGCACCCACGCCAATTCGCGCATTACGGGATGCGGTGTCATGTCTGCATGAATGAGGCCATCAGCAACAAAGTTGCCATCGTTTGGCATGTCACCGAATTGTCCGCCGTATGCAAGACGTGTGGTGCCGTTTGGCAAGCACTGTGTGAGCCCATGGTCTTTCCATTCCCACACAAAGCCACCCTGTAAACCAGGGGTGTTTTCAAACGCATCCCAGTAGTCGGCAAGTGAACCATTTGAGTTACCCATGGCATGGCTGTATTCGCACATAATCAGAGGGCGTGTGCCGTCACCAGATTTTCCATACGCAACAATGTCGTCGATAGTTGAATACATCGGGCACACAATGTCTGACGACATGAGGCCACCATCTACCCAGCCAGCATGAAAGATTGCGCCTTCATAGTGAAGTGGGCGCGATGGGTCGTACGAACGGATCCATTGCGATGCTGCGTCATGTACAGCGCCGTAACCCGCTTCATTTCCTAACGACCACATAATGATGCTCGGGTGGTTCTTGTCGCGCTCCACCATGCGGCTAATTCGTGACATCCATGTGGCTCTGTATGCAGGGTCGTGACACAAGCTGGTATTCCAGGCATGGCTTTCTGCATTGGCCTCGTCTATGACATACAGACCCAATTCATCACACAGGTCTAGAAGGCGTGAATCATTCGGGTAATGCGAACAACGCACTGCGTTCACGTTGTGCTGCTTCATCAACACAAGGTCTGCACGCATGTCTTCAACATCAACTGCCTTGCCCTTATCCGGATGATGATCATGACGGTTGACACCACGAATCATGACGCGTTCGCCGTTTATCAGTAACGACCGTTTGCGCACTTCCACACTGCGAAAGCCGGTGATGACAGGAACAACGTCCGTCACTTCCCCTGCTGGGTTTACTAGCTGAACAATGACGCGATATCGATTCGGGTTTTCTGCTGACCATAATTTAATCTTCGGGACATCCCATGAAATATCTGCCATGTGCCCAGCGAATACATACGGCGAATCAAACCACGGCACGTCTACCGAATGCGCAGTGCCAACACGCTTGCCAGCAAGTGTCTCAAGATGAGCAACTGCTTTCCATCCGCGTTGCAACTTCTGCTCGTGCGGAACATTGAGGTGAACCTGAATACCTAGCGTTCCGACCGGGGACGTGCGCAATGACTTGCGCACAACGCCAGCATCTACGCGAACATCGTTAATGCCAATCATCGCTTGCGAAGTGAGAAACACTTCGCGATGCAACCCAGCCATCCACCACTGATCTTGATCTTCCAAATGACTTTGCGCCGAGAAGCGACACACCACGATTGCCAGATCATTCTTGCCACTTGTCAGCGCGGCGGAAATGTCGTATTCACTTGGTAGTCGGCTATCTGTTCCGTACCCAACAAAAGTGCCGTTTACGTACACCATGTGCACGCTCTCTGCTCCACCGATGTGAAGAACAGTGCGGCGGTCTTTCCAATGCTTCGCAACAGTAAATGTGGTTCGATGCACTGCTGTTGCAACTGTTGACGGCAAAGTTGGTGGACGACCTTTCCATGGCATTTGCACATTGGTGTATTGCGGTTCATCACCTAGACCTGCAAGTGTCCAGTTTCCTGGCACTGAAATTGATGCCCATGATTTCGTGTCATCAGAAATTGCCGATGCAGGAACTTCATTCACGTCTTCATAACGCTTGATCTTCCATTGACCATTCAATGACACAAACCACGAACTAGTTGTACGGTCACCCTTACGCGCAGAATCAATATCTGTGTACGTCGTATGAATAGAACGCATTGGTCGTCGATTCATCTGCACAATCTCAGGGTCAGCCCACGGTTTGACAAAACTTGTTTCAGAAATTGACATGACTACATCTTTCCACGCCACTCCTGGAATGGGAGACGGCGGCAGTGGGGACTAAGAATTTTCAGAAGGCTTGCGCTTGAAACGCGTGCCCTTGACCTTGCTGGTCGCTTTCGAGGCTTGCTCTTTTGCCTTATCAAGAGTGCGCTCGGCCCATGTAAATTCCTTCGCCAAAATTGCTAGTCCCGCAATAATCACAACAATGCCTGGGCCGGGCAGCACCAACATTGCAATTCCGAGCAACAGCACCACGCCGCCGACTATCAGAATCACTAGGCGACGAAAATTGGTTCGTATGAGACGAATCCATTCGAGCGGGTTATGGAGTCCACGAGCCATGCCAAATGGTAGACCAACCTATGACCACCCAGAGTTCATGTCATAAGGTGTGAACCATGAGTTCGGCCACCAATTCAGCATTGGCGGAAGCGTCGATACCCACGTTGCTGATGTGCCTCGCACAGATCACAGAAGATGAGAAATGGTTGCGCGAACCGTTTCTTCCCAGGCGTGACACCAACTTGTTTCACGATGAAACTGGCGGACTCCCCGATGACGTTCAGGACGAAGTTCGCAGTGCCATGGAAACCGTTCTTGCCGATTTGAGCGCCGGTACCCGTACGTTGCCAACCGAGATTGACAACGACCAGTTCGTGACCATGATGCGCAACTGTGTAGCCGAACAAGTGGCCCCAGAGTACGCGCCCATGCTGCTGGAGGAATTGGGATTCGTTGACCGTGACGTGCACTGGCCTGGTGCCGTGCCTCCCGAATTGCCTGCCGGCTTCCGAGTATTGGTTATCGGATCTGGGTTTGCTGGAATCTGTGCAGCTATCAAACTTGGCCAACTTGGCATTCCGTACGTAGTTGTTGAGAAGAACTCCGACATCGGGGGAACATGGTTTGATAACAACTATCCCGAAGCCGGCGTTGACACCCCTAACCACTTCTATTCGTATTCTTTTGCACCAAATACGCGCTGGAATAACTACTTCTCAAAGCGTGCCGAGATTTGGAAGTACGCCCGCGATGTTGCGGAACGTCACAACATCATTTCCAATATTGAGTTTTCTACCGAAGTGTCTTCATTGCACTGGAATAACGACAGCAACTCATGGACTGCAGTTATTGAATCAAACGGAACAACACGAAGTGAAGATTTCCCTGTTGTCATCACAGCTGTTGGTCAATTGAACAGACCGAACTTGGCGCCGGCACGAGGTATTGAAAACTTCACAGGTTCGTGGTTCCATTCAGCTCGCTGGAATCATTCAGTTGATCTTGCTGGCAAGCGTGTTGCAGTAATTGGTACTGGTGCGAGCGCAATGCAATTCATGCGCACCGTTGCGGCAACTGCTGGTGACGTAACTATTTACCAACGCTCACCGCAATGGATTCGCCCTAGCCCTGATTACCACCGCACCGTTTCTGCTGACACCATGTGGCTGCTAGAAAACGTTCCCTTCTATGCGCAGTGGTATCGCTTCGGATTGTTCTGGCGATTTGGCGACGGTTTGTTAAATACATTGCGGCGCGACCCCGAATGGCCACACCCCGAACGTTCTATGAACCGTCACAATGACCGTCATCGTCAACAGATGACTGAGTTTGTCGAGTCTTCACTGGAGGGTCGTCCTGACCTACTTGAAAAGTGTCTACCCACATACCCGCCATATGGAAAACGAATCCTGATTGATAACGACTGGTACCCCACGTTGCGTCGTGACAACGTGCACCTCATTGCTGAAGGTGTCGACCATGTCACTTCAACAGGAATAACTGATTCATCAGGAACCACGACCGAGTTTGACGTAATCATTCTTGCTACAGGCTTCCAAGCAGGAAACCTGCTCTCCCCTATTGATATTCGCGGTCGCAGCGGAACAGCACTTCGTGACATATGGGGCACAGATAATCCGAAGGCATACCTTGGAATCACAGTGCCTGATTATCCGAACATGTTCATGTTGGTTGGCCCCAACACGTTTGTGGCACACGGTGGAAGCATTATCTTCCAAGTTGAATGCGAGATGCGATACATCACTGATTGTCTTGTGACAATGATTGAGAAGCAGATTGCAAGTGTTGAAGTTCGTGCCGATATCCACGATGACTACAACGAACGTGTTGACGCTGAACACAACGAGCTTGTGTGGGCACATGCCGGACTGAACAGTTGGTACCGCAATTCACAGGGTCGGGTGTTCTCGCCGATGCCATGGCGGTTTGTTGACTATTGGGAAATGACACATGATTTCGACCAGACTGAATACGTGGTCACACAATGAATCAGCCATTCAACACCAATGGGGGCATTCATGAAATTCCATTGCCATCCGGAACCGGCAGGCTTTGGCTATGCGGCAAGCATTTCATTGGGCCAAACGTTGAAGAAGTTTTGGCTGAGTGTGACAATGCAATTGCCGTATGTCTAGTGCAAGAACACGAATTGGCCGATCGGTACCCGTCATACATTGAGTGGCACGAAGCACATGCGGGTACTCGTGGCATCTGGAACCCCATTGATGACTTGTCATATCCAGAGTTTGATGAGATCTTTGATTTTGTCTCCGTATTGACTAACCATCTGAAGAACGGACAATCACTAGTTGTGCACTGTGCAGCAGGAATTGGCAGAGCCGGCACTACAGGTACTGCCCTACTGATGATGTTGGGCATGAATGCAACTGATGCACTGACTCATATACGAGAACACCGCCCAATGGCAGGGCCAGAAGCAGGAACGCAACGCAAATTCATTGAGGATCTTGCTGTTCATCTTGGTGCCTAGAAGGCTTCATCGGGCTGGGGTAAACTAGACCAACATTGAAATCACACAATCACGTGTGCATAGTGCTGGAAGTATCATGAATATCCTCGTCGTGGGAGCTGGTGGAGTTGGGGCCTCAATGGCCTCCATTGCTGAGACTCGGGGGTTCTTTGACTCCTTTGTGTTGGCCGACATTTCGCGGGAGCGCGCGGAGCAGGCGGTGGCCGAGCTTGATGATCCCGGAAAATTCTCTGCAGAAACTGTTGATGCTGGCGACGTGAAAGCACTCATCGCGCTGATTACTCGCACAAAAGCCGACATTGTGATTAACGCGTGTGACCCGCGATTCAATGAACCAATTTTCGAAGCATGCTTCACTGCAAAGTGCAACTACCTAGATATGGCCATGAACTTGAGCGTGCCACACCCAACGAACCCGTATGAAGAAGTTGGTGTCACGCTTGGCCATGCCCAATTAGCTGCACATGAGGAATGGAAAGAGCGCGGACTTCTTGCACTTGTTGGTATGGGTGTTGAACCAGGCCTCAGCGACATCTTTGCACGCTATGCCGCAGACCACTTGTTTGATGAAGTCCATGAAATGGGAGTGCGCGACGGATCTAACTTGTCAATTGACGGGTACGACTTTGCGCCAACATTTTCTATTTGGACCACCATTGAAGAATGTCTGAACCCACCGATTGTCTGGGAGAAAGATCGTGGTTTGTACACCACGGATTG
>CAMDLK010000072.1 GCA_945901725.1 Bifidobacterium breve | reverse complement strand
GATGCAGATGGTTGGCGTTGGAAACTTGATCCCACAATGCGCTTCGGTGGCTTTGGGCCGTGGCGTCCCGAGTGGGCATCACTACGCATGGCTGCACTGAATATGCCGTTCCTCGGATTACTCGGCACCTTTGATGAACCAATGGGTTGGGGTGCTCGTCCACGTGATGTGTTGCCATGGATTCCTTCAAGCGGTCGCCTAGAAGTTCTCGAAGGAATCGGCCACTTCATTCACATTGAAGAACCAGAACGCGTTAGCAAATTGGTTTTGGAGTTCTTGTCATGAACACAGTGATGCTGCAACACAACAAAGTCACTCTTGCATTGCACGAGGTTCGTCCCGGAACTGGGCGTCCACTTTTGTTCCTTCATGGACTTGGTGAAAGCGCAGCCATGATGTCGACTCTCACTGTTAATTGGGCTGGTCCAGTCTGGGCACTTGATTTCACTGGCCATGGTGAGTCATCTGTTCCAGCAGGCGGTGGTTATTCCTCTGAAATCCTTATGGCAGATGCCGATATCGCCCTGCGTCATATTGGTGAAGCCACCGTTATTGGCAGAGGACTCGGTGCCTACATTGCGTTTCTTATTGCTGGTGCGCGCCCAACATTGGTGCGTGGTGCAGTATTACTTGATGGCCCAGGACTTGCCGGCGGCGCAATTCATGCAACTTCGAATACCGAGATCACATCGGGTGGAAATCGCACGGGAACAACGCCAGACCCTTGGGCACTGATTGAGTTATCACGTGATGCACGCCCACCGACCTACACAACAACATTTGCAAAACTCGCTGTAAGTGGTTCAGGAATTGCAGACCCCATCGCAGTTACATGCAAAGTTGCACCACCATGGGTGGAAGCAATTCGTGCAGAACCTGGCGTGATGATTGACATCACCCTGCAAGACGCTTTAGATATCTACTCCGCTGTTTAGATATCGCGTTGTGTAACAGCGTCGGCAAGTTCAAGCAGTGCTTCATACGCACCGCCCCGAATTAATTGATCATCTAATGATGCAACCGCTTCGTCACGTAACGACACGATGAGTGATTCCATTTCAGCAACTGCGCCCGTTGCCGAAACAACTTCTTGCACTGCTGACACGTCACCACTTGACATTCCAGGTGTTCCGATGGAGTCGAGAATTTTCAATTGTGATGCTGATGCAAGGGCATACGCACGAGCCAACATGGGGGTTGGCTTTCCTTCAAGGAAATCTCCACCTACAGGCTTTCCTGTTATTGAGGAATCTCCGAATGCGCCCAACATGTCGTCGCGCATTTGAAATGCATCACCAAGCGGCAAGCCGTATGCAGACAACATCGGCATTAACGATGGTCCAGCGTCTCCATTCGCTGCTACAGCACCAAGGTGCAATGGGCGTTCGATTGTGTACTTGGCGCTCTTGTAGCGGCAAATACGTTCGGCTACTTCAATACGGCGTTCACGGCGGGCCGAACCCAATGTGTCGAGATATTGGCCGACATTCATTTCCATCCGGAGGTCGTGCCATATAGAACGTGCAGCCGATGACACGTCGTCCATCAATTTGTCAGACATGACATAGGTGATGTCACCAATAAGAATTGCTGCGCCTTCGCCGAAACGGCGCGATTCTCCCGCCATCTGTTGCCCACTATGCATGTCCGACATACGCCGGTGGGTCGTGGTGTTGCCGCGGCGAGTCTCCGCATCATCAATGACGTCATCGTGAAACAAAGCGAACACATGTAGTAACTCAATTGCCGCACCAATGCGGAACTGTTGGCCGTCTGCTGGGTCACCACCTGCTGCTACCCAACCCCAATGGGCGAATTGTGGACGTAGGCGCTTGCCGCCACCGAGAACTAACGATTCAATTTCGTCGAAAACTGTTTCAAGATCTTCGTCGACTCGAGTCCATGTCTGTCGCTCGTTATCGACAGCATTTGTAAGAACTTCATTGACGCGAGAAAAGATTGCGCTCGCTTCGCTCATTCGTCGTCGTCTTCGTCATCGAAATCTGACTCTTCAAATTCAATGTCGGCGACAAGGGTGTCAACAGTAAGTTGTGCTGCCGTAATGCGTTCGTTGCACCATGTAATAAGAAACGAAGCGCGCTCTACTTTGGTAGCCAATACATCAACATCAATTGAGTTGGAATCAAGTTGAGAAAGAATTGATTCAATCTCGGTCATTGCTTCTGCATACCCTGCTGGTGCAGCTTGTGTTGTTTTCTTAGCGGCCATTAGGCAACTCCTTCTACTGTGCTGGTGATGCTGCCGTCGGCAAGCGCAGTGACAACTGTGTCACCTTTTTTGATATCTGAAATTGAGCGAACAACGTTGCCTGAAGAATCACGTGTGATGCTCCAACCGCGCGCCATGGTGGTTACTGGGTCAAGTAAACGTACCGATGCGGCATGCATTATCAGCTTTTGTGATTGGCGATCGAGGGCGGTACGAGGGCGAGTGCGTAGACGTTCTACTGATACCGCGATGCGAGAACGTGCACGCTCTACTGCTGTTTGTGTAAGCGATCGCAATGAACCGGCACTATACGAGAGGTCCGAGAGGAAGTTCTCAACAATGGCAATGACTGATTGCGCACATGCGGTTGGTGTCTTATTTGCGGTGTGGGCCACGATGTCAGCAATGCTTGTATCAATTTCATGACCAATACCTGTGAAGACTGGGTGTGAACATTTCGAGATAGCCATGGCTATCTGTTCATCGTCAAATGCAGCAAGGTCACCTTTTGAACCTCCACCGCGCATCAGCATCACAAGATCAATGTCATCCCGGTGCGACAGCGAATTTAGTGCCGCAACAATTTGAGACACAGCCGAATCGCCTTGCACTCGAACGTCACAAAATGTGATTGCGAAGCCGATTCCAGATTCGGTGAGGTGCTGTTGAGCATCAGCCCACCCAGCAGCCTGGCTTGACGAGATGATGCCAAGCCGCAATGGAACGAGTGGAATTGGAATTCGCTTGTTGATCTTGTCAACGCCCTTCTCCAAGAGTTGACGTAGAAGTTCCTCACGTTTGGCAGCAACATCACCAGCAGAAAACTGCGTATCTACATCTGTAGCAATGAGATTCAATTTTCCGAATGGTCCGTAGTACTCAACACGCCCAAATAAACGAACCTTCAGGCCGTCTTTCAGTTCGATTCCTTGTTGGCGCAGTTTGGCTTGCACATTGCGAAGAGGCCCTGCGAACAAGTTGATATTCAGTTGCGCCTTAACGCCATCAATGTTTTCAATCAGAGTGAAATAGGCGTGAGGGTTTGGTTTCCGTAATCCCTGAATTTCGCCTTCAACCCAGACACCTTCATCAAAAGATGCCTTGAGAACATGGTTGAGAACCTCGGTGAATTGCCCGACACTGAATGAAGGAACACCATTGATGAATTCGACCTCGGCTGCCATTGTGTCTACTCTACGGAAGGCGCAGTCAGTCCGAAGGAACCACCGGCACGAACTTGTGATGCGTACATGGCATCAAGTGCCATCAGTTCATCATGGGTTCCCTGTTCCATTATGTGGCCATCATCAAGAACCACAATTCGGTCTGCGTCGCGAATGGTAGATAGTCGGTGAGCGATCACAATGGCGGTGCGGCCGTGCAATGCCGATTCCAGTGCCTCTTGAACTAATGCTTCGTTCTCATTGTCGAGATGACTCGTTGCTTCGTCAAGAATCATGATGGCGGGGTTCTTCAGCAGCATTCGCGCAATGGCCACGCGCTGTTTCTCTCCACCTGAGAATCTGTATCCGCGCTCGCCCACCAAAGTGGAATACCCGTCTGGCAGAGCGGCAATGGTGTCGTGAATGCGTGCCGCTACACATGCGGCCACTATGTCGGCTTGCGTGGCATCAGGCTTCGCGTACCGAAGATTGTCACCGATTGATTCATGGAACAAATGTGGATCTTGAGTTACAACGCCAATGGCATCGTGCAAAGTATCCCCTGTCAAGTCACGCACATCTATGCCATCAACGCGCACAGCCCCTTGCGTCACGTCATACAAACGTGGAACCAATGTTGCAAGAGTGCTCTTGCCGGAACCACTGGAACCAACAATGGCAATCGTTTCTCCGCTTGCAATCTTCAGCGAAATACCTTTCAATACATCGACATCAGGATCACTACTACTTGACCCAGGAGCTTCCAACGAAGCAACGGATGATTCTGATGCAGGTGGGTAACGAAACACCACATTGTTGAATTCGACTTCACCGCGCGGATCAACCAGGTCAACTGCACCAGGCCGGTCGAAGATTGCAACCGGCGCATCAAGCACTTCGAACACGCGATCAAAAGACACAAACGCAGTAATCACTTCAATACGCGCGTTCGTTAGACCAGTCAGCGGTTGATAAATGCGCTGTACGAATGCTGCCATTGCTACAAGTGTTCCTGCAGAGATTCCACCGGACACAACAAGGTGAGCACCGATTCCGTAAATTGCTGCTGCACCCATTGCGCCGACAAGACCAAGTGCAACGAAAAATACCCGGCTGTAAAGAGCAGCCTTGATTCCCGTATCGCGAACACCGGCAGCACGGCCCGAGAACGTTGCAACTTCACGCTCGCGACGTCCGAATAACTTCACCACCATTGCACCAGCAACATTGAAACGCTCGTTCATTTGTGTATTCATCTCGGCGTTGATTTCCATCTGCTGATGCGCAATAGACCCCAACTTTTGCCCAACTTGTTTCGCAGGAACGATAAACATTGGCAGAACAATGAGCGACAACAACGTTAAGCGCCACTCAAGTGCGATCATCGCGACCAACGTTGTTACCAACACCACGACGTTCGAGACAACGCTTCCCAAAGTGTTTGTCACTGCATTTTGTGCGCCCACTACGTCGTTATTGAGGCGACTAGTGAGCGCACCCGTTTGTGTACGTGTAAAAAACGCAATGGGCATCTGTTCAACTTTGTCGAACAGTGCAACGCGCAGGTCATAGATAAGGCCTTCACCAATGCGAGAACTTAACCAACGCTGAACAATGGCCAGCCCAGCATCTGCAATTGCGGCAAATACAAGAATGACTGCGAGTGTCGTGATGAGACCCCGATTTTCTTGTGGAATTGCGCGGTCAAGAATTGCCCGGAACAACAACGGCGGTGCAAGTGCCAAGAGTGCGGACACACATATAGCAGTGAGGAAAACAATGATGTCCGACCGATATGGAGCCGCAAAAATCCACACTCTGCGCAATGATGCCCGCTGAACTTTCGCGCCTTTTACTGCAGCACCATCTCCTGGCAACATCATGTGGGGACCCATACGCACCCCATTGAGGCTACGGGCGTTCCTGCGCCTAGTGTTCATACCTGTGATGCGTCGTTGTCTAGCTGTTGGGGCCCTTGTTGTGATGGCGAGCGCATGTTCCTCTGGCTCGAGTTCGCCCGACAACACCTCAGACTCATCCGCTCCGGTGTCCACTCTCTATGCCCCTGCCACAGGAGGCACCCTCAAGTGGAAATCTTGCTCTGGCGATTCTCTTGATCCGTTGCAATGTGCCCGCTTAAGCGTGCCATTTGACTACAACAATCCTTCCAAAGGTTCTTTCTCGCTCAAACTGGTGAAGCGCCCTGCAAATATTCGCACGAAGCGAATTGGTTCCATGCTGGTCAACCCTGGCGGGCCAGGCTTTGGTGGAACCGACCTTCCCGAGAATGCCGATTCCTACTTCAGCACTGCCCTGATTGATGCTTTTGACATCATCGGGTGGGACCCGCGTGGAACAGGCGAATCAACACCGGCAGTTGATTGTGTCGACAACTACGACACGTACTTCACAAATGACCCAACTCCAGAAACTGCAGCCGAGCATCAAGCTCTTATTGACATCTCAAAAGCATTTAATGACGAGTGCGAAAAGAAGAGCGGGGAAATTCTCCCCTACATTTCCACCAATGCAACGGCCCGCGACATGGACATGATTCGTGCAGCACTTGGGGAAGAGAAAATCACATTTTTTGGCTTCTCATACGGCAGCGAACTTGGTGCCACATGGGCCACCATGTTTCCAAGCACCGTCCGCGCAGCAGTTCTTGATGGCGCAACAGATCCAACGTCGAATTACATACAGGGCGGCCTTGACCAGGCAAAAGGATTCGAAACTGAATTCACAAAGTTCCTCGCTCAGTGTTCCGCAAACACGAAGTGTCCGTTCTACAACAATGGCAACGCCGAAGGTGCTTTCGACACCTTGATCAAAGAACTAGACGCACGTCCAATCGTTGTCTCAAAGAATCGTGCTTCGGTGAACCAAGCAGTTGCATACATAGCGGTCTCGCAAGCAATGTATTCATCAACAATGTGGGAAGAACTTGAGATCGCACTTGCTGATGCACAGAATGGTGACGGAGCCGGACTGATGTCTCTTTTTGATTCGTATTATCAACGTACGCCAGATGGAAAATACGGTAATGAATTAGAAGCGTTTAACGCCATCTTGTGTCTAGATGACCCAGGCCCAAAGACAGTTGACGAAACAGACTCCTACATTCCACAATTCTTGGAAGTCGCACCTCGACTTGGCATCAGTTTCACTGGTGGCTACACATGCGTCTTTTGGCCAGCCAAACCAGACCCCCGCATAGAGATCAGCGGTAAAGGTGCTGGCCCAATCATTGTGGTCGGCACCACTGGTGATGCTGCTACCCCGCTTGCAAGTTCGCGAAAGATGGCATCAACTCTTGAAGATGGTCGCCTCATCGTCGTGTCCGAAGATCGTCACACTGGTTACGGCGCTAACGATTGCGTTGTCTCGGCGGTTGATAATTACCTCATCACAACGAAAGTTTCCTTCGCTGAAAAAGCTTGCTAGTTAGCGACCACCATGGCTATGTGTAGCTGGTGCAAACTGACGGAACCATGTCGGGTTTCGAGTTTGTGCATACACACGACCTGGTCCGGCAATTTCAAAAACTAAACCTTCACCAGACTTGATGGTATTCATCCATCCCGAGGCAACTTTCTTTAATTGAATGTTCACGCTTGAACTCATCGCAACTAAATGACCAGAGTCAAGAACTAGCGATTCTCCGGCTGCAAGATCATAAACATCAAGTGCGCCGTAACAGTTCAACAAAATGTTTCCGTCACCTTGCGCATACACCAAGAATCCGCCTTCACCACCGAAAAGATTCTTAAAGCCACCCCACTTTGCGTCGAGCGTGACGCCCACAGTTGTCGCTAGCCAAGAACTACGAGTCAGCATCCACGGTTGCGCAGAAACAGAAGGCAAAGTAATAATGTCGCCTGGTAATCCCGGGGCAAGATCAACCCAACCACCATTTGCACCAGCTGTGATGGTGGAAATAAAGAATGAATCCCCACCCAAGACACTTCGCGAAAGTGACTTGAGAAATCCGCCCTCCATCTTTGAGGTGAGTTCCACACCAGACGACATGGCAACCATTGCACCAGCTTCAAGCTGCAATGCCTCATTGGGATCTAACTGCACTCGCGCAACTGTGTAGGCGGGTTGGTGACGAAGATTTATCTGCATAAATGCATCATTGCCTATGCAGAGCTCAGATACATAAAACGACCCGGCGATGCCGAGTCGTAATGGAGGAAGGAGGGGGATTTG
>CAMDLK010000071.1 GCA_945901725.1 Bifidobacterium breve | reverse complement strand
GGCGTGCCCGCGGCCATAGCTTCGAGAAGTACAACACCAAAAGATTCACCGTGCAATGACGGAGCACAAAACACCGATGCTCGCCCCATACGACTTAGCTTTTCTGAATCAGAAATTCGACCAAGCCACTCAATGCGTGAGTCAGAAGCAAATCGCGTCTTCAGTTCTGCAGTCTGAGGCCCATCTGACGCAATCCACACACGTACATCAGGCGGAAGTTTCGAAACCGCCTCAAGCAAAATGCTGAGTCCTTTTCTTTCTTCATGTCGACCGATGAAAAAAATTGCGTTCTCCCGTGGCGTCGGAGATGGAGAAGAGTAATCACCTAGTTCAATTCCGTTAAACAAGATCTCGTAGTCACCGCCGATGTAACGCTGTGCTAATTCAACCGCATCTTTCGACACCGCAACACGAATATCTATTCGCGATGCGACCCATTTCAATTGACGAGAGAATGTGCGGTATGCAGCCGACTCCCCCGCCGAGTGAAAAGTGGCAACCACTGGCGCCATCTTTACCAACAGTGCGGTTAACGACGGACCAGGCACCAACGGTTCATGCACGTGCACAACATCGAATGCTTCATCGTTCAAAGCTCGAATGGTGCGCAAGGCTGCAGAGGCATCGGGGGCAAGGGGCGCAATAGAACCATTCACTGCCGTGGGAAGACTGTTACCAAGTGGGGTAACGAACGCATCAGGTGGCGGCCCGTCACACGGGCCAAGGACTCTGACCTCGTGCCCTTTTGCGCGCAAACTCCGCGCCAAACCAAGAACTTGTTGCTGAACGCCCCCAGGAACCGTGAGGCTGTACGGGCTCACTATTCCAATTCTCAACATGCAGGCTAGGTTACGGGAATGCTTAAGGTAGATGCTTCTTTCCGTCCCGCCCTCTCAATCGTGGCCTCGCCCACCAAGAGGAGGGCCATTCTTGAACTTGCCGTCGAGGCCGAGAACAAGGGAATCTCCGGGCTTGCCTGCCCCAGTCTTGGCGGAACCATGGGTTTGTGCGTGTCGCTCGCCCATGTCACCTCTCGTATCAATTATTGGACATCGATTCAACCGATTTACTACAGCCACCCTGTTGAGATGGCAAACACCGCCTCACATATCAATGAAATGTCAGACGGACGATTTCGCCTTGGACTCGGCGTCAGTCACGGGCCAGTAACAGATCGCCTAGGTGTTGAAACCGGAAAGCCTCTTGCAGACACAGCTTCATATGTGGCAGCCATGCGCGCAAACGAGCGATTCGGTGGACAACTTCCACCGATTTATCTGGCAACACTTCGCAACAAGATGCTGCAGTTGTCAACAGAAATTTCCGAAGGCGCCATTTGGGCAAATGCGTCGCTTAGCCACATGTCAAAACAGCTTTCAGAAGTTCCGAATGCTGTGCGAGACGACTTCTTCTTGGCAAACATGATCCCAACAGTGATTGACGACGACGTAGAAGCTGCTCGTGCAGTGAACCGTCGCACACTCACCGGATACGTTTCGCTTCCGAACTACCGCAACTATTGGCGTGCAGCTGGATACGAAGAAGAAATGAATGCCATCGAGGCCGCAATTGAAGCGGGCAACAAAGACATTCTCCCCTCACTCATGAGCGACAAATGGCTAGATGACAACACAATCAGTGGATCCGCATCTCATGTTCGTGCTCGTTTCGAAGAATGGGCACATGCAGGCGTCACCCCAATTGCAGTTATGTCTTCAACAACAGGTGGCCAAGTAAAGGCCATCAACCAATTGTTCGACGTTTACAGCTGAGCAAGTAATTCAGTGACGTGACCCTTGATCTCGTCACGAATACGCCGAACATCTTCTAACGGCTTTCCCTTTGGGTCATCTAACGGCCAGTCCACATATCGTTTTCCAGGAATGTAAGGGCACGTATCGCCACAACCCATTGTGACCACCACGTCTACCGCGTTTAACAAATCATCGTTGTACTTCTGCGGCACATACGTCGAAATATCAATTCCCACTTCATTCATCACTTCCACAGCAATTGGGTTGACAGAATCAGCGGGTTCTGAACCTCCCGACAGAATCAGTACATCACCATTTGAGAGTTCACGAGCAAACCCAGCGGCCATTTGCGAACGACCCGCGTTGTGGATGCACAGAAACAGAATGCCACTCACGAAGTTGCTCCATTATCTGCCCACAACGTCTTGATAATTAGTAGACCAATCATGCCGCCCAAAATTTGCATCACTGCAAACATTGGCATGGACTCTGGTGCGATACCCGCAAAGGAATCAGAGAACATACGGCCAATACCTACAGCGGGGTTGGCAACACTGGTTGAAGAAGTAAACCAATACGCCCCCGTGATCCATGCAGCTACAAGCACGGCAACATTTGCACCTGCTCTTTTCCCGCCCCAGATGACCAGCAGTAGACCGACAGTAGCGACTGATTCTGAAAACCATGTCGGTCCGCCCGTACGTACTTTGGTCGACATTTCGATGAATGGATGAGCAAACATAATGTTTGCGATAACGCATCCGGCGATTGCGCCAGCAATCTGAGCTGCAACATCAGTGACAAGAACAGAAATTGACGTTTCTCGGTCAACAAAGTAACCAACCAAAGACACAACCGGGTTAAACGAAGCACCAGAAATAGGACCAAAAATGGTTATCAGGCCAAGCAACGCTCCGCCGGTCGCAATTGCATTAGCAAGCAACTGCAAAGCCACATCTTTTGTGAGGTCCTGAGCCATGATGCCCGAACCAACGACTGCCATCACTAGTAAAGCTGTCCCGAGAAATTCGGACATAGTGCGCCGCACCATTAGCAACCCTCTGGCCCGCAACAGCTGCCCTCAGATGGAACCCCGAGCATGATGGGCATGGTCTTCAACGAGGAATCCTGAGGTGCGTCAGCAAGGACTGTGTACCACTCCCATGGCAATTCGCCGCCTTTGATCCATACTTTGTCTTGAACCGCGAAACAGCAGGTTTCACTTTCTTGAATTTCGATTGGCATTCCCATAGCTGTGGCAGATTCAATCTTTGCAGCCACTTGTTCAGTGTCTTCCACTTCAACACCAACATGGTTCAACGTTCCGGCTTCTCCGTGTCCTTCGATGAGAACAAGTTTCAACGGTGGTTCAGCGATTGCAAAGTTTGCATACCCTTCGCGGACCTTGGCAGGACCAACACCGAACATCTTGGTGTAAAAAACTATTGCATCATTGAGATTGCCCACATTTAGGGCAAGTTGTACTCGTGACATTTCTTCCTCTCCTCAATATCTAACAAGTAGATACTTTGATATCCGTCAATATACACCACATTGATGAGTATCGATGTATCATTCCTTTATGACAAATGCGAAGCAAGTTCAATTGGGTAAAGGCCCCCTTGCTGATGTGGCAGCCGCTTCCCTTGCGCCAATGTTTGCTGCGCTGTCAGACCCCACTCGCCTTCGCCTCTTTGATTTGGTTCGTCGAGCCGGGAACGATGGAATCTGTTCCTGCGATTTAACCGAACCGCTTGACCGGAGCCAACCCACAATTAGCCACCACTTAAAAGTGTTGCGCGAAGCGGGGCTTGTGGAGTCTCGACGCGACGGTACATGGATCTGGTATTCCGTTGCCCCTCACGCACTTGATGCAGTGACTCAGTTCATTCAGAGATAGACCGAGCGCGCATCTCTGCATACCCTGGATCACTTGGCCAATTCGGCTGAAACAAATGCCACTGTTCGGGTGCACGACGAATAAGACCTTCAAGTTCATAAGCAAGAGCTTGGGTACCCGCTGCAACTTGCTCACGAAGGCCACCAACCTTTTCAAAAATCATCGGCGGACGAATAACACAGTGATGCCCATCAACTGCTGATGTGAAATACACAGCACCCGGAACAACAGCTGCGCCAGAACGAATACCCAACATGGCAGGACCGGCAGGCAAGGTTGTGCGTTCCCCAAAAAAATTCACTTCAACGCCGTTGCCTTGAATATCACGGTCAGACAACAAACACACCACTTCGTTTCTGCGCAATGCAGCAAGAACAGCTGGTGCCGCACCTGGGCCTAATGGCACAACATTCATGCCGAGGTCACTGCGTAACTTCGTAAACCAATCAAAAAGTTCGGGTGGTTCAAGTGGTTCCACAATGACAGTCATTCTGTGACCCATCTCGGCCATCCAGCGGCCTGCCCATTCCCAGCCACCAAGGTGTGGCAGAGCAACAATTGCGCCCTTACCTAGCTCTAGAGCAGATTCAATGTAATGAAAACCGTCATTTGAAAGCGAACGCAACACATGTTTGGCAGACAATGTCGGCAACCGAAAACTCTCGGTGTAGTACCGCATGTAACTATCGAACGCTTGTTGTGATGCACGGTGCAACGCAAACCCAGTGAGCGAAGGGTCAACTCTTTGCAGATGACGTTCAATCATGAAACGACGCTTACGTAAGGACAATGCAACACCCGGAGCAAGAAGCGAAACAGCACCTTGCGAAATTGGAGCAGGGGTTAACCGCGCTATTACAGAACCAAGCCTGTAGCCACCCACTGTAAACGCGTCAGCGAGTTCTTCGAAGGGACTAGCCATTACGGGAGCGTCGACGTTGGCGCGATTCAACCGACAACTGACGACGTGACGTGCGAGCGCTAATTCGCGTCATGCGTCGCCCTTGACGAACATCGCGTTTCTTTTGCGTGGTCGATGACACTTCTGCTTGACGCCACACTTGAACGAAGCGTTGAATCGCCGTAATCACAGTGAGAACCAACATGATCCACATGATTGGCACCAGCAGCGAATCAAACAAAAGACCAATACAAAGAACCACGATTCGCTCAGCGCGTTCCATTAATCCGCCTTTGGCATATAAACCTAAAGCTTCAGCCTTTGCTCGTTCGTACGAAATAAGAGACGAAACACCCATGATCGCCATCGGTAGTAACACCAGATGCGGATCTTTCTCAGACGCGAAATACCACGCCACGCCGCCAAAGAGGACAGAATCTGTGACTCTGTCCACAACAGAGTCAAAGAAAGCACCACGCTGACTAGATGTTCCAGATGCTTTCGCCAATGCGCCATCGAGCATGTCAGGCACTGCGGCCAAGATGACAAGTGCGAGTCCGCCACGAAGAGCACCCGTTCCGATTGCGAACGAAGCGATGACAGCAAACGTGATTCCAAGAATGGTGAGATGATCAGGCGACATGCCTGTCTTTCTCAGTAACTGACCAATCGGGCGCACAGCCTTCTCAATTGGTGCACGAAAATGCCCGTCGAACATAAAGAGACGCTATCGCTCTTGAGTATCTGTGGATGGCATATCCGCCTCAGGGTTCTTTTCCACCAGGCATTCAACGACACGACCATCAACAGCATCAATAAGAACCAAGGCCTGCTGCAAAGGTGGTTCCTCTGTGCTGTAGCAAAAAATTCTCCATGTTGGCTTACTGCGAATTCCGCGCCACACCTGTTGTGCCGACGCATGACCGACTGCAAAGCCCGCAGTTCGAGTAGCGACTACTAGCGCCTCAGACTCATTTATTGTCATTCGCCAGCCGCTCGAAATAGTGATGATCGACATCACAGCCAGAAGCACCGCTGCAAACAACAAACCGTTGTTGATAATTACCGACTCGTTGCTGTCGGCAATGAACCAACCAACAACACACAGCACAGCGAAGATTGCATACATCACACCGGGAATGCGTCGACGGCTGTTGTCAGGAAAATCGTAAGCGCCTACATGATCGACAGCATTCAGATCATCAGGCAGTTGGTCGCGTAGTTCGTCGGTCATTGTGTTGCTTTCGGCCATGCATTACGAATTTTCGATGCGGTGAGAGGAAGTGGTTCTGGAATCGTACGAGTAGAGGCTACCGAAGTCATAAAGTTCGAATCACCGTTCCAACGCGGAACAATGTGAACATGCAAATGCTGTGAAATGCTTCCACCAGCTGCAGGGCCAAGATTGATTCCGACATTCAGTGCATCGGGAGAATGGGAAGCCCGAAGGGCGACAGTGGAACTGGTGACGAGCGACCATAAATCAGCCGACTCTGCCGGCGTCAGATCCTCTAGGTTGGCTACTTCTCGATATGGCAGCACCAATAGATGGCCCGATGCATATGGGTATGAATTCAGAATGACGAAACAAGTGGTTGAGCGATGAACAATAAACGTTTCCTCGTCGGACAATCCTGAGTTAAGGATTGAAGTAAAGACCGACTGAGACGGATCTGTTGAATTTGAATTCACAGTGCCGATGTATTCGGCTCTCCACCCATTCCAGAGTTGCTCAAGAGACATCAATGTCGCCCAATTGACCTTCTGCGACTTCTGCCGTCAGGCGCGCGATGAAGTCCACGACCGAAACGTCGCGTTCCACTTCCCCACCCCGTGGGTTAACACCGACTGATTGATGTGCCACGTCGTCATCACCAACGACGAGAACGTATGGGACTTTGCTGGTCTTCGCGTTTCGAATCCGTTTTCCTAGTTGTTCATCAGCATGATCAATATCAACTCTGAATCCGGCCTTCTTCAACTGCGCCACAACTGATGTCGCATACTCGTCATGAGCTAGTGCAACTGGAAGTACCCGCACTTGTTCTGGAGAAAGCCAGCTTGGGAACGCCCCTGCGTAGTGCTCAATCAAGACACCAAAGAAACGTTCAATTGATCCGAACAATGCGCGATGCAACATGATGGGACGATGACGCGCACCGTCTGAACCCACATATTCCAATTCGAAACGTTCTGGCAAGTTGAAGTCACATTGGATTGTGCTGAGTTGCCATTTACGACCAATGGCGTCACGAACATCGATATCAATCTTTGGACCATAGAAAGCGGCATCGCCATCTTTGATTTTGTATTCAACACCGTGTCGGTCAAGCGCTTCACGCAGTGCCTCGGTAGCTTTGCCCCATATTTCATCAGATCCGACTGATTTTTCAGGGTCACGCGTAGACAAGTTAAATTCAAAATCGTTGAAACCGAATCTGCGCAACACCGACATGATGAAGTCAAGCAAGGAAGAAATCTCATCAGCCATTTGTTCTTCTGTGCAATAAATATGGCTGTCATCTTGAGTAAACCCACGGATACGGAGAAGCCCATGAAGAGTTCCGGCGCGCTCATACCGGTACACGTTGCCCAACTCGAACAAACGCAGAGGCAGCTCTCGGTAACTGCGTTGACGACTATCAAAAATAAGACAGTGCATCGGGCAGTTCATTGGCTTCATGTAATAAGTGCCGTTATCCATCTCCATTGGCGGATACATACCGTCGGCATAGAAATCAAGGTGACCTGACTTGGCAAAAAGATTCGCGTTCGCAAGATGCGGGGTGTACACAAACTGGTAATCGCCATCTTGGTGGCGTTGACGGCTGTAGTCCTCCATCAATTTGCGCACAATTGCGCCCTTTGGATGCCATACAGCAAGTCCGCCACCGAGTTCGGTTGGAAAGGACAGCAGGTCTAGTTCGTTAGCAAGGCGACGATGATCTCGCTTAGTTGCTTCTTCAAGTCGATGCAAATGCTCTTTGAGAGCCGTATCAGATTCCCATGCGGTGCCGTAGATACGTTGCAGCATCGGGCCCTTTTCATTTCCGCGCCAATATGCACCAGCAACTTTCATGAGACTGAAATGCCCAAGACGAGAAGTTGAAGGTACGTGAGGTCCGCGACATAGGTCAACAAA
>CAMDLK010000070.1 GCA_945901725.1 Bifidobacterium breve | reverse complement strand
CCGTTTTATCGCGCGACCGGCCGTGAGCCAATGGGTTTGCTACGTCGGCGACATTTTGTTGTTGAAGGTCCGCAACTGTTGGCACTCGAAGATGAGTTGTTTGGTGAAGGACATCTTGGTGTTGGACAAGATGATGGACTCGGCGGTGATGACCCGCGTCAAGGACTTCGCGGATACAGCACATTGCTCACCGCGCTTGGTCGCAGTAGAACTGGCCAACTTGGCGACATTGTTGCAACTATCCAGGCCGAACAAGATGAAATCATTCGCTCACCGCAGGCCGGCGTTCTTGTGGTGCAGGGTGGTCCCGGAACAGGCAAGACAGTTGTTGCGCTTCACCGTGCTGCGTATTTGTTGTACACACATCGTTTTCCACTAGAAGATCAAGGCGTATTGGTTATTGGGCCAAACAGAGTGTTCTTGCGCTATATCGAACGTGTGTTGCCGTCGCTTGGCGAAGCAGGCGTGCAGCAAGTCATTTTGGCAGACCTCATTCCTGAGGTGCAGTTCGGATTACGTGAATCTTCAAATGTTGCGAGGGTCAAGGGCAACAAGCGCATCGCAAAGGTTATTGACAAAGCAATCTCAGATCGCGAGCGTCCGCTTCGTGAAGATGTGCAATTGCCATACGGCGTTGGTTTTGTACGTTTGCGTGCTGAAGAGTCAGTGCAAATTATTAAGGCTGCACGTCGTCGTTATCACCGCCACAACCAAGCACGTCGATATGTAGAAAACGAGGTGTGGGCGGCATTGGCTGCAAGTTTCCGAAGCGGTGCTGATGCAGAAGATATTCGTGACGCTCTAACCGGTACACCAGAAATTCGTGCTGTATTAGAGCGCATGTGGCCAGTGCTGACACCCGCTCAGTTGCTACACGACCTGTTCGGCTCAAAAGCATTGCTTAAGTTGGCTGCGAATGGCATCTTGCCCGAGTCTGATTACTTGGCTTTGTATCGCGACCGTTCTGATTCATTAGAGGACGTGCGCTGGAGTAACGCCGATGCTGCACTTCTCGATGAGGCACGTTTCTTGCTGGGCCCTCGCCCACGAAAGAGCGGCAAGGTTGACGAAACTGATGAGATTCGTACCTTCGGACACATTGTGGTTGACGAAGTGCAAGATCTCACACCGATGCAGTTGCGTATGGTCACACGTCGTTCTCTCAGCGGCTCAATGACTGTTGTCGGGGATATTGCTCAGGCAACGGGGCCTCTTGCACCGAATGATTGGAAGGATGTTCTTGAGCATCTGCCGTCACGCAAAACTCCGCGCATCGTTGGGTTGTCTGTTGGTTATCGCATTCCAGCGCAAATCATGGAACTGGCCGACAAGGTTATGCATGTTGCAACTCCGGGGCTTCGTGCGCCGAGAAGTGTGCGCGACGGTGACGAAGTGCCTGTAATCACTGCTGTTGAATCTGCCGACGCGTTACACGAAGCGGTTATTGCCCGCGCCCGAGTTCTCCTGCAACAGGCTGGCGGAGGCAGAACAGCGATTATCTGCCCTGATGACATGGTTGATCAGATGTCGTCTGCGTTAGACGCTGCATCAGTTCCTCACGGTCGCGCTCAAGCCGCCGGCCTTGATGAGAACCTGTCTATTGTCCCCGCGTCGTTGGCAAAGGGACTCGAACTTGATGATGTCATCGTGGTTGAGCCCTCAGCAATTGTTGCTGACGATGCTCAGGGCCTGCGCCTGCTGTACGTGACACTGACGCGTTCCACGCGCAGCTTGACAGTGGTTCATCGCATGCCATTGCCTGACGCAATGTTGTAACCGCTAGTAGTTGAGAAGTGGTATTACTGCATCAATAATGAGTGGAATGAAACGAAGTGCTTTGTCTGCATCGGCAGGTCTTTTTCTCTCTGCAGCCGTGTGAATCAGGTCAACGATGCGCTGCACGCTTTCAAGCACATCAATTTTTGATTCACGAATCAAGGGCTCTATTGCCAACAAGATTGCATCGGCTTGTGCAACTTTTTCTTTGAGTACCTTTGAGTCACCATCGACAACGGCTTGACCGAGACCATCAGCAATTGGAACTAATTGTTCTAGTAGGGAGATGATTGAACCGGTTGGCGCTACAGGGATGGTTGATGTAGAGACGGGCGCAATAGTTGATTCCGTGCTGCCGGTAATTTCGGTGGCGCATGAAGTGAGAGCGATAGCGCAAAGGGAAATACTCAGTAAGCGTTTGATAGTCGTCATCGAGAAGCTCCGATGGTGAGGGAATTAGACAGTCACAAGTATGCGCACGGTGGCAAAGGAATCCACCGTGACAGAAGTGCCATCAATCATGACAGTCATGTCGCCCGCTTCCGCGCCGACCTGCACTGTTCCGTGCGATCCCGGAACCAAATGTGAAGTCTCAAGGAACTCCAACATGCCAGGAGTGAACTCAAGTTCTTCGGGGATGCGAGAAACAGTAAATTCTTGACCCGAAGAGAGTTCGGACAATTTCTTGGCTACTGGCGGTTCGTATCCGCTACCAGGAATTGGATTTCCGTGTGGGCAGGTGGTGGGTTCGCCGAGCAAACGACTCATCGCAACTTCTACCTCATGTGACATGACATGTTCCCAACGGCCCGCTTCGCGATGTGCAAGGGACCATGACAAACCAAGAATGTCGGTGATGAATCTTTCTGCAATGCGATGACGACGAACAACTCGCACTGCAAGTTCTTCACCAGTAACTGTCAAGGTGATCTTTCCGCCAGCAACTTCAATGAGAGATTCGTCGGACATGCGTTTGATCATTTCTGATACTGATGGTCGAGACACTCGCAGACGATCAGCTATGCGTGCCTGAATTACATCAAGGTCATCTTCGCGCAATTCAAAAATAGTTTCGCAATACTCTTCGAAAGCTGGATGATGTTCGCCGGGGACTGCCATGTCCTAATTGTACCCACGAATGGAGAGGCGTACCTCCTTGTCGATTTCTAGGGGATGTTTGGTTGCCCTATCAAACGAAGTCCACCCCATGCGAGTGCGGCAACTGCGCGACCAAGTGCCACTGGGTCAAAGTCTCGCCCATGTCGTAGTACTTGCCGGCTGACTGTTTCTGCCATGCCTACCAAACCAATTGCAAAAGTCACTTGGTCGTCTGCCGAGATGTTCGCGTTGATGAACGGAGCAATAGCTCGAGCGGCGGCATCTTCGAATTCGCTGACGATGTCCGTAAATTCAGCATCGACTCGTGCAGAGCTTTCGAACAACAGCGCGAATGCGTCTTTGTTATTCGAAACCCACGTGAAGTAGGCGATCATTCCTTGCTCGGCTTGATCATGTGGATTGTTCGAACCTGCCACTGAGGCGGTGACGGTGGTGACAAGATCGTCGCCCACAAATCGCAGTAGTTCGAGATACAGGGCACGTTTTGAATCGAAGTATTGGTACACCACTGGCTTTGTCATCGACAGCGCTTCCGCGATGTCGTTCATCGATGTGTTGTGGTAACCCGCAACAGAAAAAGAAGTGAGCGCAGTGTCAAGAATTTGTCTACGACGATCAAATGATACAGAAGTCATGAGTGAGTTCTATCGGCCATGTTCAAGATCATCACGCTCTGCAGCCTTGACTGCATAACCGATGATGATTGATGGTGCCAGGCAGACAGAACCGGCGATGATGCATGCAGTAACCACATTGACAAGTAGGCCTTTGAATCCGACAACGAATGCAGCAACAAAACAGACCATTGCAATAGCCCAAAGTAAATAGCCGAGCCGATTGGCAGCATTGTTGATACGCGAGATTGTTTGCCGACGTGAACGAACGGGATCGTTGCTTGGTTCGGTATTTGACATACCAATAATGGTAGGGGATTCAAGTCGCTATGCCCCTGCGGTTACAGATTTGCCGGCAAGAGTCGCGCCAGTCCACCAAAAAATAAGAAGAGAGTGGGGATGAAGATGCCGAACGCGATGGGGTAAACAAAGATTTTGCGGCGACCACGACGCGTCATCAAGCCAGCGACAATTCGGATCACTATCAAGGCAAGTCCAAAGAAGAGAACGGTGGGCCAGGCGGTCGGGTCATGAAACCAACCGGCGATTGATTGCTGATCAATTGGTTCGCTAGTCACTAATGGTGTTGCAGGCAGTGGCAACACGGTTGAATCAAGAGTGGCTACCACAACAATGCGTTTTGTTGATGTCCATTTCGGATAACACGAGACCAAAGTAATTGTCGCAATGTCAGGGTTTGTAGTTTTTGCAACTGCAGTATCTGTGGCCAAAACGATTTTTGGTTCACCATTAACTATGTAAGTGAAAGTGCCATCTTTGGATTCAAGAATTATTCTTTCATTGCCACGAAGTTCGTCAATGCGGCTAAAGGGAGCGCCGAACGTTGTTCGGTGTCCAGCAATGGCAACGTTGCCTTTTTGTCCTGGGAGTGGCGAACCAGGAAAAAGTCCGGGACCCCGCTCTAGATCTTTAAGCCGCACGCCAGCAACGACATATTTGGAAACTCCAATAGACGGAATAGTGATTCGCCCAACTAGTCCGCCCAATTGGGGTTGGATTGGCTGAGGTTTTACGAACTGTTTCGCAATTGCAGTTTGGGAACGACTTTCAACGATTCCGGTACCCCACAATTGGTATGCCACAAAGGACAAGAGCAAAAGACCAGCCACAATCATGGTGCGGCCGAGAAAATCAATAAGGCGAGAGATGCGCCCTGGTGATGCGTTCATGTCCTTTGCCATGTTGGCGACTGTAGTGGCGTTGGTAGTGATGGCAACAGGTCACTAGCGTGGCTACGGCATGGACACCGTTATCGAGCTCTCAGGTGTTGTTGCGGTCCTTGGTCAATTTCCTGCACTGGCGGGCGTTGATCTTTCTGTGCAGTGCGGAGAAATCGTGTTGTTGCAGGGTCCGAATGGTGCGGGCAAAACATCACTGTTGCGAGTGTGTGCCGGGCTGATGCCAATAGAACGCGGAACTGGACATGTTCTTGGAATAGATCTTGCGACGAACAGGGAAGCCATTCGTTCGCGCGTCGGATTACTGGGTCATGCGAACGGTTTGTATCTCGACCTCACCGTGATGCAGAACTTGCAGTTTTGGGCATCAACAGTTGCTGCCACGGCATCAGAGGTTTCTACCGCGATGTCAACGATGCGAATAGATGGCCGACTGGCCGACGTGAAAGCGTCACAGTTGTCTGCTGGACAACGACGTCGATGTGCATTGGCAAGCTTGATTGTTCGCCGTGCAGAAATTTGGTTGCTTGACGAACCACATGCGGGCTTGGATGCCGCTGGTCGCGATGAATTAGACGCCTTGCTTCGTTCCGCTGTTGCTTCAGGGGCAACAGTTGTTCTTGCTAGCCACGAACGTGATCGTGCACTTGATTTAGCAACACGCACTGTCACTATTGACGGGGGCGGGGCAGCATGAGCACCACGGGTATCAGTAAGCGTCGCGTAGTAATTGCAGTTGCACGCAAGGACCTCACCATTGAATGGAATAGCCGCATCTTGGTGAATCAAGTAGCTCCGTTTGCTGCCATCGTGATGGTTCTATTTGCGTTCGCACTTGACAACGACGGCATTCTTCAGCGCGTTGCTCCAGGCCTTGTGTGGTTGGCAACGTTGTTCAGCATGCTTGTTGTCATTCAGCGATCATTCACAGTCGAATCTGCCGATGGTGCACTTGATGCGTTACGAGTTGCAGGTGTTGACATGGGTGCAATTTTCATGGGTAAGACAATCGCTTTGATGGTGCAATTGTTTGTTTTGGAACTCATGCTTGTGGCGACAGCTGTCATTCTCTACGGCGTGGAAATGACGTTGGCGGGTTTCTGTGAGGCAATAGTCACCCTTGTGGTGGCAACCATTGGGCTCGGAAGCGTGGGTACTCTGTACGGAGGTCTTGCTGCAGGCGCACGGGGTCGGGAGACGCTTCTTCCGCTTCTATTGCTGCCAGCAGTAGCACCTGTCCTGATCGGCGCCACACGGGCGACCGAGGCGGCCTTTGGTAGCGGTGGCACCACAGTGTCCGAAGGGTGGCCATGGATTGGCCTTCTTTTGGTCTTTGCGGTTCTATTTAGCGCTGTCGGAACCGTTGCCTTTGGTCCTCTGGTCGACGAATAGGTCCCGATTTCCCGCATCGCCTTCTGGCGGTCAGACTTAGTGAAGTGGATGTGAACATGGCCAAAACGTCAGGCACCGGAACTTCTGCAACGCGGCGGCTCGGGATCGTTGTCATTCTCATGCTTGCAACGCTTGCGCTGTGTGGGTTGTGGTTTTCTGCTGAAGATGTAGTGCAGGGAAGCACCGTGCGCATTATGTACATTCATGTTCCTTCAATCTGGACTGCATACATCGCGTTCGGTCTCGCTGCCTTGTGCTCTGGTGTGTATTTGTCGGGTAAGAACAGATCTCTTGCGTGGGATCGTGTCGCTGGTGCATCTGGTGAAATTGGTGTTTTGTTTGTTGCAGTGTCATTAGTGACCGGAAGTATGTGGGGCAGGCTCACGTGGGGTACCTACTGGGTTTGGGACGCACGTCTCACAAGTACCGCATTCCTCTTCATTACGTATGTTGGGTACCTAGCCGTGCGCCAGTTAGGTGGCACGCACCGTCAACGCGCACGTCGTTCGTCGGTTCTTGCGCTCCTCGCAATTCTGGAGATCCCACTCGTGCATTTCAGTGTCACTTTGTGGCGATCGCTGCATCAAGAAGCATCCGTGGCCAACCCCAATGCAAAAGTTGAACTAGATGGCTTGATGTTGTTCTCGCTGTTCCTCGGACTAGTTGCATTCACGATGTTGTTCGTATGGCTTGTACTGCATCGCCAGCGCGCCATGATGTTGGAAGATGCGTTCTCTGATCGTGGACTTGACGTGGCCATTACTGCTCGACGAAATGAAGCAGGAGCGTAGAAATCATGGAACATGCATCTTTTATCTTTGGTAGTTGGATCATTACGGCTGTCTCGGTTGGTGCGTATGCCATTTGGGTGTTGCGTCGTGGTCGAGAATTAGCAAAACAAGCAACACGCGAGGAAATGCCGTGGACCTAACGCCACGTACAGCCACCGAACCGGGTGCTCAGCCGCCAGCCCGCAAACATCGTTGGTTGCCAATTCTGATTGTTGTTGCAGCTTTATTGGGTGGTGGCGTAATCGTTACTCAATTTCTTACAAGTGCAATTGACTACTACTGCAATGTTGATGAAATAGGCGTGCGTAGCGGGTGCGATGGTGAACGCCGCATGCGTGTTCAGGGTGTCGTTGAACAGAGTTCAATCAAACAAGCTGATGGTGGCACCACGTTCGTTCTTGACTTCAACAAAAAGACTTTGAAGGTTGCATATTCCGGAGACCCAGGTGGTGTTTTTCAAGAGTGCATTCCAGTGATCGCGCATGGACGAATAGTGAACGGTGTGTTTGAGAGCGACCGCATCGAAGTAAAGCATTCAAATCAATACGTGGAAAAAAATGCCACAAGAATTGATGAAGCAAATGAAGAGGCAGCTGCATGCTCGGTGTTGAAGGGCTAGCTGGCCCGCTCGGACGTGCAGCTCTTCTCGTTGGGCTGATTGGTGCATTCTTTGGATTGATTGCGGCGGTCATGGGAACGCGCAACGAAGACGAAAAAGTTCTGCGTTTGGTTCCACGTTTTTCGACGTTGTCGTGCGTCTCTGCCATAGCGGCTTTTGCTGCAATGGAATGGGCGATGATTACCCGCGACTTCTC
>CAMDLK010000069.1 GCA_945901725.1 Bifidobacterium breve | reverse complement strand
CTAAGCCACCGAATCCGTTTTCAAATCTGTCAGCCATTTTGGACCCCCCATGTGTTCACTGCCTACGGCGTGTTTCCTTCACAGTAGTGTCTGTTCGTACAAAAGGGGGCAGTCGTGGTCACTGTGCATGGAAAAGTAAAGCCTGGTTTTGAAGGCGTCAGCGAGGCATTCGCAAGTAATTTCAACGATGGTTTCGAAGTGGGCGCATCAGTTGCCATCATCTACAAGGGCGAGATGGTTGTTGATATCTGGGGCGGGCATCGCGAGATGGAGCGTACATCTGAATGGCAGAGTGACACCATCGTCAACGTGTGGTCAACAACAAAGACCATGATGTTTCTCACACTGCTCACGCTTGCTGACCGTGGTGAAATATCACTCACCGATCCGGTCTACAAGTACTGGCCTGAATTCAAAGTGAATGGGAAAGAGGGAATTGAAATCCGTCATCTCATGGCGCATACGGCCGGATTGTCTGGTTGGGCAGAGCCCATGACATCTGACGATTTATTCAACCACGACAAGTGTGCGGCAGTTCTTGGTGCTCAGGCACCGTGGTGGACACCTGGTTCACAGTCGGGTTACCACGCAATCACTCAGGGTTATCTCATTGGTGAAGTGGTTAAGCGCGTGACAGGGCAGTCGCTCGGCAACTTCTTCCGTGAAAATTTCGCAGAACCACTAGGTGCAGATTTCCATATTGGTACGGCACCGGAACATCATCACCGTATTTCGAATGTCATCCCGGGCGTTAGTTTGCTTGATCCAACTGCACAACCAGACAGCATTGCGGTTCGTACCTATAGCAACCCAAAGATCGCTGCCGAAATTGCATGGACACCTGAGTGGCGTCAATGTGAAAGTCCTGCTGCGAACGGCCAAGGTAATGCGCGTTCTGTTGCGCAAGTGCAGTCGATTATTTCTCATGGTGGAGAAGCAGGTGGCAAGCGCTTCTTGTCTGCTGCCGGAGTGGAAGCATTGTTTACCGAACAAATGTCTGGCCAGGATTTGATTCTTGGTGTGCCGATGAAATTCGGAATGGGTTACGGATTGAATTCTGAATTCACACCGTTAAGTCCGAACCCACGTGCATGCTTCTGGGGTGGATGGGGCGGTTCACTTGTTGTGAATGACCTTGACGCCGAGTTGACATATGCCTACGTGATGAACCGTATGGGCGAAGGCACAACTGGTGACATGCGGGCAGCCATTCCACTGATGGCAATGTTTGGCGCTATCGCGTAGTTAGTCCTGCGTAATACGCAGGGTCATAATTTGAAACGGCTGCAATTCAATTGCAAGTGTTCCGTCAGCAGAAACATTCAGAGATGCTCCTGCATCTTCTAATGCGTTACAAGTCTGTGCGGCTGTCATTCCATCGATGGTCAGAACTCCGTTTGTACGACCGCCACGTGTTTCCCACAGGCGCACAATGATGTCATCGCTTCCGTCATCAGCGGGTTTCACAGCGCTAATCAGTGCACCAGGAACATCAAGTGAAATCACTGAGGCGGGCACGCGTGGAACACCGTCAAGGATGCGAACTGGGTGAGCCATCAGTGCTGCGGCGTTTTCAATTCCGTTTGTGATGGGGTCACCATCTAGTAGCGAGACTGACCATTGCAAATGTTGATGCCCAAGATCTGCTTCGGGGTCCGGGAACTTCGGAGACCGCAACACAGTGAGTTGTAATTCATCTCCACGAATGTCATAGCCGCGTGGGCCATCGGCAAGAATCGCTGCGCCGAAAGCTGGTTCACTCACTGCCACGTAGCGATGAGCGCATACTTCGAATCGCGCAACATCCCAGCTTGTGTTTGCATGGCGTGCCCGAGTGACATGTCCGAATTGGGTTCCACACACCGCGTGAAGTGCGCGAAGGTCTGTGGGTAGCACCCACTGCAAGCGCCGCTCTTGCTCGTGCCAATCTGCATCAACTGAAATATCAAGTTGCGAGGCGCCAGCTCGTAATGAGAAACGAACAGTGAATCGAGATGCGTCCGTGGCAAACCCACACTCAATGGTGGAGCGCAGGGGAGTTGATTCCACAATCACTGGCGGTGCAGTAGCAAGCAGCGGGGTCGAAGGCGCATTGGCATCGGTTGCGTCAATATCCCATGCGTCGTATTCGGCAGGAGTGTCTTGTCGCATGACGAACATGGCCTGAGCTGACTCGGGAATCAAATCTCGGTTGCCGTTTAAAAAGTGTGTGATTGCTCCCTCTGCACTAAATGTCACTGTGATGATGCCATTTGACACTGTGAGCGAATCATCATCCGTTGAAACCGAGACTGGCGTTACATCCGCAGGAAGTGTTGCGGTAGGTAGAGCTGCTCCGAACGATTCTGCTTCCACCCACATTGGTGTGGCATCAATATCAACAACTGAACGGAGCACCACTGGTGCCGGATTTAGAATATGAGTGTCTCCAGAAGCAACCGGAATAACACGCACTAATAAGGCTTCAATATTTGAAGCAACTTCTGCGTGAATAGCTTCAGCATCATCGTGCACCCATGCAATTGAAGAGCCAGGAATGATGTCGTGGAATTGCTGTGTCAGAACGTGTTGCCATAGTTCGTCAAGAGCAGGTGGGCGAACACGAGCAAGTGCTGACCACAATTCAAGCTCGTGCAGTAAACGCTCACTTGATCTGTTGCCTTGTTTCGTACCAACTTGTGTTGAATACGTACCGCGGTGTTTTTCGAAATACATTTCACCGACCCAGCGAGGAGCAGTAGCGCCGTATTCTTTCTGTGACTTCTCAAAGAAGCCTGCAACGGTGCCGAAGGTGACTCGTGGGACATTTTCGAGATCAGAAGCTAAACGACCACGGTCGATCATCGTCTGTGTCGGTCCGCCACCGCCATCACCGTGGCCATAAAGAACTAGTGAATGAGAAGAGCCTGCATGATCTTTGTAATTGCGCTCCGCAAAACGTAATTGCGATGGCGTCATGATTGCGTTGTACGTGTCGACCGGGCTGAAGTGTGTGAATACTTGCGTGCCGTCAATTCCTTCCCACCAAAAGGTGTTGTGAGGAAACTTGTTTGTTTCATTCCAGCTCAGTTTTTGGGTAAAGAACCAATTGCATTCACCGTGCGAAACAATTTGGGGCAGTGAGCCTGGGTATCCGAAGTCGTCTGGCAAGAATGCACCACTGCAAGTGACTCCAAACCATTCACGGAATGCACGTTGTCCTTGTGCAAGTTGGCGGAGCAAACTCTCACCTGATGGCAAGTTGAGGTCAGTCTCTACCCACATTCCACCAATTACTTCCCATCGGCCTTCACGAACAAGTTCCGTTACGCGAGCAAAGATGTCTGGCGCGTCTTCTGCCACCCATGCGTAATGCTGTGCCTGGCTATGGCAATACACAACGTCGGGATTCTTGGTTAACAAGTCAACAGCGTTGGCAAATGTGCGTACTGCCTTACGTCGTGTTTCACGAATAGGCCACAGCCATGCCGTATCAAGATGAGCATGACCTGTCGCAGTGATCATGTGTGCTGATGGTCCGTTGCCAACACCCAACACTGCATCAAGTGTGCGAAGCGCCGCTTCGGCAGTGCCGGCAACATCATTCACGTCAAGCGCAAGGTCGCATTGTTCAAGTGCTGCAAAGGCGTGAGCTCGCTGTGGGGCGTTATCAGGAAGATCAATCGTGAGGTCAATTACTGCGTGCAGAGCAATTGCCAAATCATTGATTGCAGAGTTGTATGCAACTAGTTGTGCCGCACGCAATGTGTACACAGAATGTGTGGGCGCTGTTGCAGGGTCACCGAATGTTGTTGGGCCGTAGCCGTATTCGTGTCCGGCAATGATTGGCGTTGCTGCAGCTTCAACCCAGATGTCAATTTCTGTTCCAGCATCATGTGCGCCGAGATGAACAAGTCGACGGTCTGGTTGAATTGCATGAACGATTTGCCCATTCATGTACGCAAGAGCTTCAGTTTGAAAACCGTCACCTCGTCCGTTGAATCCAATATCCACGTAAGCGGCGATGTTTACGTTTGCTAAATGTTGTGGAACCACCGCAGTGAGATGAAACCAACGTGTATGCCAAGCCTGGCCCCATTTAGAACCAATGGAGAATGGCGTGACTGGTGATGCAACTGCTGCGTCATACCCGGGGGATTCGAACCACTCTTGCGTTGCAGTAACTGTGAAGTTGATTGCTCCACTTGTTATGAATGGGGTGATGCGTTGGTCGAGCAAGCGACGTGCTCGTTGCATAGCTGGTGCAGTGACGCGATGCGCCATAGGGCGACCTCATTTCGGTGAGGTCTTTAGATTATGCGCTCCAGCTTCATAGAGAAAGCGCCGTGGTATTCCCACATCAGGTATTCGCCGTCTCGCCACCGCTTGACCTCAATGCCGGGGATTCCTTGCGGGCGAAGCACCAGCACGCCGTCTTCGTAACTTGCTGCCACCACCATTGGGGTTTTGAGATCCATCTCCAAAACATCGTGACAGCCATTTTCGAAAGTGCCATCGACATGAGCGAAGTCGTGAATGACATGACCGGCTGTGACAATGACGCGGTCGCCCGCTTGTTCAATGCGCTCTACGTGTTTCCACATTGGCATGTTCTCTGGTGCGCGTTCGCCGTTCATGGTGACTTCCAGTGCGCGCCATGTTCCACGTAGGTCCGGGGCTCCGGCAACAAGTGGTTCTGAAGCCGCAGTTAAGAATGGGCCTGGCATTTCGCCGTGCCAACCACCTGTAGGGGTGTTGACGCGTGGGATATCAAGAATCGATGTCATGGAATAACAGTAGGCGGTTGAACGCCCACGTTGTTATGCCACAAGGAACACGGTTTATTCGTTGATGGCCTTGTAGAGAATTGAGCCAATTACAGCGCCAATGATGGGAAACACGAAGAACGCCCATAACTGAGTCACTGCATCTCCACCAGCGAAAATCGCAACTCCGAACGACCGGGCTGGGTTGACTGACGTGTTGTCAATAGGAATGCTGATCATGTGAATCAAAGCAAGTGTCATACCGGCGGTCAGTCCACCAAAGCCTTGCGAGAATTTTGGACTCGTCGTGGCTAATACGACATAGACAAGAACTGCTGTGAGAATTATCTCCACCAACATCATTGACATGTAGTTGTATCCGTTTGGTGACAACGCGTCGTATCCGTTAACGGCAAAGTTGGCGGTCGAAACCGAGAATCCGTCTTTTATTCCCGATGCAATTCCCAGAATTGCTGCACCACCAAGTGCCGCACCAATTAGTTGGCTAACGATGTAATAGGGAATAAGTGCTTTATCTAGTTTCTTGCTAATTGCAAGACCAATGGTGACGGCGGGGTTGATGTGGCATCCGGACACGGGGCCAATTGAATATGCAGCGACAAGTAACGAAAGTCCGAATGCCAAAGACACCATCAAGACTTTGCCGTCGAATGCAGGAACAAGAATGGCGGTACCAGGTCCGCCCATCATGAGAAGAAAAGTACCGAAAGCTTCGGCACCCATTATGCGTGAATGTTTCATAAGGATCCCCCTAGAAAGGTGAGTCTCCGCCCACCCATGTTTTAATCAATCGGAAGGGAATGGTGGTGGATGGGGTCAATTACCAGACAGGGTCGACGACCTGAACCTTGCCAAGTCGCAACTCTAAAGCGTCACCAGCGTTGAGCAGCAAGTCTTCGCGCCATGAGTGAGACACGATTTGGACGCCTTGTGGCGCGCCCTCGTGGCTCCCTATAGGAAAGGCAAGCGACGGTATTGCGAGAGACGCCAAATTGACGGTGTACCGAAGGTGGTCCCACAGTGGTGCCATTATTTCGGAACCTTCAATGTCTTCGTTCATTCTCATAAATGGTTTTGTCAGAACTGGCGTCACGATTAATGGGTATGTTTCAAAAAATTGGTTCCATGCGCGAAACATCATGTCTCTGTCTGCAAGTGCCTTCATCAGTACTTGTGGAGTTGCCTCGGGAAACATCGGCAACATTCCTTCTGTTGCCTTAGTCAGGCCCGAGTCATTGATGCTTGGCAACGTGGGAACAAGACCTAACAACACATCCATGGCTCCCAAGCGAAGCCACATAGAAAACAGAGTCTCCAGCATCGGCGGAGATATCTCGTCCACTTCGTAACCGGCATCCTCCAGCAAGCGTCCGGCTGTTCGCACTGCGGTCTTTGTCGCATCATCCATGGGGTGGCCATCTTCAGTAATGAGGGCAACACGTATAGAAGACTTCGGAGCAGGGAAGTCGTTCTGCATTGGTACCCAGAACGGGTCATTCCAGTTCGGATATTGCATTGCTGAATATGTGAGACGAAGATCAGCCATTGTGCGAGCAAGAGGACCTTGCGTTGACATCATCATTGCGGAAAAGCCACGTGGGTTTGGATTTGTGCCGCCTGTTGGCATGCGTCCCATTGTTGGTCGCAATCCGATGATGCCATTGCAAAATGCTGGCCATCGAACTGAACCTGCAACGTCGTTACCTTGAGCAATCGCGCACATTCCCGACGCAACTGCTGAACCAGCACCGCCACTAGAACCACCAGGTGTCAAATGTATTCCGTGTGGGTTATGGGTCTCACCGTGCAAATCGTTTCCAGTGTGTGACCGCAGAGCGAACGAAGGCGAGTTGGTGCGGCCCAACATGACGGCACCATCAGTAAGCAGTCCTTCAATACATTTGTGTGTCATTGAAGACATGTTGTCTTTCAACATTGCGATGCCATTGTCCATTGCGTAGGGCACATGGTCGGTATTGATTTTAGTTGTCATTGCAACACCAGCAAGCGGGCCAGTTACGGAACCATTGTCAACTAGCGCTGCCTGCGCGCGAGCATGTTCATCAGTGCGCACCACGATTGCATTGAGTTTGCCGTTGACTGCGTCAATACGCGCAATATGGGATTCGGTAACTTCTACAGCGCTAACAGTTCGTTCACGAACGAGACGAGCAGTTTCGTTTGCTTCTAGTTGCCATAGTTCTGTTGTCATGTTCCCCCCGGAATGATTACGGTTCGACGATTGCAAAACCTGTCGTGATGTTGTCGAGTTTGCCGAAAATCTCTAATAACGCTGATGCATCGCCATCAATCGAGATTGTGCCAGCAGTAATTTGATCAACGAAGGTTGTTGCCTGCGTGACCACATCGAGCATGGTGAGGCGGGTCAACGTGATTGTTGCAGCAGCAGATTTTTCATGACGTCCAGGAGTTGCATACAACGTGCGATTTGAGATTCCAAGAATCCACTTCTCATCAATATCTGTGAAGTGCCAGTTCACACATAGTGAAACACCACCCAATTCTTCGGACTTCATGCGTACCGAAAGCGAGTCGAAGAGTTGATCGATTGTCATTGCAAGCAACAAGCCTTTATTGCGAACAGGCATGGGTGTTGGCTTTGGTGGTCCTTGACGAAGCTCTTGTGCACCCATCAGGTACGCATTGCGGAAGGTAGAAGATTCAGCCTGGTAACCAAGTTGTTCCATTGCATCTGCTTGCAAGTTACGTGCAGCCGTGTTGGTTGGGTCCGCAAAGATCAAATGATTTAGTAACTCTGTCACCCAGCGATAATCGCCAGCGTCGAATGCATTTTGTGCTTTTGCAACTAATGCATCAGCGCCGCCAGCAAGGTCTACATATCGTTTACCTACTTCGGTAGGTGGCAATTTGTTGAGGTTTGAAGGGTTGCCGTCATACCAACTGAGGTAACGCTGGTACACCGCTTTTGAGTTGTGCAC
>CAMDLK010000068.1 GCA_945901725.1 Bifidobacterium breve | reverse complement strand
ATTCGTGCTGTTGAGGTCTTTCCCGTGCCTCGTGGCCCAGAGAACAAATAGGCCTGGCCCTCGCGGCCATTAATGACGGCATTGCGCAACGCCATGACCACATGGTCCTGGCCGTAGAGCTCAGAGAACTTCCTTGGGCGGAAACGTCGGTACAGGGACTGGGTTGCCATCGAAACGACCCTACCAATGCGGTGCACCGAGGACCGCTGTGTGAAAAGGTTAAGCACTCATCGGGGTCCAATCTTGGCTACCGTTTTCTCACACCATGCGTCGCCTTCCTCTCCTTTTCATTGCAGTCGTATCTGCCCTTGCCTTTTCAGCCAGCCCCGCCCATGCCGCTGGCGACAACACCTTGGCTTCATCCAGCCCTACCGCCGGCGAAGTGGTCACCCTGGCCCCCACTCAGTTGCAACTGAAATTCACCCTGCCCGTAGGCGGAGCAGAAATTGCCTCCCAGATGGGGCTTTCCTTGGCTTGTGAATCCAAACTGACCAATCTCGGGCCTCCACAGTTATCAGCCGATGGCGTCACGATTTCGGCTGCCCTGACCCAGGTGCCTCAAAACGGCTCATGCGTCGTGAACTGGTCACTGCCAGATGGCAGCGTTGGGTCCTTCAATTTCACCGCCCAAACACAAGTGACAACCACGGTTCCCGCCGCTGAGCCTGGCTCTCCTGGCACCACCATTCCGGTCGACGGAACAGCTGTTGAAGAAACCGCACCTCGACTTGGAGGCCCCATCGGCCTGATGAAGCTCATTGTCTTCTTTGCGGTCTGCGCCCTCTTCGGCGGACTGATGTTTGTCAAACTCGTCTGGCCAGAGGGTGTTGAGTACGGCATTACCGAAAAGTATTTTCGCCAAATCTCGATCATTGCTGGCGTATCAATTTTTGTACTCATCATTCTCATGACTGCTCGACAATCAGGTGGTGGAATTGCTTCGTCAATTTCTCCTACTTCATGGGGCCCACTCTTTGAAACGAATGAGGGCCGCGCAGTCTTTGTTCGGCTTCTGGTCGTTGGCGGCCTTGGCTATTACGCGTGGATCACAGAACGAGTTCTTGAACCAACGAATGTTGTTCCCACCACAGTTCTTCTAGCGCTCATGATGATCTCGTACGGTTTCGATCGAGCAACCGGGCGCGCAGTTGTTTTGGGAATTGTTGTCGCAATTCTTCACATGGCATTCATTGCAATGTGGGTGGGAAGTATTTCAATTATTTGGCGAGTGATTCTTCATGGTCCTGGAAACAGCGACCTTGTTGATGCTCTTCGCGGGTGGGCGCGACTCGCAACACCATTAACGATTGGCATTGTTTCTACAGGTGTTTTTCAGGTATGGCGTATAGACGGCATCAGCTTGATCAACAGTGGCCACGGGCGACTTGTGTTATTCAAGACACTTCTAGTCATCGCAATGTTGTTTGTTAGCGCGGCGGTTCGTCAATTCATTTTGCGTGGTATGCAACGTGCGAAATCACTCAATGAAAAAGTTGTGTACCGCCTCAAGCGTCCCGTCGGAATCGAAATGTCACTGAGCATTGTTGTGCTTGCAGCATCATCTTGGTTAATGGCAATGCGTCCGCCGTATGTTCTTAACCCTGAAACTGGACCGCGCGTTGAGTACGCAATCGTGCAAGACATGAAAGCCAAAGACGATTTCCATGTTCGCTTGTCCATCACTCCTGGTGACGTTGGACCCAACAGAATTCTCATTGAGTTATTCGGACCGTCACGAATTCAGAATTTCAAGATCGCTCTTGTTCCAACAAATCCAAACTTCCCGGGCTACACAATCAATGTCCCCATCACTCGACCAGGGGCTGCACTCGTAGCGCAAGACGCAGGTCTGCAACTTCGTGCTCCCGGCGAATGGACCGCCACCGTCACGGGTGTCACAACAATTGGTGACCTGCCACCAATGAGCACCACGTTCATCATCGCCGACGGAACCACCGTGACCACTCAGCCCAAGCAGGGTCTGGAGAAATCGACCACCACGATTGCCGCGGCCACCACCACAAGCTCTGTTGCCCCAGTTCCTGCCACGACCGTTGCCCCCGCCATCACCACGGTTGCCCCCACAACCTCGGTCGCGGCCCCAATTGTGACCACAACTTCAGTCCCCACTGCTGGGTAATTGGCCACCAGATAGGCGCTGAGGCCCCATCGGCACTAGCGTTTCGCAGGTGACTGATACCTCTGGCTTTTCGATGCAGGACAAAATTGACGACCTTCGGGACCGTCAGCAGCAGGCGATCAACGCCGGAAGCCCTCGCTCGGTCGAGCGCCACAAGGGCAAGGGCAAATTGCTCGCCCGTGAGCGCATTGACTTCTTGTGCGATCCAGGCTCTTTTCATGAACTCGACATGCTTGCCCGACATCGCGCCCAAGCCTCCGGTCTTGAAGAGCGTCCATACACAGACGGTGTAATCACCGGATGGGGAACCATAGAAGGCCGCAAAGTATTTCTGTTCAGCCAAGACTTCACAGTCTTTGGTGGAGCACTTGGTGAAGTGTTCGCTGAAAAAATCCACAAGCTCATGGACCTCGCACTCAAAGTTGGTGCACCTGTCATTGGTTTGAACGACGGCGCAGGTGCTCGTATTCAAGAAGGCGTTGTATCGCTCGCCTCATACGGTGGAATTTTTTATCGCAACGTTCAATCGTCTGGTGTTGTGCCGCAAATTTCTGTCATCCTCGGACCATGCGCCGGTGGTGCTGTGTACTCACCTGCAATGACTGACTTTATTTTCATGGTGCGCGAATCAAGCCACATGTTTATTACTGGTCCTGATGTTGTGAAGACAGTGACAGGTGAAGACGTAACACTCGAAGAACTTGGTGGCGCCATGAGCCACGCATCAAAGAGCGGTGTTGCAACATTCGTTTCAGCTGACGAGCAAGCATGTCTTGAAGATGTCCGCTTCTTGTTGTCATTCTTGCCCCAAAACAATCTTGAATCAGCACCAACTGTTGAAACGTCAGATGACCCGAATCGTTCATGCACGATGTTGCGTGACATTCTTCCTGCATCGTCTAACCAGCCATATGACATGAAGAAAGTCATCAAGGAAGTTGTCGACGACGGCGAATTCTTTGAATACTTCGAACACTGGGCTAAGAGCATTGTGTGTGGTTTCTCTCGCGTCGACGGCATGACCGTTGGTGTTGTCGGCAACCAACCAATGGCATTCGCTGGTGTTCTTGATATTGAATCAAGTGAAAAAGCAGCACGTTTTGTTCGTACATGCGACGCCTTCAACATTCCACTTCTTACTTTTGTTGACGTTCCTGGTTTCTTGCCTGGCGTTAACCAAGAACACGAAGGAATCATTCGTCACGGTGCAAAGTTGCTATACGCATTCTGTGAAGCAACAGTGCCTCGTATCCAAATCATTACGCGTAAGGCTTACGGCGGCGCGTACGTGGTGATGAACTCGAAGTCAATTGGTGCTGACCTTGCATATGCATGGCCAACAGCGGAACTGGCAGTTATGGGACCACAAGGCGCGGTTGAAATTGTGTACAAGCGTGAACTTCAGCAAGCTGCAGATCCTGTTGCTCGCCGTGCAGAACTTGTTGCTGAATACACCGAGAAGTATGCGAACCCGTATGCAGCTGCAGAACGCGGCTACGTGGATGACGTTATTGACCCAGCAGACACTCGTATCAAGATCATCGCTGGCTTGCGTATGTTGCAAACCAAGCGCGAAGAACTCCCACGCCGTAAACACGGCAACATGCCTCTATAGATCATCATGTCTGATTCATCGTTTCCCGACTGGAATGCACCAGAACCAGAAATAGTTTCAATTAGCGATATCGCTTTTGAACCTAAAGCAGGTTTCTGGCTTCGCTTTGTTGCAAACATTTGTGACGGTATCATGGTGTCGCTAATCAGTCTTCCCTTCTCGATTATTTCAGCGTCAACAACAGGAACCACGGCAGGTTTGTCACAAGCTGCTCAATTCGTAGTCTCATTTTTCGTACTGGCTTATTGGGTGGGTACACAAGGCGGTTCACCACTTCGCCGCAAACTTGGGGTCTTCATTCTTGATGAAGTTGATGGTTCGTTCATCGGCCAAAGCCGTGCGGCCAAACGCATCATGATGAGCTGGGTCTCTGGCATCGTTTTTCTGTTGGGATACCTTGCAATGTTGCGTAGCCCGCAAAGCCAAACATGGCATGACCGTGTTGCAAATACAGTTGTGGTGAAGCGATGAACCTCAACGTCGGCACAATCACTCCGATTCCTACCGAAGAAGAAGCTGCAGCAATCGCAGCTGCAGTCACCATGATGTGGCCGCAGCCGATGGTTACTTCAACATCAGACACCAGTGCCGTTTCTGCATGGCGTTTCAGTGGTCGTTGGTGGGTCACCGATGCAGTGTCCCGCAGAGCTCGCCCCGGAATCAGATAATGACTTCCGTCAGCGCAACAGAACTAACAACTGTCGCTGACAACCTTGCGGTGTTTCACCACGGGCAACATGTAGTTCGGCACGAGAACTTGCAGCCTGATACTGCCTACACCGAACATGGAATTGATTTTCGAACATTGCCTCGTCCAGAAGGACAATTGCTCAGTGTTCTCGCAACAGTGAACGATGTGCACTTCGGTGAAACTGAGTGTGGACGTATTGATGACAGCCCTCTTGGCCCTATTCAATTTTCGCTTCCTGGTGAACAGCCCTACCCCATCACGATGAATTCGGGAGCGATTGCTGAAATCAAGAAGTTGAATCCGAACGCTGTTCTTGTGAAGGGCGACCTCACTGAAGGTGGCACCGACGAACAGTTTGCAGCATTCCGTGAACACTATGAAGGCGCATTCGCAGACAAACTGTTCGTGGCTCGCGGAAATCATGACCGGTATCGGGATCAAAATGAATTCGTAGGTGATCAGTGGATTGAATTGCCGGGCATCACCATCGCACTCATTGACACAACGATTCCGATGCAGACCACTGGGCGCATCGACCCGCCGCAGTTCGAATGGCTCAATGATCAGTTGTCCTCATCCACCACTCCCGTCATCATCATGGGTCATCACCAACAGTGGACAGAAGGAAAACGCAGCGACACGTACTTCGGTCTTCACCCAGACAGCAGTGAGGCACTTGACGCTCTCGCCGTTCGTCATGCATGCGTTCTTGCCTACACAGCTGGCCACACGCATCGTCATCGTGTTCGTCGCATGCCACGTTCTGGCATTCCCACCATTGAAATCGGATGCGTGAAAGATTTCCCTGGTTCATGGGCCGAGTACCGCGTGTACGAAGGCGGAGTCATGCAAGTCGTCCATCGCGTGTCATCGCCTGAAGCATTGGCATGGAGCGAGCGTTGCCGTCACTTGTATGAAGATTTCGGTATTGACTACGAGAGCTACGCAATGGGTACGCTCGAAGACCGATGCCTGATTCTTCCGCTCCGTTAAACAGCACATCCGCATTGGCGGGATTGCGTGTTCTTGATCTTTCAACTGTTCTTGCTGGGCCGAACTGTGCGCGTTACCTTGCAGACTTTGGTGCAGATGTCATCAAGATCGAACGGCCAGATGGTGGAGACAGTCTGCGCAACATGGGATGGCGCGACCCAGTAGACGGCGAAGGTTTGTGGTGGCGTTTAGTGAATCGCAACAAGCGCACCATTGCGTTGAACCTAAAAGACGACACTGATCGCGATTTGTTCTTGCGACTCATCGATGACGCAGATGTTCTTGTTGAAAACTTTCGTCCTGGTGTTCTAGAAAAGCTCGGCTTTGCACCAGAAGTTCTTCACGCACGTAATGCCAAGTTGATCATCACTCGCATTAGCGGTTTCGGACAAGACGGCCCATACGCAAACCGCCCTGGCTTCGCATCAATCGCTGAAGCGATGTCGGGTCTTGCATCAATCACTGGTGTTCCCGGTGGCGACCCGATGTTGCCGCCGTTCGCATTAACTGATGAAGTAACTGGTCTCGTTGCCGCATTCGCCACCATGGTTGCGCTGTGGTCTGAACAAGGTCAAGTGGTTGATGTGTCATTGTTGGAAAGTTTGTTTCAAATACTCGGTCCGCTCATGACTGTCTGGCTGACTCGGGGCGAACTGCAACCACGCATGGGTTCATTACTTCCATACACAGTGCCTCGCGGTGTCTACCGCTGTTCCGACGGACTGTTTGTTGGCATCTCAACATCAAGTGATTCCATCGCAGCACGCGTCGTACATCTTCTCGGTTTCGACGGTGATGATCGCTTCACAACATTCGCTGGACGAATTGCTAACCGTGAAATCATCGAAGCTGCAATGGAAGCCTGGTTCGCACAACGCACTCAAGCAGAAGCACTTGCAATCTTTCAAGAAATCGAAGCTGCAGCCGGCCCCATTCTTTCCATGGAAGATATTGAAAAAGACCCTCATTACATCGCACGCGAGGCAGTGATCACCGTTGAGGGCACCCCAATGCAGGGCCTCATCGCTCGACTATCCGCTACTCCTGGCGCCGTGAAATGGCGCGGACGCGCAACAGATGCTGATGGCGACGCAATTCGCCGTGACGGCTGGGACTAACAGCCCAACTCTCTGTTTTTAAGGAACACTGTTGGACATCAGGCGATCTGTGATTTAAAATTCGGAAATGAGTATGTCTTCTCCTTCTCGTCGTTCTGGCGGGGTTGTACTTCTTGTTGTTGCCTTGGTTAGTTTCGCCGCGAGCAGTTCGATATCAGCTGCGCCATCCACGACTGTGACGTGGAAAGTTTCATCTTTAGTAGCAGGCGAATCAAAGAACTTGTCCGCGATGGTTTCAACAAATTCTCCAGGTGCTAAGACGTGGTCGAAAACGGGTTCATGCACGTTAACGCCTGCAAAAAAGCCAACGAAACTAACCATGGGTTCGACAGGTTCATGTGTTGTGACGCTGAAGATTGCTAAGTCAAAGAGCTATCCGGCAAAAACATCAATGAAAACAATCACTCTTACTGCGCCGATCACTTCGACAACGGTGAAGCCAACCACCGCTACGACGTCTGCACCTTCGACTTCAGCTGTAACTGTTAGAACTGACGGCTATGCATTCACCCCAACCAGTATCAAGATTTCAGTTGGTCAATCAGTGGCGTTCGTCGCTAGTTCGTCACATGATGTTACGTGGCGAAACGGAGATCCTGGTCGAGACGCGACTGGCGCTGCTTATTCACGGACGTTTTCGACCGCTGGCAGCTATTCGTTCTTTTGCTCAATTCATGAGGAAATGACAGGCACCATCACCGTTGGTTAGAGGACGTTTTGTATTAGCCCTTTAGTTTGTAGTCCAACCAACCTCTTCTCATCTCACTCACCTAGTGTTCACATGTTAGTTAGGGGATTCACATGGACACCATTAAGCAGCCGCGTATGTCGCGCCCGTACCAAGTGCTCAGCATCACTGCAATTGCAATTTTCTTGGTTTCACTTGATACCAGCATTGTTGTTGTTGCGCGACGATCAATCGAGGAAGACCTCGGGCACCCAACACTTCTGACATGGGTGTTTTCTGGTTACAACATTGCATATGCAGCAGGTTTGTTAACTGCTGGCCGTTTCGCTGATGTGAACGGCCGTAAGCGTTCATTCTTGCGCGGTCTTGCGCTTTTCAGTATTGGTTCCATCTTGTGTGGTTTCGCACCAACATCGTTGTTGCTTGTTCTTGCCCGCTTGGTGCAAGCAGTAGGCGGCGCAATGCTCACACCAGCATCACTTGCGCTAGTTCTTCCCGAGTTCCCTGTTGAGAAGCGCACCGTCGCTATCGGCATCTGGGGAGCTGTCGGCGGATTAGCTGCAGCAGCTGGGCCATGCATCGGTGGCGTGCTCGTTGACTGGTTAGATTGGCGTTCACTCTTTTT
>CAMDLK010000067.1 GCA_945901725.1 Bifidobacterium breve | reverse complement strand
GCGGAGAAGAAAGCGTCGCTGCAAGCAAAAGAAGTTGCTCGCTTGCAAGAAGTGGTTGACCGTTTTGGTGCAAAGGCATCGAAGGCAACAATGGCGCACAGCATTGAAAAGCGCATCGCACGTATTGAAGGCGAATCAACTGGAATGCGTAAGAAAGATCGCGCACTCACAGTGAAGTTCCCCCCGCCACCTCAAAGTGGAATCACTGTTGTGACCACAAAGGGTCTTTCAAAGGGTTACGGCGGTCCTGCAATTTTCGAAGACGTATCGTTCGACTTAGGTCGTGGAGAGCGTCTTTTGGTTCTTGGTCTCAACGGTGCGGGTAAAACCTCACTTCTTCGTATCTTGGCCGGCGCAACGCAAGCAAACATTGGCGATATTGAGTGGGGCTACAAAGTCGAAGTGGGCTACTTCGCCCAGGAGCACGACACGCTTGACCCGAATCAATCATTGATCTGGCACATGCGTCGTGAGTTACCTGCTGGTTCAGCACTGACTGAAACTCAGATGCGTGCACTGCTCGGCATGTTCGGTCTTCAGGGCAGCAAAGTGTTTCAAGAATCCGGTTCATTGTCTGGCGGAGAAAAAACCAAACTTGCACTCGCCATGTTGATGGTGGGTCGCAACAACGTTCTGCTTCTCGACGAACCAACAAACAACCTTGACCCTGCAAGTCGTGAAGCAGTAGCTGATGCTCTTGAATCATGGCCAGGCTCGATCATCATGGTGAGCCACGATGAAGAATTCGTGCAGAGACTTAAGCCCACAAAAGTGATCCTGATGCCTGATGGCCAAGTGGATTACTTCAGCAAAGAATGGCTAGACCTCGTCAGCCTCTCGTAAGGGTTTAATTCGTTGCCTCTGATACCGTCACTCACTATGAAATACGGAATTTTTGGTGGAGCAGTTAACGACGGAACGGTGGACGATGTCGTCGCCGAGGCCCGGTCAGCAGAACAAGATGGGTTTGCCAGTTACTGGGCACCAAACATCTTTGGCCACGATGCTCTAACAGCACTGGCCATTGTTGGCCGCGAAGTTCCACGCATCGAATTGGGAACTTCCGTGGTTCCTACATACCCGCGTCACCCACATGCCATTGCTCAGCAGTGCCACACAGTGGCCGCTGCTTCCGGCAATCGTCTCACGTTAGGAATTGGTCTCAGCCACAAAGTGGTGATTGAGAGCATGCTCGGCATGTCATACGACAAGCCGGTTCGTCACCTTCGTGAATACCTGAATGTCCTTATGCCGTTGTCACGTAACGAGATGGCGAACTTTGATGGTGAGACCTACAAGGTCCACGGAAACATTTCAGCGAAGGGTTCCAACGGCTTCGGTGTTGTTGTCGCGGCTCTGGGCGAGCAAATGTTGCGCGTTACTGCAGCTCTTGCTGACGGAACACTCACATGGTGCACAGGCCCAGCAACTCTTGCTGGCCACACCATCCCTACCATCACTAAAGCAGCAGACGAATTCGATCGTCCTGCGCCTCGTATCATCGCAGCGCTTCCAGTGTGTGTAACAACTGACAAAGTTGCTGCAGCAGAACGTGCAGCCAAAGTGTTCGCGGTGTACGGCACATTGCCTAGCTATCGCGCCATGCTCGACCGTGAAGGTGCAGTAGGCCCAGCAGATATCGCCATCATGGGTTCAATTGGTGAAGTACAAGACAGAGTTGCTGCATTAGCAGACATTGGTGTTACTGATTTCGCCGCAGTGGAGTTTGGTGCAACACCTGAAGAAATTGCCAACACTCGTGATGCCATCAAGGGTCTGCTGAAGTAGTCATGGTTTCCCTCTTTGATTCAGTGACATTTGCTCATGGCCCAGCCATGAAAAACCGCTTTATGTTGGCTCCGCTGACTAATCAACAAAGCCATGTAGATGGAACATTGTCTGATGATGAGTTCCGTTGGCTAACAATGCGTGCTCAGGGTGGATTTGGTCTCACCATGACTTGTGCCTCTCATGTGCAAGCAGTTGGTCAGGGCTTTGCTGGTCAGCTTGGGTGCTTTGGTGATCAACACCTTGAAGGACTGACGCGACTTGCTGATGCGATCAACAAAGAAGACAGTTTGTCTTTCGTGCAGTTGCATCATGCAGGACGTCGTTCACCGAAAGAACTGATCGGCGGGCAGCCATTGAGTTCCGGAGTTGACGAAAAAATGGACTCGCGCGCAATGACCACTGGCGAAGTGGAAGCGATGGTGGAAGCATTTATCGAAGCTGCTGTGCGCAGTGAGAAGGCTGGCTATAACGGCGTAGAGCTTCATGGCGCTCATGACTATCTCATCTGTCAGTTCCTGAATGCTGAACTCAATGTTCGTACTGACAAATACGGCGGTTCCCTGGAAAACCGTTCTCGCGTGGTGTTTGACATCGTTGATGGCATCCGCGCTCGTTGCGGCGCAGACTTGAACCTGGCGGTTCGTCTTTCGCCCGAACGTTTCGGCATGAAAACATCAGAAATAGTTGAGGTGTACGGCCGGCTTGTCGATTCCCGAAAAGTAGACATGATCGATATGTCGCTGTGGGACTGTTTCAAAGTTGCTGTCGATGAAGACTGCGACGGCAAGGTACTTATTGATATTTTCGCCAACCTTGAACGTGGCGCAACCAAACTGGCCGTAGCCGGCAAGTTATATTCAGCAGCAGATTGCCAACGCGCAGTAGATGCGGGTGCAGACATCGTTGCCGTCGGTAGGGCAGCAGTTACTAATCATGATTTCCCACGTCTTGCGAAAGACCCAGCATTCGCAATGCGCACGTTGCCTGTTCCACGCGCCACATTGCGCGCAGAAGGACTCAGCGAATCGTTTATTGGTTATATGGGTAACTGGCCAGGCTTCGCAGAAGCCGAATAGTTATGGGAATGCAAATGGCATGACATCTTTACATGCCATCTTTGCAAGTGCCTGACAGAATTTCTCTGAATCAGGGCCAAGAACTGCGATTGCTTCAGCGCCATTCTTTGCAGCGATGACCTTGTTACAGGTGTCTTTACTCATCTGAATTGAACCACACGCACGATTGAATTCACCAGCCCGCTGTTCGGGAGTTGGCGGCTTGTTTTCGAACTTTGGTTGTCCACCACTGTTGTTCTGTGGTTGTCCTTTGTTGCCACCATTGTTGTTTTGCTTGATGTCTTGGTTCGGCTGCTGTTGGTTGATCTTCTGCTGGTTGTCCTTTTGGGCGCCATCCATTTTTTCGTTAAACGCTTGCTCTTCAGGATCTTCGGTTGCAAGGTCTTCCAATAAATCTTCATCATCCGCAGCTGCATCTGCTGATGTGTATGCCGTCTTGTATTCCTTTGAAACGACTTGCTTGTTGACACCAGACTTTTTGACGCGTACGCGATAGAGAACAACTCCGTCCATCCAGAAGTCGTCTTCGTCGGTTGATGACACGCCGAAGATCAATCGACCAGATCTTGTAGAACCGGCATCAAGCTCTTCCCATTCAGGTTCGTCAGCGTCGTACGCAACTTCAAGTACAGCGCTGCGCTTGGCAGTTTTGGGGGTCATGCTGACGGTGATTTCGCAGTCGTCTTCATCGACACCTTCTACCATTTGACCATCGGCACAGTCGCCGGTCATGAAGATCTTGACTGTCTGCTTTTTGGCGGCATTCACAGTGCCCGGCACAACAACAGTGAGTAAGCCAACAAGTAATACTGAACTAGTTAGTAAGGAACGAATTTTCATGGAATCTCCCGCGTATGTGATGACGAATGTCACCACGAGGGAAGATTAACTTGTCATTGAAAAATTATCAAGGTGTCCAGGATGAACAATCGGTGACCTGTTCGACCCAGGTCTAGTGAAGGTGGACCGGTGTGCCGGTGCCGCCAACTTGGTCAAAGAAGTCATTTCCTTTGTCATCGACCACGATGAACGCGGGGAAGTCCTGCACTTCAATCTTCCAGACGGCTTCCATGCCTAGCTCTGCGTATTCAAGGACTTCGACCTTTGTGATGCAATCTTGGGCAAGTCGTGCAGCAGGGCCACCTATTGAACCTAGGTAGAACCCGCCATGGGTATGGCAGGCCTCGGTGACTTGGCGCGACCTGTTGCCTTTTGCCAGCATCACAAAACTTCCGCCTGCAGCTTGAAACTCTGCAACGTAGCTATCCATGCGGCCAGCAGTAGTGGGTCCGAAAGACCCGGACGCCATTCCGGTTGGTGTCTTTGCAGGACCTGCGTAATACACGCAATGGTCTTTCATGTATTGCGGCAACCCGTTACCAGCATCAAGACGCTCTTTCAGTTTCGCATGTGCAATGTCGCGCGCAACGACCATTGGTCCGGTCAACATGACGCGTGTTTTTACTGGGTACTTCGACAAGGTTGCACGAATCTGATCCATTGGTTGGGTGAGGTCAATGCGAACAACTTCTTCGCTCAAGTCTTCGTGCGTTATTTCTGGCAAGAAACGCGCTGGGTCTGTTTCAAGCGCTTCAAGGAAAATTCCATCGCGTGTGATTTTTCCGAGAGCTTGACGGTCTGCACTGCATGACACAGCAAAGGAAACAGGGCAACTGGCACCGTGACGTGGGAGGCGAACGATGCGTACGTCATGGCAGAAATACTTTCCACCGAACTGTGCACCAATGCCTGTTTCTTGCGACAATTTCAGAACTTTTGTTTCAAGATCAAGATCACGGAATGCATGACCAAGTTCGCTGCCCTGTGTAGGAAGTGAATCTAGGTAATGAGCACTTGCTAATTTTGCTGTCTCCACCGCTTGTTCAGCAGATGTGCCACCAATGACAATTGCCAAGTGATACGGCGGGCATGCTGCGGTTCCAAGTGTGATCATCTTTTCAAACACCCAGGGGAGCAGAGCCTTTTCGTTCAGCAATGCTTTTGTTTCTTGGAAGAGGTAGCTCTTGTTTGCAGAACCGCCACCTTTAGCCATGAAGAGGAACTTGTATGAATCGCCATCAACTGATGCAATCTTGATTTCAGCTGGCAAGTTGTTGCCGGTGTTCTTCTCCTCGTACATGGTGATGGGTGCCATCTGGCTGTAGCGAAGATTGCTTGTCTGGAACGTATTGAAAACGCCACGAGCAATTGCTTCTTCGTCGCCCCCGCCAGTAACAACGAACTGACCCTTCTTGCCCTTCACAATTGCGGTACCGGTGTCTTGACACATTGGCAAAACACCACCAGCAGCAATGGCGGCATTCTTCAACAGATCAAGTGCGACGAAGCGGTCGTTTGCACTTGCTTCGGGGTCAGCCAAAATGTTGCTGACTTGCTGCAGGTGATCTGTGCGCAGTAGGTGTGCAATGTCGCGCATTGCGGTTTCGGTAAGAAGTGTTATGGCCTCTGGTGTGACCTTCAGGAAAGTGCCGAGAGGGGTCTCGACTTCTGAGACTCCTTCTTTCGATAGCAAACGGTATTCGGTGGTATCTGGCCCTAGGGGGAAGATCTCTGAAAAGACAAAATCTGGCATGCACCTAGGATAGAACGAACCCACTCAGGGCGCTCTATGCGCTCGGGTCAACTGGCCAATCGTGCTTGGGGTATCGGCCAGCCATCTCTTTGCGCACTTCTGCCCACGAGCCTTTCCAGAAGCCAGGCAGGTCGGCAGTGATCTGAATGGGGCGTTGTGCAGGTGACAACAGCTGAATGCGCAGCGGGATGGTGTTGTTGAGAACAGATGGGTGCGTAGTGACCCCGTAGAGGTGTTGCACACGAATGGAGATCATCGGAGCAGCTGGGTCTGCGTAGTTGATGTCAACCGGTTGACCACGCGGCGGAGAGAACTGTGGAGGCGCTAGTTGGTCAAGTTGCGAACTCGCGTCCCAACCAAGGGTTGATTGCAGCACCATAGTGACATCAACTTTTGCAAGGTCGCTGCGTGATGTTGCACCAGCAAGAAACGGCACAAGCCAATCTTCGAGAGTTGCAAGTAAATGCGCATTCGAAGTCTCAGGCCATATGTCGCCTTGATGATGTCGCAGGAATGCGATGCGTTGCCTAAATGCTGTTGCAGAGCCGTTACCAAGCACGGCCATGTTTGTTGCGCGTACACGTTCAAGAAGGGCATCGGTTGTCTCGTCGCCTGGTGTTGGTTGCAGGTCGCGTTTATCAATGCGGATACTGCCTACTTTGCGCACCACACGCTGCACGAGGTCATCGCGAGACTTGTCCCACAGTAAGTACGACTCAAGTTCAACATCGTCTCCGAGAACCGTGGCAATGAACTCAATATCCACTGCTGCCCCTCGACGAAGACGTGATGTCGAACGTTGCGAATCGATATCGGCTGCAACTACAAACTTCTCCCGTGCAATTGGGTCTTTCGAATCCATAGTGACGCCACCGCCACCACGCATCACAAACTGACCTGGCGAAGTTCTGCGCATGCCAAGCCTGTCTGGGTAGGCCGACAAAAGGACAACGCCACACAATGAATCAACGGCGTCATCAGACACATTGTCGACAGTGGGAATTGATGATCGACGTGCGATATCACGTGCTGCTTCAAGTACACGCCGGGTGGCACCGCGATCTGCTGCGTCATGGTGTGCGATGCCGAGCACTGCTTTCACTCGAAGTGCTAGGTCTGCTGGCAACGTGTCGGGTTTGCCACGCATAATGTCGCGCTCTTCCAAGAGCGCTGCAACAACACATGCAATCCAACCGTGGGGGTGAAGGTCTCTGTTGCGCGCCACCATGGTGCCAAGGCGAGGGTGCAGCGGTAAACCAAGCACAGACCTACCAAGCGGTGTGATGTTGCCGTCACTGTTCAGCAAATGCAACATGGTCAATGTGTCAGTAGCTACGCGTAAAGATTTCTCGGGAAGTGCATCAAGGAAAGACAACTGCAATAGCGGTGTTCCCCACGCCGCAACTTCTAACGCAACACCACACAGGTCAACTTGGGTTATTTCGGCCGGTAGATGCGGAAGGCGAGTGGAGTCTTCAATACGGCTCCACATTCTGTATGCAACACCCTCACGTACGCGCCCTGCTCGACCACTGCGTTGATCAGCGGATGCCCGCGATGATGTCACGGTGACTAATTCGGTGAGCCCTGTGCGTGAATCAAGTCGTGGCACGCGAGCAATTCCGGCATCAACCACGATGTGAACTCCGTCAACGGTTAGAGAAGTCTCGGCAATGTCGGTTGATAACACCACACGACGACGGCCAAGGCCACTGGCGTTTAGTGCTGCGTCCTGTTCAGAGAATGGAAGAGCGCCTGCAAGTCGCAACACGTCAACATTGCCCGCCACGCGTTCTTTCAATAGCGTTTGCGCCCTATTGATTTCGCCAATTCCGGGCAAGAACACCAAGATGTCGCCATCGTCAGTGTTGAGTGCCCCAAGAACTACATCTGTGATTGCATTTTCAAGACGGTCATTACGTTGGCGTGGCACGTAGCGAACATCAATGGGGAAGGTGCGTCCTTCTGAAGTGATGATTGGTGCATCCCCCTTGTCATCTGCAAGCACATGAGCAAACAATTGTGTTTGGGCGGTGGCGGACATCGCCAAAATCTTTACGTCTGTAGAAAATGTCTTTATTGCATCGAGAAGAAATGCAAGCCCAAGATCTGTTGGCACATTTCGTTCGTGAACTTCATCGAAAATCACTAGAGCAGTTCCGTCAAGTGTTGGATCGTTTTGTAAACGCCGCGTCAGAATTCCCTCTGTCAACACTTCGATACGTGTGTTGGCACCAATCTTTCGCTCGTCACGAGTCTGGTACCCAACCGTGTCTCCCACTTTTTCGCCCAGCATGTGTGCCATGCGTTGTGCTGCTGCTCGTGCGGCAAGCCGGCGCGGTTCAAGCATCACAATTTTGCGGCCTGCTACCCAGTTTTCATGCAATAGACGAAGAGGTACAAGAGTTGTTTTACCTGCACCAGGTGGAGCAATGAGTACGGAGTGTCGACGAGAGGCGAGTGCGTCTCTTAGTTCGGCAACGGCCTCTTCAACAGGGAGGCCTGTGTTCGATAACGAATCAGACAAGTGCCGGTGTGCCGCGAAATGAACCAGGGTCGCCGGGCGCAGGAATGGTGGGTCGAGACCAGTTGGTCAGGGCTGCCACGGCTGCGGCAACTTCTTTCCAGTCAGCTGATGTCCACCCTTGCGCAGCATTCGGAACAGACCCGTCAGATTTGATGAGTACAAACGCAGGAAGTTCGGATAATCCGAGTGCCTTCACTGCGACACGATCAGGATCGCAGAAGACTAAGAACTCGTCGGCGTATGGACCAAGGAATGCGCGAGCATCACTGGCATCACACGTGACAATGAAGTTGATGCGAACTGCGGCTCCAGAGAATTGACGAAGGATTCGGGCTGCAGTTTTGAGAATCCACGAGCTCTCGTTCGTGAATGGGTCAAGGACCACTGAAGCGAGGTGAAAAGTGGTGAGCCACTGATGAAGGGTCTTCGCATCACCTTTGAGGGGGGTGAGGGTGAGGTCCATGCTGGGGTTGGGGAGAGATGCGGTTGCCACGGCTTCAACGCTAGTTCAGTAGCGTTGAGAACATGCACCCCATCGAGCATCTCCGTTATGTGGCGCGAGCCCACGGGGCAGACCCGGTGGAGGTTGCGA
>CAMDLK010000066.1 GCA_945901725.1 Bifidobacterium breve | reverse complement strand
AGTTTCCAGACGTCATTGTCTCCACTGCACTTGTCGAGAGAAGTGTTGCTGATACGTGGAGAGCGCATGCTGTTCCAACTTGGGTGAATGAGAATGTCGTCCTGTGCCCAGCCTGGATTGAAGCACCGGAAGCGGAACACGTGATTCGTATCGAACCGGCAGACACCTTCGGGCTAGGGAACCACACGACAACTGTTTTGGCCTTGCGATTAGGACTTCAACATTGTGAATCGAATTCTCGTGTCTTTGATTTTGGTTGCGGGTCCGGAGTGCTTGCTATTGCAGTAACCAAAGTTCTTCAGTGTGAGGGTTTTGTGTTTGATATTGCACACAACGCTCAAGACGTAGTGCGTGTCAATGATGAATTAAACGGCGTGCACACAACATGGCGAGCCGATGTTGTGGACCTAGAGGCTGACCTTGTCTTCGCCAACATTCTTGCCCCGGTACTCATCGCGGAGTCAGAGACAATCAAAGGCTCAATTCACGAATCCGGTCTGATTGTTCTCAGTGGTATGCGTGAAGATCAAGTTGAAGGCGTTTTGCTCTCATACGAAGACTGTGTAGAACTTGGTCGAGAAGTTACTGATGGGTGGTCCGCAGTAATTCTGCGGAAGTCGTAACTCGTCAGGAGATGTTGCGAGAGCGCACACCAATGGGCGCAATGAGTCTGAAGCCTGCAGCGTGACGCTCTTCTTCAGATTCGCCGCCCCAAAAACCATATTCACGATTACTGCGAGCGAACTCGCGACACGTTGTCATAACGGCGCATGATTGACACACTTCGCGAGCTTGTGCTTCGCGGCGTTCGCGTGCTTGTGGACGTTCCGCTGCTGGAGGGAAAAAGATGACTGACAGGCCTCGGCATTCTGCGTCTTCAGACCACGCCGTGTCGTTCCATTCCCGAAAAGAAAACAGTTCCCCTATAGACATTGTTGCCCCCAACTTCGCCGCGTGTGACACCACCATAGCCGAATTAACCCGTTAGTCAATTCTGCATCAGAAGACGAACCTATTGTTCGGAGAAAGCCGCTAAAACCCCTGCGGCAAAGGCATCCACATCGTCGGGGGAGGTGTCCCACGACGTCATCCAGCGAACCTGAGAGCGAGAGAGATCCCAGTCCCAAAAGAAGTTCCAGGCCTGAAGGCGGTCCTTGATGGCCGGCGGCAAGATGGGGTAGAGGCTGTTGACGGCTGGTGGAGAGATCTGCAAGGAATCAATGTGGGACACAGCGTTGTACAGGCGGAGCGCCATCTCGTTTGCATGACTGGCGGTTTTGATCCACAGATTGTCTGTGAGAGCTTCAACAAACTGCGCTGATGTGTAACGCATTTTGGATGGCAATTGTGTGTTCTGTTTACGAATGAAACCAGAACGGTCGGATGCAACACCACGACGCAACAGAACAGCCTCAGCGCCGAACATGGCGTTCTTTGTACCGCCAAAGGAAACAACGTCAACACCAGCTTCAAATGTAAGTGCGCGGAACGTGGCTGCATCGCCACCAAGTGAAGCTGTTGCATTTGATATGCGAGCGCCATCGAGGTGAACTCTCATTCCGAACGAATGAGCCGTGTCACAGATAGCCCGAATTTCCTCTACTGAATAGACCGTTCCGAGTTCTGTTGCTTGCGTAATTGAAACAACGCCCGGCTGCACGTGGTGAACATTTCCCAATGCGGATGCCGCTGCGATGATATGTGCGGGCGTAACTTTTGCATCAGGGGAGTTGACATCTTGCAACTTGATCCCCAGCGCGTGTTCCGGCGCACCAGTCTCGTCAACATGGATGTGAGCCCATTCACTACAGATCACTGATTCGGCTGCACGCAGCAAACTTCCGAGAGCGACAATGTTTGAACCAGTTCCATTGAATGTGAAAAGAACGTCGACATCAGTTCCACACAACTCTTGAAACATTGAAGTTGCTTGCTTTGTAATTGCGTCTCCGCCGTAGGCCATCACATGTCCAGAGTTGGCGCGCTCAATGGCCGAGAGATACCGGGGATGCGCGCCGCTGAAATTGTCGCTAGCGAAGAATCGTTCAGGTGCGAGAGGTAATGACACAAGAAGCAGACTACCTGTCGTACAATTTCGTCATGACGATATCCAAGGACGCATCAGGGAAGCAGGGAACTGACAAAAGATGTCGATGGTGCCGACATGTTCTAGCGACTGCCACCGGCCCTGGTCGACCGAAGGAATTCTGTAGCCAAAGGTGTCGTCAATGGGATTGGGTGTCACGTCAACGCGCATCGGAACTCGCATTGTCAGAGAACGAGCTGGTGATGACACGAGACGAACTAGACGCATTGAAGGATCAAATTTACGTTTTACATTGCGCACTGCATGACGTCCAGACAGATCTGGCATCGCCACGCCAAAGCAAGGAATCCCTGTTGGAGATGCTTGGCTGGCTAATCCAGGCAGCTGAACCAATCGCCGCCGCTTCGTTAACACCTGCGATACGCTCATAATCTCCGTTATGTAATTATTGTGTACGGAAGTGACAGGAGCGGTACAAAACCCATACCCCGCTGGCGTTGAGCCGAAACGCCTACAGTGCTCATATGCCCATAGAACAACTCGGCCCCGGCCAATCAGCAGAATCAATCCTTGACCACATGGAATTACTGCGCACTCAAGACGTGCGCTGGCGCGATGGTCGCTGCTTCACCCTTGCGTACAGCGCTGGCCCAGACGTCTTGGCTTTGGCCGAAGAGTCGTATCGGCGTTTCTCTGGCGAGAACGCTCTGAACACCAGTGCGTTTCCATCACTGCGCGTCATGCAACAACAGGTTGTCGACATTGTCTCTGGCTGGGTTCACGGTGACGACGCCACAGCTGGCTTCATGACCTCAGGTGGCACCGAGAGCCTCGTGCTAGCTGTACGGTCCGCTCGTAAGCGCGCAGAGCGCGAGGGACGCAACCTGAAGCGAATGAACATGGTTCTCCCCTCGTCGGCACACGCCGCGTTTGAAAAAGGCGCCGACTACTTCGAAGTCGAGAGCCGCCGCGTTCCGGTGGGATCCGATTGGAAAGCTGATGTCAACGCAATGCGTGATGCATGCGACGACGAAACGATTTTGATTGTCGGTTCCGCTCCGCAATACCCTCAGGGAGTCATTGATCCAATCGCTGCTATCGCAGAGATCGCCGCTCAACGAAATATCAATTGTCATATTGATGCTTGTATGGGTGGGGTCACGCTCACGTACCTAGAACGACTTGGAGAACCGATTGCTCCGTGGGACTTTCGATGTGATGGCGTCACATCGATCTCTGTAGACCTTCACAAGTACGGCTACACATCGAAAGGTTCTGGCGTTCTTCTCCATCGCAATAAAGCGTTACGAAGCGACCAAACATTCATCACCGACAACTGGCTTGGCGGCTTCTATGGATCATCCGGAATTCTGGGGACCAAATCTGGAGGACCAATTGCCTCTTCATGGGCTGTACTGCATTATCTCGGCGACGATGGCTACGAACGCGTTACCAAAAGCGCTCGCGAATCAGCAATACGCATCAGCAAGCACATCGCTAACCACCCTGATCTTGATTTGCGCGCAGTCCCCGATTCAACACTTCTCTCGTTCGGCACAAAAGACCCAAATCGTCATGACGTATTTGCCATTGCGGACCGTCTGATTGCGGGTGGATGGTTCCTGGATAAACAGACTCCCCCCGCGAGCATTCACCTCACAGTTATGGCAAATCACGCTCCCCACGTCGACGAATTCCTGTCTGACCTTGATAAGGCCGTACAGCAGGTTGGAACCGAAAAAGGATCAAGCGGCTCCTACGCCTCCACGGAATGACTCGACCCCCTTCCCCGCCGACTACGGTATAGAAAACGTCTACTTGGGAGAGTGTGTGCCGGCAACGGTTCACCGCCGAAGGAGCAACCACCCCGGAATCTCTCAGGCACAGGGACCAGGTAGACATCGAACGCTGGAAAGAGAGGGCTTGCCCTCCACCGACGGGGAAAGCCATTTCGATGGCGAAGCTCTCAGGTACAAAAGACAGCGGGGGTCACAGAGTCAATCGGATAACTAATGACCTCTACCCCACGCTCACTCACCACGCCTGAATTTCACGCTGATCATTTCGCACATCGTCATCTTGGGTTAAGCGATTCTGACAGAGCAACAATGTTGGCTGCCGTTGGTTTCAAAAGTTCTGAAGAACTCCTTGACGCAACAATCCCCTCGTCGATTCGTCTGCGCACCTCAATGGCACTTTCGTCACCGTTGACAGAGTCCGAAGTTTTACCCGTTCTTAAATCAAAATTCGCTAATGATGTGCACCGCACTTCATTTATTGGTCAGGGTTACTACAACACCATTACGCCAGCAGTCATCAAGAGAAACATGTTGGAGAATCCAGCCTGGTACACCGCGTATACGCCATACCAACCAGAAATTAGTCAAGGACGCTTGGAGGCAATTCTCAACTTCCAAACAATGGTGTCTGAACTAACAGGATTGCCACTGGCTAACGGGTCACTGTTGGACGAAGCCACTGCGGTTGCCGAAGCAGTGACCATGGCGCACAGAGTTAGCAAGTCAAAATCAGATTCGGTTTTCGTTGACAGCAACACTCACCCTCAGTCACTTGCAGTTCTCTCAACGCGCCTAGAACCAATCGGAATAACCATTAATCTCGGTGACATAACCACGTGTGACGCATCGCTGTACTTTGCGATCGTTGTGTCAACGCCCGGCAGCGACGGAAACATCCCTTCATCCTCTTCACTCATTGCTCTCACAAGCCAAGCACGAGAGCACAAAGCGATCTCTATCGCCATTACTGATTTGCTCGCCTGTTCCTTCTTCACTCCTCCGGGACAACTCGGATTCGACATAGCGATTGGTTCGTCGCAACGCTTCGGTGTGCCGATGGGCTTTGGCGGTCCTCATGCAGCATTCATGGCCACTCGCGACGAACATGCGCGCGCATTGCCAGGACGTTTGGTCGGTGTAAGTACAGATACAGAAGGCCGACCAGCATTACGGTTGGCTCTTCAGACTCGCGAGCAACACATCCGTCGCGAGAAGGCAACCAGCAATATCTGTACTGCTCAAGTGCTACTTGCGAACATGGCTGGCATGTACGGAATCTGGCATGGTCCAGAAGGCCTGAGGAGGATCGCATACAGAATCCACTCACATGCACTAACGATTGCGGCATCGTTCGCCAAGTGCGGAATGAAAGTTCGAAACGACACTTTCTTTGACACGATTGCGTGCGATGTGGAAAACGCGACCTCGATAGTTCAACGTGCACGTGACGCAGGTTTCAACTTGCGCCTTGTCTCGGCCACCACGTTCTCTCTGAGCGTTGACGAGACAACTACAGATGAAATCGTTTGCGAGCTTTTGGAGGCCCTCAATGTGTCTGTTGTAGAAGCAGACAACGACTCGAATGCCGAATCAATGTTCCGTACTGACACCTTCATGAAACAGTCAGTGTTTCACCGCTATCACACGGAGCATGAAATGCTTCGCTACCTACGTGGACTTGCTGACAAAGACCTTGCTCTTGACCGCACCATGATTCCTCTTGGCTCGTGCACAATGAAACTAAATGCGACCACTGAAATGGAACCTGTCACGTGGCCAGAGTTCTCATCACTTCACCCTTATGTACCTGCGGATGAGTCTGTAGGCATTCGCACAGTGCTCGCTGAATTAGAAGCGATGCTTGTTGAAATCACCGGCTACGACGGAGTGAGCCTCCAACCAAATGCTGGAAGTCAAGGTGAGTTCGCAGGACTTATGGCCATTCGCGCCTATCACCGTTCTCGTGGAGACATGCAACGAACGATCTGTCTTATTCCATCAAGCGCTCACGGCACAAATGCAGCCAGTGCAGTGATGGCTGGCATGTCTGTAGTTGTCGTTAGCTGCGACGACAACGGAAATGTCGATGTTGCAGATCTGACAAGCAAAGCCGAACTAGCTGGCGACAAGCTTGCAGCAATAATGGTCACATACCCCTCCACGCACGGAGTATTTGAAGAATCTATTTCAGACATTTGCGAGATTATTCATTCTCATGGCGGGCAGGTATACGTCGACGGCGCAAACCTCAACGCGCTAGTGGGAACTGCACAACCAGGAAAATTTGGAGCAGACGTCAGCCATCTGAATCTTCACAAAACATTCTGTATTCCCCATGGCGGAGGTGGACCAGGTGTCGGGCCAGTGGCTGTTCGTAGTCATCTCATACCGTTTCTCCCTAGTGACCCTTTGTCGCCCGCATCTGGAATTGGGCCTGTGTCCGCTGCGAACTTTGGTTCAGCAAGTATTTGCGCCATTCCGTGGGTGTACATCTCCATGATGAGTGCAGATGGCTTGCTTCAAGCGACTGCAGACGCAATCTTGTCGGCCAACTATGTAGCGCATCGTCTGAATTCGTCATACCCAGTTCTCTACACGGGTGCGAACAACACAATTGCGCACGAGTGCATTCTTAACGTGGGAGAAGTGATTAAGGGCTCAGGGCTTTCAATCGACGATATCGCCAAACGATTAATGGACTATGGGCTCCACGCTCCAACCATGAGTTTCCCAGTAGCAAACACGCTGATGGTCGAACCTACTGAAAGTGAATCACTCGCAGAAGTAGATCGTTTCTGCGATGCCATGATCAGTATCCGCCGCGAGATAGAGATGGTTCTGTCCGGACTAGTCAATGCTGAAGAGTCCGTGCTGCATTATGCACCACATACCGTTGAAGATATTGCAGGAGATTGGAACAGGTCGTACAGCAGAGCTTCAGCCCTATACCCACTCGCACATCTCAGGTCGCGTAGTTACTACCCGTCTGTATCCAGAATTGATGCCGCGTATGGTGACCGCAACCTCGTTTGTACATGTGCGCCCATCGAACAGTACGCAATCAAACTTGAGAAGGCTACGGTGAGTTCGTGACCGAGTCCGAAAAAAGCGCCTCAACGAACCCTCTCGAACAATTGTTGACACTTCTTGGAACTGTCGACCCTATAGATCTCGCAGGCAAGGCTGTTGATGCCACTCGCAAAACGACTGAATCTTTATTGACAATTCTTGAAAACCTGGCGTCCACCGTAGACAACCTCAACAAGACGTCGACACGCATCAACACGATGCTCGATGAGATAGAGGAACCATTGCGTCGAATCATGCCGCAAGTCGGGACAGCGATGAACGCAATGGCATCAATGGGAGAAGTTGCGGCACAACTTGGTGACCTTTCGAAACGTTTAGGACCACTCACGACGCTTGCTGAAAATGCAGGTGGCTTATTCGGGTTCAAGACCAGTAAGCCGACGCCGCCACCTACTTCTTCTTCGCCACAAACGGAGTAGCGACTACAACTCCATCGATGAGTGTTCCTCGGACATCCATCGACACTGCGTCGCCCACGTTGACGGACATCTTTACAAAGGCCATTGCAACGCAGTGTCCGAGTGTTGGCGAGTAATTTCCACTGCTCACAGAGCCGATTTCAGATCCACTCGAATCAAGAACACGAGTCCCGTCACGAGCCGGACGGCGACCAGGAATCGAGATTCCGACCAAACGTCGAGTAAGTCCGTGTTCCTTCTCCAAAGTCAAAGCTGACTTGCCACGAAAGTCTGGTTTGTTCCAGGCGACTACCCATTCGAGGCCGGCTTGCAGGGATGTAATCCCCTCGCCTAGCTCGTGACCGTGCAAAGGCAAACCCGCCTCAAGACGAAGCGTGTCTCGAGCCCCAAGTCCAGCAGGAATCGCACCCGCCTCACGAAGCGCGTTCCAAACAGCAGCCGCACCGTCATTAGGAACCGCAATTTCTATTCCATCTTCGCCCGTATAACCAGTGCCAGCGACGACGCAAGCGAAGCCACATACTTGAACTTCTTCCACGGTGAAACGCTTGACAGCTGCAGCGTCCGGACAAAACGTCGCGACGATTGCTCGCGCCTGTGGTCCTTGCACGGCGATGACGGCACGTGAAGCAGTTGTATCTGTGCCGCCAATGGCACCAACAACGCGGTCCGTATTGGAAGCGTTCGGCATCACGTCAAATATCTGTTCGCTGACCCACCACACGATGATGTCATCAAGCACACTCGCATCTGACTCGTCGAGTAGGTGCGTGTATTGGGCCCGACCTGGGGCAATTCGAGACAGATCATTCGTAAGACACGTTTGCAACTGCCCAAACGCCTTCTCGCCCTCTACACGAACGGTACCGAGATGAGAGACATCAAAAATTACTGCACCCGTTCGACAAGCAGCATGCTCCGCCAGAGTTCCTGATGGATACGCAAGCGGCATGTCCCAACCACCGAAGGGCACCATTTTGGCGTCTAGTGAACGATGCTGAGCATCAAGCGGCGAAAAACGCACCTCTACACAGCCCGCGAAATTTCATCATTAATCGAATCGTCGATTGGGTGAAGCAACACAATCTGCTTATCGACTTGATCACGAACTGAATCCATGGGAAGGATGTTCAGAACACCCTGACCGTGGCGCAATACGTCAATCAATTCATCGCCGTTGCACAACACCACGGACGATCCATCAATTACTAAATGCGCGGCAGAAATATCGGTCTCAATATGGTCACGAAGGTAGGCGAACACATCGCGAATAGATTCCAAACGGAT
>CAMDLK010000065.1 GCA_945901725.1 Bifidobacterium breve | reverse complement strand
CACACGATGAGGAAATACGCATCAAAGCCCATGTCGCCAATTGTTTTCAATTCGAAAGCGAGTCGTTCAACAACGACTGACGGCAAGTTGTCTCCCCAACGCTGTTGGGCACCTTTCCAGGTAAGGAACGACAGATAATCGGCCGGAGTCTTGTAGTCCGCAGGAATCGGGAAGTCTGGAATTTGATATTCGTCAAAAGTGATGTCAACTTGGGCACGTTCAGCAATAAGCAACGTGTTATCACATGCCTCAGGCAAGTCTTTCCAGACTGAACGCATCTCGGCAGCCGTTTTTAAGTAATGCTCGTTTCCTTCAAATCGAAAACGATCTTGATCGCGCATCAATGCGCCGGTCTGTACACACAACAATGCATCGTGTGCCATGTGGTCGCTTTGGTTCACGTAATGCGAATCATTTGTAGCAATTATTGGTGCACCAATTGCTCGTGCGATCTCTACTAATTTCGGATTAGTTGTTCGCTGGTTCGCAATGCCGTGATCTTGCAGTTCGACGAACAAATTGTCTTTGCCAAAAATATCTTGGAGACGAGACGCCTTAGCGATAGCCCCCTTTTCATCGCCATTCAGAAGCGACTGCAACACATGCCCACCAAGGCAACCCGTGGTTGCTATTAGGCCGGACGAATACTTTTCCAATAGTTCCCAGTCGACGCGGGGTTTGTAGTGGTAGCCCTCAAGAAAGGCGAGGCTCGATAACTGAATGAGGTTGCGATACCCCTCATTGTTTTCAGCCAACAATGTGAGGTGGTAATACTGCTTGCGACCGCCCTCGTCTGAACCGCCGTTGTCGTCTAGTCGTCCTCTTCGAGGAATGCGCTCTGAACGATGGTCATGCGCCATGTATGCCTCAGTACCAAGGATTGGCTTTATGCCCTGCTTGACGCATTCTTTATAGAACTCGATAACGCCATACATGTTGCCGTGATCTGTGATGCCGAGAGCCTTCTGACCATCAGAGACTGCCTTCGATACCAATTCGTCAAGTCGGGCTGCCCCGTCGAGCATGGAGTATTCAGTGTGAACGTGGAGGTGTGTAAATGACGAACCCACGAACTTTCCCGACTCCTTTTGTACTCACTGACAGCCCAAGGCTGGCAAGCAAGTGAACTGCACTGCGAGTTCATAAATTAGCAGTCGGGTGTGCCTACGGCATCAGAGACCCCAGGGATTGTCGTTTATGCCCGCTTCGCAAGCAAAGGGACCAACATTTCGTCCGCGGTGAGTGATCCGTGGCGGCAGACCAAAGGAAACGCCCCACTGTCGAGTGGTTCTTCAAAACTCACGGGCTGGTGCGCTGCCAATGCGACATCACCCAGTCGGCGTTTCACTTCGTCGCTCATGCGGGGCCCAAACCATTTTTCATCAATCACTTGATCCGCCGACACCACCCACGCAACATCGTCATAAACAGAACATGCCTCTAGCAAAGATGCAGCGCGCCCACGTTTTGCGTGCAACCAACGGAAACGGCCTTCACCTGATTGGTGGTCCACAAGATCCACAATCTCGCGTGGCGGAATGATGGTGCGATCTCCGACATGAACTTGACCATGATCTGCAGTCACTATCAACACCGTGTCTGATGGCAGAACTGACAAAATGTCGGCCACGATTCCGTCAGCAGCCCGCAACTCAGAATCATAAAAATCGCCAAAGCCACGTTCGTGCGCAATTTTGTCTACGCCGTCGTAATAGGCGTACACAAAATCTTCGCCGGCATCGAGAGCCTTACGAACTAATACCGGAATGCTGCTCGCAGCGCGCCACCCCATGTGTTTCACATCGGCGAGATGGGCCAACGTGAATCCGCTGCCCTCAAGTTCACCCTTGCTAAGGACTGGAACTCGAGAACCGAGAAATGGCGGGCATGGTTGCACCAAATTCGGCGGGTAACGGCGGCGCAAATCGCCATTCTCATCCCCCCACCGCAATACATTCATCACCGTGTCGCCCATATCGATGCGATACCCGAGCAGGCCATGCTCCCCCGGTGATAAGCCAGTCGTCAGTGAGGTCAACGCAGTAGCAGTGGTGGACGGAGCGACTGTGGTGATGAAAGATCCTTCAAACCCTGCCAGGGTCGGCATGCAGTGTTTGTGAGCCTGAAGCTGGTTCCAGCCAAGGCCGTCTATGAGAAGCACAACAACGCGCTGCGCTCCACTCACATTGGCTGGCATCCACGCAGGCACAGTTCTAGGACCGCCTGGAGCACATAACGCAGGAATGATGCCACTCAGGCACCCGTTGGCGTAATTAGGCAGAACTGGCGACGGAACACTCACCTCTCTATCCAACCACCTACGATGGGCATGTGCGAGTTTCTACGCGAGGTGATTATGCCTGTCGAGCCCTATTGTCGCTAGCGCTCCATTCCGAGACCGCACACCCGACCTCTGTCAGGGATATTGCCGAGCGAACCGCTCTCCCGCAGCCCTATCTTGAGCAAATTCTCCTCGCACTGAAAGGCGCCGGTCTTGTGCGCTCAAAGCGCGGAGTTGGTGGCGGATATGTCTTGGCCAAAGCTCCGAGCGACATTCGCCTATCCGACATTATTTCTGCAGTCGATGGCCCCATTACCCTTGGTGATTTCGGCCAACCCCATCAAGACGGTTCATGCGACCATGAGGGCCAATGTGTATTGCTCGCGATTTGGGATGTTGCAGCTCACCACATGGCTGATCATTTAAACGACTACACGCTTGCCACAATTGCATCGGCCGCAACAGGAACAGGCCCCTGGCCAAAAAACACTCCACACTCACACTGAGTCGTGGAAATTACTTTTCAGGAATCTCGAACGAGCACTTCGCAATGATTGCGGCCATGTCGGCAGGCAGTGCCGCTTCGAAAGACATTTCTTCACCCGAGCCAGGATGAATCAGTGTCAAACGTCGTGCATGCAACATGGGGCGCGATGCCACCAATGCAGATTTTGCGCCGCCATACATGGCATCACCAACAACAGGATGATCAACAGCTGCGAGATGAACTCGAATCTGATGTGTTCGGCCGGTTTCTAGCGAGCAACGCACCAGCGTCAACAACGCTGGGTGATTGAATTCGGTCTCAACTTCAAGGTGCGTGCGCGCCCATTTGCCGTTGTGCACCACTGCCATACGCATCGGATCTCGTGGGTCACGTCCCATTGCTGCATCGACAACAGCTGTTGGCGAATCGAAGTGCCCCCACGCAAGCGCGATGTACTCACGGCCAACCGCATGTTCGGTTAATGCTGCAACAAGCGAGTCGTATGCACGTTGCGAGCGTGCAACTACCATCATTCCTGTTGTGCCAGCATCAAGACGATGCACAATTCCAGGACGGGCAGGTTGGCCTACGTCAGCCACTTCGGGATACAACGCCAAAATACCGTTTACCAAAGTACCGAGACCATGACCCGACGCTGGATGCACGACAAGACCTGCTGGCTTGTTCACAACAATGATGTCTTCGTCGACATAGACAACATCAAGCACAATGCTCGCGTCTGGACCAGGAGGTTCAGCTACAGGCACCATGTCAAGATCAACGACAACTACTTGTCCTTCATGTAAACGAACTTTGCCTGATGGTGCTGGCGTTCCGTCGACTGTGGCGCCGCCACTTGCAATCAATTTCGACGCATCGGTACGTGAAATGTCAGCAATAAGCGAAACAATCCGATCGAGGCGTTCATTGTTCAAAGCCGATGGCAGTGTTTCTTCAACTTTCATGTGCGTCGTCAACACCTTTTCCGTTACGTGATTCCATCAGCATGGCAGCAATAAGTACACATGCACCCACAGTTATCGATGAATCTGCAACGTTAAAAACTGGAAACCACTGCAAGTCGATGAAATCAACGACACGACCGTGCAGCAATCCGTCCTCACGAAAGATTCTGTCAGCGATGTTTCCTATTGCGCCCGCAACAATGGCACACAGCGCCAATGCAGACAATTGAGTTGTGGCCTTACGAACTGCTCTCATCAGAAATAGAACCGCGACGATCGCAAAAGCACCAACAAGTGGTCCCAGTCCTTGCCCTTGTGAAAACGCAAAGCCGCTATTGAACCCGAGCGAGAACTGCAATGAACCGATGACGTGAATGACGCGCCCATCAGCCAGTGCAGACACTGCCCACGACTTTGTTACCTGGTCAAGAAGAACGACAAGGGCAATAAGTAACGCCTGTCGGCGAATTCTTAACACAGATGCGCACGAACGCCTAGCGGCGTCCTAGTCCACCGGCACGTTCAGTCACAAGCTCTGTCGCCCAAGGAATAGCGCGCAAACGCTCCTTTGGAATTGGCAAGACTGAAACAACCGAATAGCCGTACTCGCCAGTTTTCATGCGAGCAAGTGCTGCATCAATTTCTTCAACTGTTTGACGGGCCGCAGCTGACAGAACAAGATCTTGTTCGCGCTCGACGACCATGGTGTCGCCTTCGCCGCCTTCATCATCAAACTTAACGTCACCCATTTCAGCATCGGCGATCATGGCGTTTGCCTCGTTCTCAAGACGATTCGCCTGGCCAACCAATTTGATGCGCTCGAACTGAAGTGCTTCGCGTTGTGCGAAAAGGAATTTCAAATCAAAATCTTTGGACGATGTAACACCATCTTCTGATGGCCCCTTCACAATGACGGGACGCTTCGGTGGCTCTGGCTTCTTTGCAACCTTTTTTACAGGTGCTGGCGCAGGAGCAACAACGATGGGAGCAGGAGCAGCCACAACTTTTGCAGGAGCAACTTTCTTTGCGGGAGCAGCTTTCTTGACAGGTGCCGCTTTCTTTGCAACAACCTTCTTCGCAGGAGCAGCTTTCTTTGCAACAACTTTCTTTGCAGGAGCGGCCTTCTTCACTACCTTCTTCGTAGGAGCAGCTTTCTTTGCTGGAGCGGCCTTCTTCACTACCTTCTTAGCAGGAGCAGCTTTCTTCACTACCTTCTTCGAAGGAGCAGCTTTCTTTGCAGGAACAACCTTCTTAGCTGGCGCTTTCTTTGCAGGAGCAGCCTTCTTTGCAGGAGCAGCTTTCTTAGCTGGCGCTTTCTTTGCAGGAGCCTTTTTGACAACCTTCTTAGCGGGGGCGGTCTTTTTTTTCGTTGCCATAATGAGCACTCTCTCCTTGCGTCGGGCATCCGCCCGTGTTGCCCCGTGAGGCTACGGCCGAAAAGGGTGTTTTCTCAACCAGCAATAGCGACAGAGACCCCTATTAGGGCGCCCTCAACCGCAATAGAGCGTTCCCCTGATGCATCAAAGAGCACATCGACGGCAAGGGTTTCGCCCGCAATGAGACCGACATGAGGCTGGATCTGAGCCTTCAACTCGACATCGAGGGACAAAGTCACGATGATTCGGTCTGAGATATCAAGGTCTGCTTCTCGGCGTGCCTGCTGAACAGCGCGCACGATGTCTCGTGCTGATCCTTCGGCTTCCAATTCAGGCGTCACATTGACGTCGAGCACTACAACCCCAACTCCACCAGGTAACGGAGCGCTGGCAGAACCTGCTTGCGTGACCAACTTCAGTGAATACTCGCCTGGTTGAAGCGACTCTCCGGCAACATTGATGACATCGCCATCTTGGGTCCATTCACCCTTTTTCACGGCGACAATGACAGCTTGCGTGCGTGGCCCAAGTCGTGGACCAACTATCGCCGGAACGACTTGTAATTCGTGAGACGCGACCGAGTCAACATCTGCAGTAAGCACTACGTCACGAACATTCACTTCGTCGCGCACAATGTCGAGGAAACCGTCAAGAGATGCGGCGTTAGCAGCAGCAATAGTGAGCGACGCAAGCGGCAACCGAACACGACGTCCATGCGCTTTACGCACTGACAACGCCGACGAACAGACATCGCGAACCATGTCCATTGCCGTAACTAAAATCGGGTTGCGTGGAAGTTCCGGTGAAGATGGCCAATCGGTGAGGTGGACGCTTCCCGCCTCAGCCCCGTGGAGTCCTTGGAATACTTCATCAGTAACGAGCGGGAGCAACGGAGCAGCAATACGGACGATGTAATCGAGAACAGTGTGCAAGGTGTCTATTGCATCCTGATTACCTGCCCAGAACCGGTCACGACTTCTACGGATATACCAATTGGTCAAGACATCAAGAAAGTTTCTGATTGTTTGACAGGCCGCGAACAAGTCGTACACATCCATAGATGTTGTGACCGATTCAATTGTGTCTGCAAGTTTCGCCAGTACATATTGGTCTAGAACATTCGACGAATCAGTCCGCACCACGCCAGAAATACCATCAGCATTGGCGTACAAGGCAAGGAAGTAATACGAATTCCACAGTGGCAGCAGAACTTGACGAACAGTCTCACGCATTCCTTGTTCAGTGACCGAAAAATCACCACCACGCAGGATTGGTGACGACAACAGATACCAACGCATCGCATCTGCGCCATGGGAATCAAAAACAGCCATTGGGTCTGGGTAGTTACGTAGGCTCTTTGACATTTTTGCGCCGTCATCACCAAGAACGATTCCGTGGCTTATACATGACGTAAAAGATGGCCGATCAAAAAGTGCCGTGGCTAGAACATGCAACGTGTAGAACCAACCGCGAGTCTGACCGATGTATTCAACAATAAAGTCACCTGGGTAGTGATTGTCGAACCATTCCCTATTTTCGAATGGGTAGTGAACTTGAGCAAACGGCATTGAGCCGCTCTCAAACCAGCAGTCGAGCACCTCAGGAACGCGACGCATCATTGACTTACCCGTTGGATCATCAGGGTTTGGTCGTACCAAGAGGTCAATATTTGGGCGATGTAAGTCTGTTACTTCCACCCCGAAATCACGAGTCAAATCGGCGAGGCTTCCATAGACATCAAGACGTGGATACGTAGGGTCGTCGCTCTTCCAGACCGGAATGGGCGATCCCCAGAATCGGTTACGACTGATGGCCCAGTCACGTGCATTGGCTATCCACTTGCCGAACGAACCATCTTTAATGTGCTCGGGCGACCATGTGATTTGCTCATTCAGTTCAACCATGCGGTCACGGAACTTTGTGACCTCTACAAACCACGACGAAATGGCGCGGTACACAAGAGGTTCAGCACAGCGCCAACAATGTGGGTACGAGTGGTTGTAAGAATCGTGGCGAACCACGACACCCATATCCTTCAGTGTGCGCACGATGTCTGAGTTGACCTCGAACACATGCTTTCCAACCCATGGTGTGATTTCTGCTGTGTAGCAACCGTGTTCGTCCATTGGACACAGCGTTGGAATACCAGCGGCATTGCATTCGATTTGGTCGTCTTCACCAAACCCAGGTGCCATATGTACAACACCAGTTCCATCTTCAGTGGTCACAAATTCAGCACCAAGAATTTGGAATGCATTATTTGTTCCGGCAAAGAAGGGAAATATTGGTGTGTAACGACGGCCAACTAGGTCGCGACCTTTCATGGTGCGCACTACTTCGGCACCCTCAAGTTCCTTTTCATAGGAACCCAAGCGGGCTTCAGCCAAGATGTAGGTATTGCCATCAGTGTGCTGAAGGACTGCGTAGTCAATATCTGGACCGACAGCGAGGGCCAAGTTGGATGGCAAGGTCCACGGCGTAGTGGTCCACGCAAGAATCTTCTCCCCTGAATCAAGGGTAAAGGAAACGGTCAGTGCTGGATCTTGACGGTCTTTGTAAACATCATCCATTCGGGTTTCTGTATTCGACAACGGAGTTTCGCAACGCCAGCAATACGCAAGCACACGGAAGCCCTCATAGATCAGACCCTTTTCATGAAGTGTCTTAAAGGCCCACATGACACTTTCCATATATGGCGTATCAAGTGTCTTGTAATCGTTCTCAAAATCAACCCAACGGGCCTGACGCGTGACGTACCGCTGCCATTCATCGGTGTACCGCAACACACTTGTACGACATGCATCGTTGAACTTGTCGATTCCGAATGCGGCAATCGCAGGGTGCCCGGCGATACCTAATTCCTTTTCAGCTTCTACTTCTGCGGGCAGACCGTGGCAGTCCCAACCAAATCGGCGATCAACATGACGGCCGCGCATTGTTTGATAACGAGGGACAGCATCTTTTACAAAGCCTGTAAGCAGGTGACCATAGTGAGGCATTCCGTTTGCGAACGGCGGGCCGTCGTAAAAGATGAATTCGTTATCCCCGTTTATGCCAACGGGACGCGCTGCAAGGCTCTTTGCAAAAGTCTGGTCACGTTCCCAACGTGCCAGAACGCCTTCTTCCAATTGAGGAAAATTTGGCTGGGATTCAACCTTTGGATACGTCACGCAGTAAGGCTAGAGGCGTAAGGGGCTTAGCACCCAAGGATGCGAGCGATGATGTTAACTCCGATGATTACGACCAAGGGAGTGAAATCAAATGGCCCCATGGTGGGAAGTACACGACGAATGGGCGTAAATACAGGCTCTGTGGCCTTGTAGAGAAAATCAACAACAGGCAGAAACGGACTACCAGAAGAGATAGGAAAGAACGTTGAAATTGCGCGAGCAACCACAATCAATACATAGATGTTTGCAATGGTGCACACAAGTCCCATGATGAGCCTTTAGTAGCGAGGTGAGTCGAAACTCACAGCAGGCTTTAACAAGTAGACGCCACTGCCTACTTTTTCCATTGTTCCGCTGAGTGCGTAACACATGCCACTTGCGAAGTCGATAATTCGACGAGACATTTCCCGATCAGCACCTTCAAGATTCACAATTACAGGAACACCATCTTTGAAGTGATCAGCAATTTCTTGTGCCTGGTTGAAGTTGCGAGGACGAACCGTGACGGTTTCTCCAGAAGAAGGAATCGTGCGAACGGTAGGTGATGTACGTGCAGTGCCGACAGGGCGCACTTGCAAACCGGAATCATCAGGACGACGAGCAGCTCCGGTGTCATCGACACGCATTGGACGCGCAGCAGGACGTTGCGTTTCCGATGAGTATTCAGGATCAAAATTAGAGCGACGACCTTGGTCGGGGGCAGGACGTCCAACACGTTGTGGTCGTTCGTACTCCATCGACATGTCGTAGTCGTCGTAGGCTTCTTCCCCACTCAGACCGAGGTAATCCATTGCACGGCGGAAAAATGACATATTCAGAGGCTAATGCACATCGAATAGCAGATGTGGGACACGTCTATTTAGTGACGCGCGTTCTGTCGCCAAAGAGTCCACTTCCCACCCTGACCATCGTGGATCCACATGCGACAGCAATCGGATAATCAGCAGACATCCCCATGGAACAGACC
>CAMDLK010000064.1 GCA_945901725.1 Bifidobacterium breve | reverse complement strand
ACACTGCAACCCGTTCGGCGCCACAACGTTGATGCAGCAGTTCTCTATTCCGACATTGTTGTGCCAGCACACGCAGTTGGTTTCGGTATCGATGTTGCCCCAGGAACTGGCCCAGTAGCCCCATCTCCTCTTCGTTCTCGTAATGACCTTGCACGCCTTCGCCCGTTGCATCACGAAGACATTGAGTACGTCACTGACACAGTGCTTGCATTAGTAAAGGAACTGAAAGTGCCACTTCTGGCATTTGCAGGTGCACCATTCACAGTTGCTAGTTACCTCATCGAAGGTCGACCAAGTCGTACATACCAGAACACAAAACGATTGATGCGCGAAGACGAAGTGTTGTGGCATGACGTAATGGAACATCTGGCACAACATTCCGTTGAATTCATCTCTGCACAGATATCAGCTGGCGCTGAAGCCTTTCAACTTTTTGATTCGTGGGCTGGTGCACTTTCTCGGTCCGACTACGACCAATTCGTCAAGCCTCATTCCACGTCAGTGTTCTCACAATTGGCTGAACGTCACCCTGGTGTTGCCGGCATTCATTACGGAATCGGATGCGATCACTTATTGGAATCAATGAACTCAGTCGGCAACGCAATCATTGGTCTCGACTGGAGAACAACTATTCGCAATGCACGTACGCGCCTTGGTGCCGACACTGTGGTGCAGGGAAACCTCGACCCCGCTCTTGTATTAGCGGGTTCATCCATCGCGCTTACTGGTGCAGAAGCAGTCCTTGCAGATAACGCCGGACATGCTGGTCACATTTTCAACCTCGGTCACGGGGTACAGCCCGATACAGACCCCAGTGTTCTTACAGACATTGTGGCCTACGTTCACGAAAAGACAAAAAAATGAGCAATTCCTCCCGCACCGCAGTGATGTTGATGGCGTACGGCACGCCACGCACCAGAGAAGAGATCTTGCCGTATTACACAGACATCCGTCGTGGACGTGCACCCACTGACGAACAACTGAACGATCTCATCAAGCGATATGAAGCAATTGGCGGTTTGTCGCCACTCAAGCAACTAACAGAAGCGCAGCGAGACTCGTTACAAGAACAACTCGACCTCATTAATCCGGGTCACTACCAAGTATTTCTTGGTCTCAAGCATGCAACACCATTTATTGAAGAGTCTGTTGCTGAAGTTGCAGCCCTCGGTTTCACGCGCATTATTTGTCTTGTACTGGCTCCGCATTATTCGACATATTCAATTGGTCAATACACAGACCGCGTTCGCGCTGCTGCCGCACCTCACAATATTGAAGTGCGTGCCGTTGAGACATGGGCACGTGAAGATGCATTCATTGATTTCTTAGCTGCTGACCTACGTACAAAATTGTCAAACATGCCAGAGCGTACGAAGGTGTTGTTTACAGCTCACTCGTTGCCTCAACGAATTATCGATGCTGGCGATCCGTACCCAGACGAACTTCGCGCTACTGCAGAACTTGTTGCAAGTAAGGCAGAACTAACGCGTTGGTCGCAATGGTCCATTGCATGGCAATCAGCAGGACGTACTCCTGAACCATGGATTGGTCCAGACATCCTTGATGTCATTGATCAAATGGCAACTATGCGTGAGACCGATGAATCAGTCGATGGCGTTGTCGTATGTGCGTGTGGTTTCGTAGCTGATCACCTTGAAGTTCTCTACGACCTAGATCTTGAGGCGGCGCAGCGAGCAGAGTCTTACGGCATGGCGTTTGCTCGCACTGCGTGCGTCAACAGTGACTCACTGGTCATGGCTGCGCTTGCTCGTAGACTTATCACTTCATGAGCGAACCCCGTCAAGTTGTCATCATTGGTGCAGGCGTCGCGGGACTAACCAGCGCACTCACTGTCCTTACTAATTCAACTGAACCAGTCAACGTGATTGTGCTTGAAGCAGACTCAGCTGTGGGTGGTCGAATTCGCACAACAACCTTTGCTGGTTTATCTATCGACGAAGGCCCCGATGCATTTCTTGCGCGTGTCCCGTGGGCGACGCAACTTGCATCGGAACTGGGACTTGGTTCTTCAATGACATCACCTACTGATGCACATGCTTCTATTTGGCACAACGGCATGCACAACATTCCTGGCGATCTCATGCTCGGAGTTCCTGCGAAGGTTCGTGCATTCGCAATGTCAGGTCTTATTTCTCCTCTAGGCAAATTGCGCGCAGCTATCGAGCCGTTACTTCCTGCCACTACTGATACCGACTCCATCGGTGAATACGTGCGCAGCCGTTTCGGAGATCAAATTCACGAGCGACTTGTTGATCCGCTCATTGGAAGTATCTACGCAACAGATTCCGACCACTTCTCTATGGCAGCGGTTCCGCAAGTCGCAGCACTCACTGCAAGTCGCAGCATGTTGTTCGCTGCCGGTCGGGCACGTGCTGCAGCAACTAAGTCACCTGCTGGCCCAATTTTTTCTACCCCCACACGTGGCCTTGGTGCGATTATCGAATTGTTAACACAGCGAGTAACAGCACTCGGCGGTCGCATCATGACCAGTGAGAGTGTCTCGGCAATTGAAAAAGTGAACACCAACTACACCGTGTCAACGTCGTGCGGCCAACACCGTGCAGATGCAATCGTTATTGCATCACCCGCAAAACCGAGTTCACAATTCGTTCGCCCACTTGATAATCGTGCTGCCGATCTTCTTGGTGAATGGTCTCACGCCTCTGTGGTGCTGATCACGATGGCAATCCCTGCATCGCAATGGCCAGCACGTCTCAAGGGAAGTGGATACCTAGTTCCTAAACCTGATCAACGATGGGTGTCCGCTGCGTCATTCGGTTCTAACAAGTGGGCTCATTGGCGCCCAGACGACGGTTCCATGATTCTTCGCGTGTCGCTAGGTCGCGACGGACTTGAAGTAATGCATTTTGACAACGACAAGCTCATCAATCTTGCGCTTGCCGACATGAAACTCCATCTCGGAGTTGACATGACTCCATCTGAAATTCGGGTTAGTCGCTGGGCAGAATCGTTCCCGCAATACAGGCCGCATCATTTTGCACGCCTTGCCGAACTGGAACACTCGCTTGGTGACGTTGCTCCTGGAATAGTCTTTGCTGGTGCAAGTTACAGAGGTATCGGAATCCCCGCATGCGTGCAACAAGCACGTGCTGCAGGCGAAGCAACACTTGCTCACCTTGCCTCCCTTCATTCGTAAATAGCATGAGACGAAGCTCGTTTCTTCTTCTAGTTGCTGGATTGTTAGTTGCAGCATCAATGCCACCGTGGGGTTGGTGGCCACTCGGTTTTATAGGTATTGCGTTGTACGGCTCAGTGGCAGTACAACGAAGAGATAATGCCTTCTCGACTGGTTTTCTATTCGCGGCGGCATGGTTCTTGCCTTCTATGGCGTGGATGTGGTTTCTCACGGCACCGGGATACATAGTTGCAATTCTCATCTTCTGCGTGATGCATGGCATCGCTAGTTACGTTGCAGCCACGCTGTCAGCCAACGACCACTCACATAGAACTGCACTAATTGTTTGCCATTCGCTCGCAGAAGTTTTGCGATTGTCATTTCCCTTCGGTGGCGTACCCCTTGCCACACTTGCTATTGGACAAGTGTCGGGCCCGCTTGCTGATCTTGCTCCGCTTATGGGTGTTATTGGCATCACCACTGCAACGTTGTATCTCGCACTTACTCATCACCGATTCCGTGCAATCTTCATTATCGGACTTTTGGTGTTTGTAGGAAGTGCGTGGAACAACACTCAGTCCACGGGTCGCACTTTGAATCTTTCCATTGTTCAAGGCGGCGGAGAACAAGGAACCCACGCGGTTGATTCAAACCCACGTGATGTTTTTGATGTTCACATGTCTGCAACAAAAACTCTCCGACCTAACCAAGAACGTGATGCGGTGATATGGCCAGAAAATGCCATCAGCATTACAAACAAGGGACTGTTCATAGACAGTTCTGAGTATTCGGAAATTACCCAAGAAGCACAACGCTTGAACGTGCCGTTTGTTATCGGTATTACCGAAGATGCTGGTGAAGGTCAATTTACGAATGCGCAAGTTGTCGTCAACCCAGATGGCTCAATTACTGGTCGCTATGACAAAGTACGTCGAGTTCCGTTTGGTGAGTACATGCCAATGCGATCACTGTTGAAAGCCATTGGTGCACCAACAGACTTAGTGCCACTCGATGCACGTGCTGGTGATTCGCGTGGGTGGCTAGACGTTGCAGACACTCGCGCAAGTGTTGCTATCTCATGGGAAATATTCTTTGGTGGACGTGTTAATGAAGGAATCGCAGACGGGGCAACCTTTATCATCAATCCAACAAATGGTTCTAGTTACACATGGACAATTTTGCAGACACAACAAATTGCTGCCTCTCGTTTACGCGCCCTTGAACAAGGGCGCGATGTTGTGCAGATTTCCCCCACCGGCTTTAGTGCCTTTATAGATTCTTTCGGAGTCGTTCACGAACGCACTTCAATTAGTGAACAACGAGTAGTCGAGCGCTCTGTTCAGCTTCGGTCTGGACGCACGGTGTACTCACGCATGGGGAATGCGGTCTATATCTGGGCTTTACTGATTGCCTTTGCCTGGTTAGCCCGACTCCGTGCACGAGCCATTCGGATTGGTGCCAGTTAGCCTCTACTGCCTATGTCAGGCACCTACGATCCCAATGGCCCGTTGCGTGTTGCATACCTCACGTATCGCGGTAAACCACATGTTGGCGGACAAGGTGTCTACACACGTCACCTCACAAAGGCCCTTGCTGATCTCGGACACTCTGTTGAAGTTTTCGGTGGCCAGCCATACCCAGTTCTTGACGATCGCATCACGATGCACAAGCTCCCAAGTCTCGACATTTTTAACGACACGTATCCGGGTCGCGTGCCTGCATATTGGGAAATCAAGACATGGCCAGATGTTGTAGAGACAGCTCGGTTCATGACTGGTCAGTTTTCTGAACCACTTGCATTCTCAAAGCGCGCACTTCGCACACTGACTCCCCGCGTGAATGACTTTGATCTTGTTCATGACAACCAGTGCCTTGGTTGGGACATTCTGAAGATTGAAAAGTTGATTCCAACAATCGTCACATTGCATCACCCCATCACGAAAGATCGTGAGTTGGAAATGAGTCATGCGCCGAGCCGTTGGAAGCGTCGCTCTGTTGGTCGCTGGTATTCCTTTGTTGACATGCAAGGAAAAGTTGCGAGCAAAATGCCGCGCATTGTTGTCGTCAGCGAGAACAGCATCACTGACATCAATAAAGACATGGGTGTATCGCGTGATCGCATGCGTCTTGTTCCTGTTGGGGTTGATCCTGATCTTTTCAAGCCACTACCAAACATCGCACGTGAACCTGGCCGCCTCATCACAACTGCATCAGCTGACGTTGCGCTTAAGGGCTTGTCATACTTACTTGAAGCAATGGCCCTCTTGCGTAAAGACCGCGATATTCGCCTCACCATTATTGGCAAGCCTCGCCCCGGTCACAGCATGGACCTTATTGATTCACTCGGATTACGCCCACATATCGACTTCGTCTCTGGCGTTACTGATGAGCGCATCGTTGAGTTGTATGCAGAAGCTGAACTTGCTGTTGTGCCAAGCCTGTATGAAGGTTTCAGTCTTCCCGCAATCGAAGCCATGAGCACAGGTATTTGCCTCATTGCAACAGACGGTGGTGCATTGCCTGAAGTAACGGGAACGCACAATGAAACTGTGCTGCAATGCCCTGCTGCTAACGCTGAAGCTCTTGCTGCTGTTATTGCTACTGGTCTTAACAGTGCAGAACTTCGCGCCCGAATTGGTGAAGCCGGTCGCCAGCGCGTTGTGTCGCGTTGGACATGGAAACACTGTGCAGAACTTACTGTTGAGCAATACCGCGAAGTGCTCGACATGCCCCATAACCGCACCAAACTAGAAAAGCGTCGCTGACATGTTGACAATTCGTTTTAATCGCCTTGGACTTCGTCCCGGAGACAAGTTCCTTGACGCAGGTGCCGGATTTGGTCGTCACGCATTTGAAGCAGCTCGCCAAGGAGCAACTGTATTCGCTCTTGACTACGCGTCAGACGAAGTAGTGATGACTCGCAATACTTTTGGCGCGATGCTTGAAGCTAAAGAAATCACCGAGCAGGCATACGGCGGGGTCCTACGTGGAGATGCCACCAAGCTCCCCTTCGAAGACAACACGTTCGACTGTGTTGTTACCTCAGAAGTTCTTGAACATATCCAAGATGATGTGAATGTCATTTCAGAACTACATCGCGTTCTCAAACCAGGCGGCTCACTCGGCGTCACAGTTCCATCATGGTGGCCAGAGAAAATCAACTGGATGTTGTCAGATGAATACCATGCGCCAAAGAGCGTCGGTGGCCACGTTCGTATTTACTCAGCTACTGAGCTGAAGGCAAAACTTCGTTCTGCCGGACTTGAAGTAATTGACAGCCATCACGCGCACGCGTTGCACTCCCCTTACTGGTGGCTGAAATGTGCAGTCGGTCCGCGTAATAACGACCATTCATTAGTGAAGAAGTACCGCGAATTCCTCGAATGGGACATCATGACTCAGCCACGCTCTATGCAAGTTGCCGAACGTGCGCTCAGCCCACTTATGGGCAAAAGCTTTGTTGTGTATTCACGCAAGCCACTGACCGTCGGAGCATCAGCATGAGCACTCGTTCCATGCCGCACCTTCCAGGCATTCTCACCACAGCCGACCTTGCGCGCACTGCAGATTCCATTCAGGCATTGCAATTACCAAACGGAATGATTCCTTGGTATCCAAACGGTCACTGTGATCCTTGGAATCATGTTGAAACTGCAATGGCTCTCAACGTAATGGGGCGTGATGACGCTGCACTTTCCGCATACAAATGGCTAGCCGACATTCAGCATGAAGACGGGTCATGGTTTAACTACTACATGCCTGACGGCTCAATCGAGGACGCAAAACTCGACACAAACGTCACTGCGTACATTGCAGTAGGTGTATGGACCCATTGGTTGTGCACACGTGACCTTGCAGCCGTTTCTGAACTATGGCCAACAGTTCGCAAGGCGCTCTCATGGGTTCTTTCAATGCGCCGTGAAAACGGTTCCATCATCTGGGCTCGTGAAACAGACGCCAAGCCATGGGACTATGCACTTCTCACTGGTTCCTCCAGCATTCGCCACGCGCTCCACTGCGGTGCCGCAATTGGTGATCTTCTCGGAGACTCCCAGCCCGAGTGGACAGCAGCTGCAGATGCAATTGATCACCTGATTGCAACAGACCTTGGTGCATTTGAACCGAAGGCTCGATGGGCAATGGACTGGTACTACCCCGTACTCACCGGCGCAATGACAGGCGCCCGCGCAAAGGCACGACTTGCAGAAGGTTGGGATCGTTTCGTTCTCGATGACCGCGGCGTGCGTTGCGTTGATGACGAACAGTGGGTTACTGCAGCAGAAACCAGCGAATGTGCAATTGCGCATTGCGCAGCTGGCGACCGTGACATCGCTCGTCAACTTGTTCTGTGGACCATGCCTCACCGTCGAGAAGATGGTGCGTACTGGACAGGGATTGTGTACCCAGCAGAACCAGAGAAAATGATTGTTCGTTTTCCGGCCGATGAATACAGTGCGTACACCGCTGCTGCAATCATTCTTGCTGCAGATGCAATTAGCGGTGGGTCACCTGCCTCAACGCTCTTCACGCAGCCAATGGTGCGCCGCAACGCACACTTAAAAGCACGCGCTCTTTAGATTCGACGCAATATGCACAACGAACCTGTTGCGCTGACATCTTCGAATAATCCGCTTTCAATTGCCGGAAGATAGATGTTCTCGTATGGCGGCCGTCCGCCATCTTCTGGGTTCGGGAACACGTCATGTATTGCAAGTGTTCCGCCCTGTGCAACGCGTGGTGTCCACAATTGGTAATCCAATGTGGCGGGTTCGACACCGTGTCCACCATCGATAAATAAGAACGCAAGAGGCGTTGTCCAATGCCGCGCAATGGTTGGTGAATCACCGACCATCGTGACTACTGAATCCGCAAGCCCTGCATCAAGAATTGTGGAGCGAAAGAACGGCAAAGTGTCCATGCGACCCGTTCGTTGGTCAACCAATGACGTGTCATGCCATTCCCAACCCGGTTGATTCTCTTCGCTACCAAAGTGATGATCAATTGCAAACAGTGTTGTGTTGGATGCTCGTGCGGCTCCACCTAGCCACACAGTCGAACGGCCGCAATATGAACCAACTTCGACAAAAGGAGCATTTGGCACCGATTGTGCGGCGTGAACTGCGGCAACATACAAGGCATCGCCCTCATCTTCAGGCATAAAACCTCGTGCTGCTAATGCATGACGACGAAGTTCTGAATTGAGCGGCGAAATTGACACGATTCGACCCTACTATGGGGTCATGGCCACACCACTTGATGAACTAGTCACATTGCTCGATCTGGAATCAATTGAAGTCAATCTCTTTCGTGGAGTCTCCCCCATTGAAAATCGAGTTCGCGTATTCGGTGGTCAAGTTGCCGGTCAGTCACTCGTAGCTGCATCACGCACAGTCGATGAAAACGCACGGCATGTCCATTCGCTCCACGCGTATTTCTTGCGTCCTGGCGATCCAGCTGCACCAATTTTGTACCAAGTAGATCGTCTGCGTGACGGAAGAAGTTTCACCACACGGCGCGTCGTTGCCATTCAGCACGGTGAAGTCATCTTTAACTTGCAGGCAAGCTTTCATGCATTTGAACCCGGGCTTGACTGGCAGATTCCTGCTCCTCTTGGCCTTCCAGATCCAGAAACTCTCCCCGACTTCAAGACCCGTATGGAGCCGCACAAAGAAGAAATCGGCGATTGGTACGACCATCCACGCCCCATTGACTTGCGCTACCCCGATGGTGAGCCAATCAACCGTTCCGGTATCGAATCTTCTGGCCAACGTGTATGGCTACGCGCCGACGGCACATTGCCCGACGACCCAGTTCTGAATGCGTGCATTGCAACATACGCAAGCGACATGACGCTTCTCGACACAGCACTGCTACCTCACGGCCTCGGTTGGAACGAAGGCGGGATTCAGATGGCAAGCCTTGACCATGCAATGTGGTTTCATCGCCCCTTCCGCGCAGACCAATGGCACCTGTATGACCAGCACGCAATTTCAACGTCGAACTCACGCGGCCTTGCCGGTGGTTCAATCTTTACGCAAGACGGACACTTGGCAGTCACCGTTGTTCAAGAAGGTCTCATTCGCGTTCGTCCTAATGAGTAGAGAATGCGCCGTATTGCTTCATTAATTGCTGTAACAGTTCTCACCGCCAGTTGCGGTCAAGCAACCACAACCACATCTACAACTTCAGAGATTCTCTCTGGGACTGT
>CAMDLK010000063.1 GCA_945901725.1 Bifidobacterium breve | reverse complement strand
GTCTTTTATGATTCCACCGACATGGTTGTTCTGGGCGGCGGAATAGTTACTGAGTAATTGCTGAAAGCGCAGCAGTAAGTCTGCGCGGTGCAATACAGAACATCTTTACGTGCAACGCTTCAGTTGTTCCCAATGCTTTCGCTGTGATCTTTGACAGAATCACCTTGTCGGCCTCGGATAACGCAATAGTGATTCGTTCTCCGAACACTCCACCTGTCAGGTCTGCTGCTTCACCGACATCGGATGTGCGAGCAACTGACAGTATTTTTGCTGAAGGTGCCATGATTGTTTCGTGCAACACCAAATGATCGTGCACCACAATGCCAACGGGAACAAGAACTAACCATCGACGCGCGAGACGGTGAAGTCGTTGCGGAATGGTTCGTGAGAGAAGAATTCCGATGGCTACAAGCACAGCTCCAACTATGTATTGCTGAGCAGCAAGAAGAAGGCTTCCGCCAATCAGTGCTGCGGTGTACAACAACCAGGCGATGACGGCGGGTACAACGTAGGGAAGCGGAGTGCGTAGTGCGAAACGTGACTCATCGCCATATGCGCCGCCTTGCACCATGGCATCCACAAACACCGGCGACGCGCAAACAATGAGTGCAACTACTGAACAGAAAATTGCAAGCGGCTGGCTACCAGCAATGGATACGACAACAGATAACGGAACGATGATGCGAACAATGGTGAGAGACATTGGAGACGGAACCAATAAAGAGGCTCCGACACTTGTCCACAACAACCAACCCCATGTAAGGAGTACCCAACTAACCGAACGGGATGCATCGTCAGCAATGGTCTGCCAAGGCGACGCAATTGCAATGGTTACCCATGCAATTATGACCACCGACACCACAATGCGTTCTGGGCGAAGTAGAGGGTGTCTGGACATGTCTCTAGCCTTACCTGCCGACGTCTCTGACACAGAATTTTCCAATTCGTTTCCCAGTCAGTACGACTGGTACCAATGGATAGGAGCTTTTTTGCTCGAACGCCAAAGGAGGACAAGTGAATTCAGATCTCGGTCATTCGCCACGTCCTGGCGCCACCTTCGGCGTCGGTAGTTTGCCGCATCGCAGTGTGTCGGCCGCGCTTGATTTCGTGTGGCGATCAACTGATGTTGTGACCATCCCGTCCCTTCCTCGACGGTCTCCGGCAGAGGGAATGATTGCTCAGGCGCTCGTCGGAATTGAAGGGGTGTCTGTTGGTCAGTACGGCGGCATCAGTGTTGATGTGTCAACGCTCGACATTGATCAATTCATCACGACCGATTTGAATTCTGATGCATACGGCTCCTTCCTAGCGTTCCTAGAAAGTTTTCCAGTCCGCAATACCGGCATACACACAGTGAAATGGCAGTTCGTCGGACCAGTGACATTGGGTATGGCGTTAGTGCGAATCGGTCTAGAGCCACGTATCGCATTTCCGCTAGCGCTACAAGCAGTGCGTGCACATGTCAGTGCTTTGCAAGACGAAGTTGCTCGAGTATGCGAGGGCGTCACTCAGATCATCATGCTGGATGAACCCTCTATGCCTGATGCACTTGAGCCTGGGTTTTCTATTTCAACAGAAGAAGTAATTGACTTAATCTCTGGTGCATTGGCAGCAGTCACGGTTGGCAATATCAGTGGTTTGCACTGTTGTGGCAGAACTGACTGGGGTGCAATGCTTGCCACGGGTGCAAACATTCTGTCTGTCCCGGTTCCATCGTCATCGAATGACGAAGAGATGGGGGAGATGCTGGTGGCAGCAAGCCGCATCTCTGATCATCTTGATCATGGTGGTCGCATTGCATGGGGTGCCGTGCGTACGGATGGACCGATTGCAATAAGCGCTGAGCGTCCATGGAAATCTCTCATGGAATCTATGTGCGCATTAGTCAAAGCGGGTGTTGACCCATTGCTTGTTCGCCGAATGAGTTACATCACTCCTGCATGTGGGCTTGGCTCGCACACTGATGGCGTCGCAGAACGAGTGTTTTCTCATGTTCGCAATGTGTCCATGAAGGTGGGCCAGCAAGCCACAGCGTCGCGTTTGACACTTGGCTCATAGGGTCACGGATTGCCGTACCCCTTTAGTAGTTTGTAGGTGATGTCGCGCACGCCTTCTCCTCAGAAACGAATGGAAGAACTGCGCGAGCAGGTGCAGTATCACAACGCCCGATATCACGGTCATGACGATCCTGAAATCAGCGATGCTGAATTTGATGAGCTGGCGCGTGAATTGCGCCAATTGGAAATTGAGCATCCTGAATTAGTCGATGATTCGTCGCCGTCCCTGGCGGTTGGTGCTACAGCCATCACCACGTTTGACCCCGTCGTGCACCGTGTTCCCATGACCAGTCTTGATAACGCCATGGATGAAACGGAATTGCGCGCATGGGGTGACCGGGTGGCGAAGGGCCTTGGCGATCAGGCGGTTCGGTATGTGTGCGAACTAAAGATAGATGGACTTGCCATCAGTATTCGTTACGAGAATGGCGTACTTGTACAAGCTGCCACGCGCGGCGATGGCAAAGTTGGTGAAGACGTAACTGCGAACGTGGCGACTATCTCATCATTGCCGAAACACATTGCATCTGCCCCTGAAGTTGTTGAGGTACGGGGCGAGATATTCATGTCAATTGCTGCGTTTGAAAAACTAAAGGCAGAACGCGAAGCAGAAAACCTTGAACGAATTCGTAATGGTCGCTCACCGCTTCCTGTACCAGTGAACCCACGTAATGCAGGAGCTGGCAGCTTGCGACAAAAAGATCCGACTATCACTGCAAAGCGTGACATGTCGTTGTGGTCGTACCAATTAGGTGAAGTTGTCGGTGGTCCTGAATTCACAAGCCACCACGACACTCTTGAGTTCTTGCGCACGCTTGGTTTTCCGGTCAACCCTGCAATAACCATTGTTGACTCCATTGAAGCCGTCACGCAGTTCTGTCAGGAATGGAAAGAGCGTCGCCACGAATTGCCATATGAAATAGATGGTGTTGTGATCAAAGTCGATGATCTCAGCCAGCGCGAACAACTGGGCTTCACATCGCGCGCGCCTCGATGGGCAATTGCATTTAAGTTCCCACCCGAAGAAAAGCACACACTGCTCCTTGATATCCAGGTTTCAGTTGGCCGTACTGGCCGTACCACTCCGTTTGCTGTTCTTGAGCCAGTGTTTGTGGGTGGGTCCACAGTAGGTATGGCCACATTGCATAACCGTGATCAGGTGGCGGCCAAGGATGTTCGTCCTGGCGACACAGTTGTAGTGCGAAAAGCTGGAGACGTCATTCCCGAAGTGGTGGGGCCAGTGCTGTCTAAACGCCCCAAAGGTTCGCAACCGTGGGTGTTTCCCACGCAGTGCCCGTGCCCAGTGAAATCAACGCTCGTCAAACTTGATGATGTGGCTGATACTCGATGTGTTGAGCCAAGTTGTCCGTTTCAGCGTGACCAACGCATTATGTATTTTGCATCGCGCGGAGCAATGGATATTGAAGGCCTCGGAGACCGCACAGTGTTTGCATTGTCTGATGCTGGTCTAGTCACAGATGTCGGTGATCTGTATTCAGTAACGGTTGAACAATTGTTAACGCTCGAAGGTTTTGCAGAACTCAGCGCACAGAATCTTGTTGCATCGATTCAGGCGTCTCGGTCTAGGCCATTGCCCAAGTTGCTTACAGCACTTGGCATAAAGAATCTTGGTCCTGCTGCTGCAGAATCGCTTGCTTCAGAATTTGGTTCGCTTGATGCAATTGCAATTGCAAGCGCAGAAGAATTGTCTGCAGTGGACGGAGTCGGCGGTGTCATTGCTGCATCCATTACGTCGTGGTTCGCAGTTTCAGAGAACGCCGCAATTATTCAAAAACTGCGCAATGCAGGTGTCGAGTTCGGCCGTGTTGAAGTCAGTACGAATCCACAAACTTTGGTTGGTAAAGCCGTAGTAGTTACTGGAACTCTTGCTAGCTATTCGCGCGATGGGGCAGAAGAAGCCATCAAGAGCCGTGGCGGAAAGAGCCCCGGAAGTGTAAGCGCAAAGACATTTGCCGTGGTGTTGGGTGAATCACCTGGTGCAAGCAAAGTCACAAAAGCTGAACAACTAGGTATCCCCGTGCTCGACGAAGCAGGATTCGAGATCTTGCTTGCGACGGGCGAGTTGCCGGTCTAGTCGGCCTTGAACTCCCACGTAAATGAACGTGATTTTTCAGGTCCGTCGGTCAGTTTCCAATAGAGCACAGTTGCAGTGTGAGTGCCTTGCGTCAATCTTTCGATTGGCGCTCCCTCTTGGGGCAAAAAACTAATGGTGTAGTTGCCGGGGTCATAGATAGCTGTCGGTGGAATTACTACTTGCGCTCCGGGCTGCGGAGTAGCGCCATTGTCGCTGAGTTCGTCGAGACGTGTTGTTTTGAGAGCGATGCCATCAATGGTGAGCGATGCGTTGTAACCATCGATGAAGTCAACAAAAATTTGGCTCTGTTGTAGAACCTGATCACCGGGGCCCGGAGTCATGCGTTCGATTGCAGCCGGAAGGCGTTGGGCATCGCGGCCGGTGGAGCCACCGTTGAAACCTGAAATGATGGCAAAGAGGCCAATTGCCACTCCGGCGCTCACTATGAGGGTTTCCTTATTAATCGGGCGTTTCATGGCTCTATTCTCCCTGAAAAAGGCTCCGAATCCCCTCTCCGTGGCATACACGGTAGGTTTTATGGGTCATGAGCGAGCCACAGAACCTGCCCGGCACAGTGCTGTCCGGGAGATACCAACTCGATCAACTCCGGGTTGAGTCGGCCGGCTCGTCTACGGGAGTCCTTCAGTACGACGCAACGGACCTCTCGTCGCTTGAAGCAATCTCGGTGCGCATTGTGGCGCTCAGCCAGTTGATTGACACTGCTCTCGGGTCCACCACCCCTGACGATGCTCTTGCCGCCTTTGAGCAACAGTTTGATATTGCATCGAGTCTTCGCCACCCGTGCATCGAGTCCGTGCTTGACCATGGAGAGGTCACCCTCGATGGTGAGCGGTATGTCTTTGTGGTCGGCGAGCGACTTGCTGGCGGGTCACTACGGGAGTTTCTTGATCGGGGTCGCCGCCTCACCCCATCTCAGGCCCTCATTGTCGGAATTGACGTCTGCCGAGCCCTCGATGCGGCCGCAAAGCAGGGCATCAGCCACAGCGACCTGCGCCCGTCTCGGTTGGTCTTTGGTCTCGACCGTCGTGTGCGCCTTGTGGGCTTCGGAGCTCCGTTGCGTCCACTTGATGCTCTCGGACTCGAGCAGGCCACCTACAGCGCTCCCGAATTAGCAGAGGGCGGAGCACGCAGTGCATCGTCTGATGTGTATTCGCTTGCACTCATTCTTGTCGAGTCGATGACAGGCGAAGTTCCGTTTGCCGGAGAAACTGTCGCCGCAGCATTCGCGAATCGTTCAGGCAAGTTGTTGCCAGTGAATGCAGATTTTGGTGCGTTGGCACAAGTACTGGAACATGCTGGTCGACCAACTGCATCAGAGAGATTTTCACCGCGTGAATTTGGACAAGCCCTTGTTCAGTCTGCTGAGAATTTGCCACGACCAACTCCAATCGATGTTGTTGGTACCGGTTTGTTCGACACTGAAGTTGCAGAAACAGATCCGTCACAACCAGTTGTACGTCCGGACATTTCAATGATGCCGCCAGTAGAGAACGTTGCACCAAACGAACCGATTCTTATTCGCACGACACCAAAGTTTGGCGGCAGTGAAGTTGTCGATGCACCAACTGCCTTGACTGTTACTGATGGTTCCGCTGGAACTCCACTAACTATCGGTGGCGACGACACCGGTCCCATTGCAATGGATGCTGATTCGTTGCGTGTTCTTGCAACCGAAGACCCCACAACTCAAGTGGTTCGACCAAAGAAGCGTTGGGGCCGCCGTATTGCAATTGGCCTTGTAGTTATTGCCCTTATTGCTGGCGCAGGTGTTGGCGCATACTTCACAGTTCTGAACCCTAAAAACCCTGTTCCTGCGCTTGTAGGGCTCACAGAAGCTGAAGCTCGTAACCAAGTGTCTCCATTCGGTTGGGGGATCACTGTCGTGAAAGAGCGCAGCGACAGCGTGCAAGCCGGACAAATCATTCGTACAGATCCCGTGCTTGGTGCCAACGTCGCAAAGCGTGACGGAATCACGATGGTGGTTTCTGAAGGGCCAACACTTTCTGTTCTTGTAGAACTAACAGGGCTTACTGCTGATGATGCAAAAGCAAAGTTGGCAGAGCTTGGTCTTGAAGCTGCACCAATCGACACAGCTGATGAAGTAGTCGCGATCGGCACAGTTGTGTCGTGGACTGTTCCAGATCAGCCAACGTTGAAGATTGGCGATTCGGTCGTTAAGGGCACCACGGTTGCAATCAATGTTTCAACTGGGCCGGCATTGCGCGAAGTTCCAGATGTTCTAAAAATGACTCTTGAAGCCGCAACGGCGAAACTTACGGAACTTGGTCTTGTGGTTGTTGAAGCTCCGGCCATGGGAAGTCCTGACATTCCTGCCGGTCAGATTTCAGTTCAAGTACCTGTTGCAGCTGAGAAGTTGGCAAAGGGCGGCACAGTCACAGTCACGGTATCGAAGGGCCAAACCACCACATTGATCCCCACGATTTACGGCAAAGACCTCGCAACCGTGAAAGAACGCCTGTTGAAGTACGGAATGGTCATTGGCAAAGTCACTGGAAACACAAAGCGAGGCCTGAAGAGTGCCCTCGTTGACGGCAAAGTCGTCAAGAACTACGCGCGCGTGATCGTCGGTAAGACCGTCGACCTCGTCTTCCCCTAATCTCGTTTCTGTCGGCGTTGTGCCGATTCTCAACGAGGGGGTTTCCATGGGAGCACTAGACGGACGCGTAGCGATAATTACCGGAGCAGGGCGCGGCATTGGCCGTGAACATGCGCTTCTTTTTGCAGCCGAGGGCGCAAAGGTGGTTGTAAATGACTTAGGCGGCGCGAACGATGGTTCAGGCGAAGATGCAGCGCCAGCACAACAAGTGGTGAACGAAATCAAAGCCATGGGCGGCGAAGCTGTTGCAAACTTCGACAACGTTGCAGATTGGGAAGGTGCACAGCGCATGATCAATGCTGCTGTTGAAACATTCGGAGACCTTGACATCTTGGTAAACAACGCGGGCATCTTGCGCGACCGCGTTTTGGTCAACATGACTGAGAGCGAATGGGACGCAGTTATTACAGTGCATCTCAAGGGACACTTCGCACCATCGCGTTGGGCCGCTGCGTATTGGCGTGAGCAGTTCAAAGCTGGCGTTACAAAACAACGCCACATTGTCCATACGTCTTCTACGTCTGGATTGTTTTCAAACCCAGGACAGTCGAACTACGGTGCAGCGAAAACTGGTATCGCGACGTTTTCACAAATTCTCGCGAAAGAACTCAGTCGTTACAACGTAAAGAGCAACTCCATTGCTCCTGGTGCTCGTACCCGCTTGACTCTTGCAACACCAGGCCTTGGCGATCGAATTGGTGCGCCTACCGATGCAGCAAAGTTTGATGAATGGGATCCGGCCAACATTTCACCGCTGGTGTGCTACCTGTCATCCGAAGCATGTGAATTCACAGGTGAAACGTTCTATGTTGCAGCAGGTGAGGTGACTCGCATCAAGTCTTGGGAGCGAGCAGAGACCGTGAATCAGAATGATCGCTGGGAAGTGTCCAAACTTACAGAAGCGCTCAACGCAATGGCCGCTGAGGTGAAGAAGTAAAGAACTAAACTGGAATTCCCCCATGAATTCCCGCAACGACAAGAACGAAGAGCTAGCCCCGCACGGGAAAGCAACAATCACCTTTGAACAAGGTGGTGTTGACGAAGTATCTGTTGTCCCTTGGACGCTGATGATTCCGCGCAAGATTGCGCGGAAAGTTGGACTTACTAGAAAATGGGCGACGCTCTTTGTAGTGCTCGCGGGTTTGTTCACCACTAGTTCTACGATCACGATTTTGGTTGTGTCCTTAGAAACCATTGCCAAAGATTTGGATTCGTCCGTCAGTGTTTTGAACTGGTCGATTACAGGCCCGATGTTGGCGTTCGGTGTCGTTGGTCCTGCCTACGGAAAAATCGGTGACCTGTACGGACACAAGCGCGTCTATGTATACGGCTTGTTGTTCGCCGGAATATTTGCAGGCATGACTGTCTTTGCATGGAACGCAGTGTCCATGGTGGTGTTCCGGTTGTTGTCTGCAACAGCAGGGTCTGCCACAGGCCCAGCAGCAATGGCATATGTGAACAGATTGTTTGAGCCAAACGAACGTGTTCGCCCGCTCGGGTTATGGAGTTTTGTAACGGCAGGTGCACCAGTTCTTGGTGTAGTTATCGGTGGTCCTGTTATCGCGGCGATTGGCTGGCGCATGATTTTCGTAGTGCAGGCGCCTTTGTTGATCGGTGCTGCTGCACTGGCGTGGTACTTGTTGCCACAAACCTCACGAATGAAGAACGTGAAGTTTGACGTGAAGGGCTCTGTCGCCCTTGGTCTTGGCGCAACTTTGTTTTTGTTGGCAGTCAACAGAGGTCATTCATGGGGATGGACCTCACCAGCAATCTTGTTCTTCGCTGTGACGTCAATTGTGTCGTTGTGGTTGTTTGTCCGCTTTGAACGTGCTGCAGAAGCGCCGCTGATGCCATTGAAGTGGCTTCGCACGCCGAACATTATTTTGCCAATAGCTATTCAGGCACTGTTGAACTTCGCCTACATGGGTGGCTTCATTGTGGTTCCACAAATGTTGGAGATAGGTCTCGGGTACAGCGCGTCGCACGTTGGTTGGCTCATCATCGCGCGGCCGTTGGCGTTCTCCATCACCGCTCCGCTTGCGAGTTTTTTCACCATGCGAGCAGGGGAGCGAAAGTCTGGTGTCATCGGTGCCTGTGGAGTCATCGCGTCAATGTTGATTTTGTCCAGCATGGCGAGTGGTTCTTCAGATTTGTTGGTGGTGCTTGGTCTTGGATTATCGGGAATTGGTTTCGGTATCGCAGCACCGGCACTCACTGCGCTTGTCTCGAACGCAGTTGATGATGAAACAATTGGCGTTGCGGGCGCAATGCAACAGTTGTTGTCGCAAATGGGTGCGGTACTTGGTTCTACCGTCATGATTTCCGTACACGAAATGACAGTGGGATCTACGACAGTGGTTCGCAGTTATGGCATCGCATTGTTGTTTGGCGCTGGCACAGCAACTGCAGCCGCTTTACTTGCATCGCGCCTCACGCCTACCGATCGCTCGGCTGAAGCGATGGCGGCAAGTTAAGCAGTGATTGCTTTTATCTCAGCAGCTACTGCTTCTGTAGTTTCAGTCTGAGGCAACGAAGTTTGCATCACCATTAACCGTGTGATGTCGCCTTCAACTTTGATACGTCCAGCCATAAACGCTTGCATGCTTGCTGTGGGGTCTTGCTCGACGAACAACTTGCGTGCGGTTTCGTAATCAGTTGTCACTGTGAGATCTGACTCTTCAAGTGAGCCCAATTCCATTTCCAGACTGCCGTTCGATGTGTCGATGTAGGCCGAGATAGAGCCATCTCCGAATGGGACTTTGGTGGTGATCACATTGATGCGGACAACGACATCAATGACGGGCACATCGCCTGAATACCTGTGACGGATGTCGCGAGCGGCTTTAATCCATGATTCTGAGAGAA
>CAMDLK010000062.1 GCA_945901725.1 Bifidobacterium breve | reverse complement strand
GATCCGGAGTCTTTCCGCGCAAGTGATGAAAGAACTGATGCTCGTGAGCAGGCAGTTATTTTCTTATACGAGTCAGAACAACGCTCAATGTCGCCACTTGAGTTGTTGGCAGACAGGGGAGTCGCGTCAGCTGACCTAACTGGCGAGTTACTGAATGGCATTGAGGCCAATCGGGCTGCAATCGATGAAGCAATCGTTGCTCACGCAAAAGGTTGGGCAATCGACCGCATGCCGGCACTCGATCGGGCAATCCTGCGGCTCGCAATCTTTGAGTTGACCTCGCGCCCGGACGTACCGATTGCTGTAGTGATTGATGAAGCTGTCGAGTTGGCGAAGAGATTCTCTACCGATGACTCCGGCCGTTTCGTCAATGGTGTGCTCGCTGCAGTGGCAAAGACAGCTCGCCCCGCTCTGTAAACATAGACATATGAGTACTCAAGTCGACGGGGCTGGTGACCTAACCCTTCGAAATCGACTGGCACAAACTTCCTTGTGGACTTGGACGGTTGTCCTGTTTTGTGCGTGTTCAGCCGTTGCCACAACTCGCTTGCAGTGGGACATTCACCGAGGCCTCGGAACCTCTTCATATGACGTGGGGTTATATGACCAAGGCGTCTGGTTGTTATCCCGGTTTGATGCTCCATTCGTAACTCTGATGGGTCGCAATATGTTCGGTGATCATGCGTCACTAATCTTGCTATTTGTTGCGCCGTTGTATTGGATCTGGCCTGGTACCGAAACGCTTCTTGCCTTGCAATCTTTTGTAGTAGCAGCGGGGGCGATGCCTATCTACTTCTATGCCCGTCGTCATCTCGAGAGTGCAGCTATTGGTTGTGCCTTTGCAGTGGTGTGGCTTGTGAATCCTGCAGTCAATGGCACCATTTTTGAGAACTATCACCCAGATTCTTTCTTGGGTCTTTTCATCCCTGTTGCCATAGTTTCTGCACTCACTAAACGTTGGCGCTGGTACTGGATTGCGGTCTTTTTATCGCTGTTGGTCAAAGAAGATGTTGTTCTGGTCATTCTTCCGCTCGGCGCGATGTTGGCATTGCGAGGCGAGACCCGGCGAGGAGCCATCACGATTGGCGCTGCTGTCGCTGCCTCATTGCTTGGCATGTTTGTTCTGATGAAGAACCTCATCGGTGTTCCCACACGTAATGGGTGGCGAATTCCATTTGGCGGGGTGTCCGGATTTATCAAGGAGAGCTTCACAAATCCGACGAATGTGATTCAGTACTTATCGTCCGAAGGGCGATTGATGTACTGGTGGAAGATGTTCGCACCGTTTGCATTACTAAGTCTTCTTGCTCCCGAAGTCGCGATGATCAGTCTTTTGGTTCTTGTCGGAAATACGGTTAGTAACTTCTGGTATCAGTTCCATATTGAGTATCACTATTCACTTGTCGCTGTTCCGGCGTTACTAATCGCGACGATTGTAGGAGTTGGGCGTCTTGGGATTGGATTGCGACGAGTTCTCGTTGCTGTTGTCTTGGCATCATCATTGTGGTGTGCATCGTTGTGGTCGTACATTCCATTTCGGATAGATGAGTACCCTCACTGGACTGCAGAGCACCCTGTTGCGGTGGCTGCCGAAGAGATGTACTCAGAGATTCCACCGAATGCAAAGATCTCGGTGTTTCATTCCACAGCACCTCACTTGACACATCGCAAAGAGATCTACCAGTTTCCCAATCCGTTTCGGATTGTCTTGTACGGGCCCGACACGTCAAAGGAAGGGCAACGTAGCCCCTTGGCTGACGGAATTGAATTTGTGTTACTTCCACGCAACCTCAATGGCGAGAACCTCAAGGATTGGAACGCAGTCTCGGCTGATTTCTATGAGTACAAGGCAAATAGTCACTGGCAGTTGTTTGCCCGAAAGTCCCCCTAGCGCGCCGTCCCGTCCTCGTGCTACAGTGTTGGAAACCGTAAAACGAGTCCTGTGAGGCTCGAACGGAAGGACAATATGGCTCGATTCTTCATGCACGCACGCCCCTTGCGAGGGGCGTTTTTCATGCCTGTCCTTTCGTTGGAATGTGCTCAATGAGCTCTACTTCGACGGCGTCATCCGAGATTCTCGGTGTCACTGATGTTGACAAGGCGTTAAAGCGCATCGCTCATGAAATTGTTGAGCGAAACCTTGACCTGTCTGATGTGGTCATAGTCGGCATGCAAACAGGTGGGACTTGGATCGCAGCCCGCCTTCACGAAAACATCGCTCAAATCTCTCCGGCGATTTCGGTTCCGCTCGGTGCTGTAGATATTTCGATGTATCGAGACGACTTCAGTCTTCGACCCATAGTCCTGTCTGCGCCAACTGATATCCCGGTCGACTTGACAGGACGCACGGTCGTTCTTGTTGACGATGTGTTGTTCACTGGGCGCACGGTGCGGGCCGCTTTAGAAGCACTAAATGACCATGGGCGTCCTCGTGCTGTGCAGTTGGCAGTCATGGTTGATCGCGGTCATCGAGAACTGCCTATTCGTCCTGACTATGTAGGAAAGAACATCCCCACACACTTTTCAGATGAAGTGAGTGTTGGGCCTGGCGGCGTGACTGTCGTTGCTGCTTCGGGGGAAGCGTCATGAAGCATCTGTTGTCAACGCGCGATCTCAGCACTGAAGAAATTGTCTCGATCTTGGCTATGACCGACCACATGGCCGAAATCAATTCACGAGCAGTGCCAAAGGTCCCCGCATTGCGCGGCCGCACTGTGGCGAGCGTGTTCTTTGAAGATTCAACCCGGACTCGTCTTAGTTTTGAAACAGCAGCAACACGCCTGTCATCTGAAGTGATGACGTTCACGGCCAGTTCTTCGAGCGTCAACAAAGGTGAAAGTTTGCGCGACACCATTGAGACATTGTCCGCGATGGGGGTCGACGCGTTTGTGGTTCGTCATAAATCAAGTGGTGCTCCTCAGCAAATCAGGCAGTGGACAGACGCCGCAGTTATAAATGCTGGCGATGGTTGGCACCAGCACCCGACACAAGCCCTGTTGGATGCCTACACAATCACGCGCAACTTCAATGAATTGAATTCAATGAACGGACGCACTGTTGCGATTGTTGGTGATATCAAACATTCGCGAGTCGCTCGAAGTGATATTGATGTATTCACGCGTTTAGGAGCGAAGGTTGTCTTGGTGGCTCCAGCGGCTTTCTTGCCAAGTTCGCTTGATGGGTGGGGAGTATCGACAGCTGATTCTCTTGACGATGTCATTGGTGTCGTTGATGTGGTGTACATGCTTCGCATTCAACGTGAACGCATGGATGCGGCACAGATGCCGAGCCTTCGCGAATACAGTTCACTGTTTGCACTCACACCTGAACGCGCTGCACGGATGCAAATTCATGCATTGCTACTTCATCCAGGCCCCATCAATCGTGGTGTCGAGATGATTGTTGACCCTTCACTGGTGCCTGGCTCGCGCATATTGCAACAGGTGACGAATGGAATTTCAGTTCGTATGGCTGTGCTCTTCAGCCTTCTCGGCGGCGACGCTACGACCACGTTGCAGAACGGAGCCGAGGCATGATCACCAGTGGCATGTCAATAGTGATTCGTGGCGCGACGGTAGTGAACCCAGACGCCATGTTTGTGGCAGATGTTCGCATCGTCAAGGGTGTCATTGAAGCCGTCGGCGACGCGCTAACCGGAGACATCGTTCTTGATGCTGCAGGTTGCTACGTATCATCTGGTTTCGTCGACCTTCATACGCATCTGCGTGAACCAGGCAAAGAAGAAGCAGAGACCATTGAGTCGGGTAGCCGGGCCGCCGTTCTTGGTGGGTTCACTGCTGTGGTGGCAATGCCGAACACTGATCCCGCTCAAGACAATGTGGCGACAGTTCAGTTCGTTCGCGAACGTGGACGTGTTGTTGGTCTATGTGAAGTGATTCCGTCTGGGTGCATCACTATTGGTCGTCTCGGCACGCAGCTAGTTCCTTTCGAACAGTTGGCCGAACAAGGTGTCACGTTGTTTACTGATGATGGCACCGGAGTGCAAGATGCTCTGGTAATGCAACGCGCACTAATGGTGGCAAAGCGCTTGAATCTGACCATCTCTCAACATTGTGAAGTAGCAAGCATGACCGTTGGTGCAGTGATGCATGACGGGGCATGTTGTTCCACGATGGGGGTTCCAGGATGGCCGTCAGCAGCTGAAGAAGAAATGGTTCGCCGCGACATTCAACTTGTGCGCATGACGGGTGCTCGCGAGCACTTCATGCATCTCTCAACAAAGGGAAGTGTTGAATTGATCCGTGCAGCAAAGGCCGAGGGGCTTCCTGTGACAGCAGAAGTTACTCCTCACCACATTTCGCTCACTGATGAATTGCTCACTGGGTTTGACCCGATCTTTAAGGTCAATCCGCCATTGCGCACAATGGCCGACATCACCGCATTGCATGAAGGTCTTGTAGATGGAACCATCGACGCGATTGCTACTGATCATGCACCGCACGCTGGTCATACAAAAGAGCAGACACTCGATACCGCGCCACCAGGCATGTTGGGGCTTGAGACAGCGCTCGGAGTTGTCAACACCGCTATCGCGTTGGCGCCACAGAAGATTGCCGCACTGATGTCATGGAACCCAGCAGTAATAGCAAACATCTCTGACCATCAAGGTCGCCCGATTGCGGTCGGGGAACCAGCTCACATCGCAATATGGGATACCACCACTGTATGGTCGGTGTCCCGCGATGAACTGGCAAGTCGCAGCACTAATACGCCGTATCACGGCATGGAACTTCGTGGCCGCGTGCGGCACACGATCTACAACGGCCAACTGGTCGTGCAGGAAGGGAAGGCACTCGCGTGAGTACCGACATTACAAATATTGCACTCGTGCTTGAAGACGGCTCAGTCTTTGAAGGAGAAGCAGTTGGGTACATGCCAGACAATGGCATTGCAGCTGGTGAGGTTGTATTCCACACCGCACTGACTGGATATCAAGAAGTGTTCACTGATCCGTCCTATGCCGGTCAAATCATCACATTCACCACGTCGCATATTGGAAACTACGGCGTCACTCCAATTGACTCGGAATCACGCGGAACGTTCGCCCGTGGAGTCATCATGCGCGACATGGCTCGGCGTCACAGCAATTGGCGCAGCGAATCCAGTCTCGATGAAATGTTGAAGGCTCAAAAGCTTCCTGGTGTTGCAGGGCTTGACACTCGTCGCCTCACGCGTCTGCTTCGCGACTCTGGCTCATTACGTGGTGCATTTGGAACTGCAGACCAAGCAGATCTGCTTGCTGCAGCAAAGAACGAAAAGGGTACATCCGGAATCGACTTGGTGTCAGAGGTAACAACTGCGCAGCCGTACACAGTGGGCAACGGCAAATTCAAAGTTGTCGCATACGACTTCGGTATCAAGACAACGATTCTTCGTCACCTCTCTGAAATCGCAACAGTGACAGTTGTCCCTGCCAGCATGACTGCTGAAGAGGTTCTGTCCTTGTCGCCATCTGGAGTGTTCTTGTCAAACGGCCCTGGTGACCCAGAAATGGTCAAGGGTGCCACAGAAGCAATTCGTTCAATTGTTGAAGCAGGAACGCCGACTTTTGGAATCTGTCTTGGTCATCAGTTGCTGTCACGAGCATTCGGCGGGCACACATTCAAGTTGCCGTTCGGTCACCACGGAGCAAATCATCCTGTCCGTCATATCGCTACCGGAACTGTTGAGATCACCAGCCAAAACCACAACTTCTGCGTTGACCCTGATTCGTTGTCGGGAGTTGCAGACATCACACACGTGAATCTGAATGACCACACCAATGAAGGGATGCGCTTGCGTGACCTTCGTGCCTTCAGCGTTCAGTATCACCCTGAAGCAGGGCCTGGCCCACATGACAGTCACTATCTATTCGGACAATTCGCAGAACTCATGGAGAAGAAATAATGCCTCGTCGCAATGATCTACACACAATTCTTATTATTGGCTCAGGCCCTATAGTCATTGGTCAAGCGTGTGAGTTTGACTATTCAGGTACCCAGGCATGTCGCGTTCTGAAGGAAGAGGGCTACAGAGTCATCCTTGCGAACTCAAACCCTGCGACCATCATGACGGACCCAGACTTTGCTGACCGCACATATATCGAACCTTTGACTCCAGAAATCTTGGCCCGCATCATTGAACGTGAGAAACCAGATGCTGTGTTGCCAACTCTTGGCGGTCAAACAGGTCTGAACCTTGCAATGGCCCTTTTTGAAAAAGGCCTTGTCGGTGTTCCGGGTACTCCAGAACTCATTGGTGCAAATGCTGAAGCAATTGCCACTGCTGAAGACCGTGACAAGTTCAAACAAGCAATGATTGAGATTGGCCTCAAAGTTCCTCACAGTGGCATCGCCCACAACATGGACGAAGCAACAGAAGTTCTGAAGGAAATCGGTCTTCCTGTAATTGTTCGTCCTGCGTACATCCTTGGTGGACGTGGAACCGGTATTGCGAACACGATGGAAGAGTTCTTGAAGCTTGCTTCGAACGGCCTTGATGCAAGCCCAATTAGGGAGATCCTTGTTGAGACATCGATTGTTGGCTGGAAGGAATACGAACTTGAAGTGATGCGCGATCATGCAGATAACTGCGTCATCATCTGCAGCATCGAGAACTTCGACCCCATGGGTGTTCACACAGGGGACTCAATAACCGTTGCGCCGGCACAGACCTTGTCTGATGTTGAGTACCAGAACATGCGTGATGCAGCATTCGCATGTATTCGACGTGTTGGAGTTGAAACTGGTGGTTCAAACGTTCAGTTCGCATTGAATCCTGCAAACGGCGATCTCGTCGTTATTGAAATGAATCCGCGCGTGTCGCGTTCATCGGCCTTGGCTTCAAAAGCCACCGGATTTCCTATTGCAAAGATTGCGGCCAAACTTGCAGTCGGTTACACGCTTGATGAGATTCCGAACGACATCACGAAGATGACCCCGGCAAGTTTTGAACCAACCATCGACTACGTCGTTACAAAGATTCCACGCTGGGCTTTTGAAAAACTCCCAGGCACCTCAGGAGTGTTAGGAACTCAGATGCAGAGTGTCGGCGAAGTGATGTCTATCGGGCGTACATTTCCTGAAAGTCTCCAGAAGGGACTTCGGTCGCTTGAGCAGGGCAGACTGGGCTTGAATTGCGACGGTGGGGAATCGCTCTACGACGGTCTGAGCGATGCGGAACTCTTGAAAAAGGCATCTATTGCTACTCCTGAAAGAATCTTCCAAGCCGGTGAGGCTCTCAACAGAGGCATGGGTGTTGATCAAGTTCACGACGCGACCAAGATTGATGTCTGGTTCCTCGACCAGATGCAGATCATCGTTGATGAACGTCACTCATTGGAAGGCAAGTCCTTGGCTCAACTGAGTCGTCATGAGGTGCGTCGTGCAAAGCGTCTTGGGTTCTCCGATGGTCAACTTGCTTATGTTCTGAAAGAAGACGAAATGGCAGTTCGTTCGTATCGCGAATCACTTGGAGTCATCCCAACGTACAAAACAGTTGATACATGCAGTGCAGAGTTTGATGCACAAACTCCGTATCACTACTCGACCTATGAGGATGAAAATGAAGTACGGCCGTCTAGCAAGCCACGGGTAATCATCCTTGGTTCTGGACCGAACCGTATTGGTCAAGGAATTGAATTTGATTATTGCTGTGTGCATGCAAGTTTCGCATTGCGCGCCGCAGGGTATGAGACCGTCATGGTTAACTGCAACCCAGAAACTGTTTCGACTGACTATGACACGTCGGATCGTCTGTACTTCGAGCCGTTGACTCGCGAGGATGTTTTAAATGTCATCGCAGCAGAGACGCTTGCGTCTGGTGGAGTTGCTCCAAAGGTAATCGTTGGTCTTGGTGGTCAGACTCCGTTGAAGTTGTCAGGCCTTATTGATCCAGCACTCATTGCTGGAACATCTCCCTATTCGATTGACCTTGCCGAAGACCGTGAGAAGTGGAATCAGTTGTGTGATTCATTGTCGATTCCACAACCTCCAGGAGGCACAGCAGTCACATTCGCAGAAGCAAGTGTGATCGCTCAGCGTGTTGGTTATCCGGTGCTGGTTCGTCCAAGTTATGTGCTGGGTGGGCGTGCCATGCAGATTGTGCATGACGCGCAAGCTCTGGAAAGCGCTATGGACCAAATGGCACGAGACGGAAGTCTGGGCAAAGAAGGCGGACTCTCTGCAGAACGTCCTGTCCTTATTGATCACTTCTTGGAAGATGCAACTGAAGTAGACGTAGACGCAATTCGTGATCACACCGGTGAAGTTCTCATTGGTGGTGTGATGGAGCACGTTGAAGAAGCGGGGGTTCACTCTGGTGACTCGGCATGCGCGATTCCGCCACAAACTCTTCCGGCTTGGGTCGTTGAAGTCATCAGTGCCTACACAACTTCCATCGCTAACTCATTAGATGTGCGTGGTCTTATCAACGTGCAGTTCGCGGTTCTTGGAACAACAGTCTTTGTGATCGAAGCAAACCCACGTGCTTCTCGTACGGTGCCTTTCGTTGCTAAGGCAACAGGCGTGCCATTGGCCAAAGTGGCTAGTCGTGTCATGTTGGGGGCAACCCTTGCTGAGTTGCGTGTCGAAGGACTCCTAGTGCCACCAGTAACGGGCGGTCATGTATCGGTGAAGGAAGCAGTTTTGCCCTTCAATCGTTTCCCTGACGTTGATACTGCTCTTGGACCAGAGATGCGTTCAACCGGTGAAGTGATGGGAATCGATAAGACTTTTGGTCGTGCGTTCGTTAAATCACAAACTGCAGCCGGAACAGTTCTGCCGACCTCTGGCATGGTGTTCCTGTCATTCAATGATGGTGACAAGCCAGCCGGAATTGTCGTTGCTAAACGATTGCGAGACTTGGGTCTTGGGGTTGCTGCAACAACAGGCACTGCAAATTACTTAGCGAAGTTCGGACTGCCAGTTGATCGTATCGTCGGAAAGCTTTCAGAGATTGAAGGGTCTTCACTTGAGAATGCGGCTGCGTTAGTGGCCAATGGTGAAATTAGCTTCGTGGTCAACACGCCACATGGGCGCGGCTCTCGTCAAGATGGCGAAGCGATTCGTAAAGCGGCCAATGCAAATGGCGTATCGTCAGTAACAACTGTTGAAGCTGCTTTGGCTGCTGTTAATGGTTTGTGGGAGCAACGTTCAAGCGAGGTCGAAGTGAGATCACTGCAGGAATATCACGGCAGGGCATGACAATGCAGCGCGGTGCGCGTTATCTCGATGCCATGGGTGGTGTGAATGTTGGGGGAGTCCTTCTCGCTAACCCATTCATGACTGCATCGGGAACCAGTGGAAACGACGTGGAGCTCTCTGGGTACATGCCACTGCGACGTCTTGGTGCAGTGGTTGTAAAGAGTTTGTTTCATGAACCATGGCCAGGTAACCCATCACCGCGAGTGCATGTTGCCGCTAGTGGAATGATGAACGCAGTTGGGTTACAAGGTCCAGGCGTCGTTTCTTGGATTCACGAGTCACTTCCAAAACTTGAGTCGGAAGGTGCAGTCGTTATTGCGAGCATTTGGGGCCGCACCGTTCACGAATACGTTTTGGCTGCAGAACAACTAGTGGCAGCAGGAAATCGAATTAGCGCAATTGAAGTCAACTTGTCCTGTCCAAATCTTGAGGGACGCAGCGGAATCATTGCTCACGACGTGTCTCTTGCGGGTCAGATAATTTCAGCGGTGTGCGCTCGATCACAGGTTCCGGTGTGGGCGAAGTTGAGTGCAAATACAGATCGCATCGTTGAGGTTGCTACAACCGTGTCAGATGCCGGAGCATCTGCTGTCAC
>CAMDLK010000061.1 GCA_945901725.1 Bifidobacterium breve | reverse complement strand
CACCTCTTTCACGGTGACGTGGGTTGTCTTCTTACGAGATTCCTTCAGCTTTTGTGCTTCTTCGTAACGGAACTTGCCGTAATCCATGATGCGACACACTGGCGGATTTGCAAGCGGAGCAACTTCGACAAGATCGAGGTCTAACTCGCGAGCAAGGACAAGTGCGTCAGCCGTGGTGCGAACACCAACTTGGCTGCCATCTGGACCAATGAGGCGAACCTCGCGCGCACGGATGCGTTCGTTGTAGCGCGGTTCACTCGGTGGCGTAACTATGACTGTTCACTTCTAAGCAATGGGCAAGCCCTCCTCTGTATCAATACCGCATGATGCGATATTTTGCGCCAGTGCGCAAAGCAGACACAGAGCGACAGAATCGCTCGCCTTCTCGACCTGTCGCAACCTAATGGCTGGACCGGTGGGGGCATATGCCCCACTTCGCTCAGTTGACGCCAGTTAGGGTATCGGCTCATGAGCTCTGACCACACCATGCCAGCAACAGATTCCCCGAAACCAGAAATGGACGAAGGCACCGCCGAAGCCCTTGAGGCTGTGGCGGAAGCTCGCCGGCGCCTTGCAGAGGTTCCAGCTGCCATCGTTGTGGCCAACCACGCCATGGGGCTCTTTGAACTAGCCGCCATTCACCTGTCTGCAGAACCAGTGCGCTTATCCGATGCCCAGGTGGCAATCGATGCCCTAGGGCTCCTTGTTGACGGTCTTGGAGTACGACTGGGAGAGCATCACGACACTCTGGCGGCTGCTCTTGGGAACATACGCCTGGTGTTTGTGCAGAAATCGTCTCCGGCTACACCGAACGAATAGACACTGCCTCTGGGCGTGCCACGCGAAAGCCCGTGCGAAACACAACGGCTTGTCCAACTTCAATAGTGCGAGACCCATCTGCAATTGACACGCAATGAAACGGCCACACAACTGATGCCGCATCAGTGATTTCACCAAGACCATGTGCATCGTTAAATGCCGTCACTGTGCCAGTGAGTTCTTCGCTCAATTCTTCAGACTGCATTTGCTAGTGGATGATTTTAGAAATTGGAATCTCGAGCAGGTCTGAAGCACCTGCGTCTATGAGATCAGGAATCAGTGTGTTGATGCCGCGTTTCGGAACAACAGATTCAACAGCTACATCTCCGGAAGCCAGACGAGAAACTGTTGGAGATTTTGCTGCAGGCAATAGTGCAAGCACAGCTTCGAGAGCTGACTCAGCAACGTTCAATTTCAACAAAACTTTGTCGCGAGCCTCAAGCGTTCCTGTCAATAACGTCATGATCTGTTGCATGGCGTGCCGTTTCACAGGGTCGGCATAGGACTCTTTGTTAGCTATTAATTCGGTATAGCTAGTGAGAACCGTGTCGATGATACGAAGTCCTGAAGCGCGCAATGCTCTTCCGGTCTCTGTGATGTCAACAACACAGTCGGCGATATCGGGAATCTTTGCTTCACTTGCGCCGTAGCTGAGTCGGATATCAGCCTTGATGCCGCGTTCGGCAAAATAGCGGCGAGTCATCTCGGGATATTCAGTGGTGACACGAACGCCATCTTTCAAATCTTTTGCAGATTGCGCTGGCGATGAATCTGCAACAGCGACAATGACACGAACTGGCTGTGATGTTGCCTTTGAGTAACGCAACTCTCCAAGACTCACGACATCGCTCGATGTTTCTTCTATCCAGTCACGACCGGTAATACCCAGGTCGAATAGGCCTTCTTGAACATACGAGGCAATTTCTTGAGGGCGAAGAATCCTGACGGACTCAACACGTGGGTCGTCAATTGAGGCTTTGTACTCGACGGATGATGAACGAACAACCGTGAGGTCGGCTGCGTCAAACAGGGCAAGCGTTGCGGTCTCTAACGACCCTTTTGGTAAGACAATTTTGAGCACGTGTTGAGGCTAGCGAGACAAGCGTTCGGCTCAAGGATGCTTTTACGAAGAGTTAGGAAAATTGAATGATTTCTGGGCCACTACGGCCGCGCAACCACGAAGCAGCATCCATAACGGCTTTACCCTCTGGTTGAACCGACACCAGCCGCACTGCCCCATCACGCGTGCCAACGCATGCGGTGGCGTCACAAAGACCTGGACTCAACTGCTCTGTGTTCTGATGCAATTCTGCTTGGATGATCTTTAGTCGTTGATTTCCGAGCATCGTGTAGGACCGTACGGCTCGAACCCGGCGCAGCACTTCAATGCTGGAAAGATTCCAATCGAGACGAAGCTCGTCAGTACTGACCTTTGTGGCGTACGTTGTTTCACCTTCCTGAGGCACTCCTGCACCCAACCCGCTGTTCAGTGTGTCAACAAGAAGTTCGGCTCCAAGTAATGCGAGATCTGTAGTGAGGTTCGCGGCGGTGTGGGAATCAAGAATATTCATCTCTCGCTGTGCAAACACATCACCAGTGTCGAGCGTCTCTTCAACGTTCATGATGCACACCCCTGTCATTGCATCGCCTGCCAATATCGCTCTTTCCACCGGAGCTGCTCCGCGCCAACGTGGCAGCAAAGAGAAATGAACATTGACCATTGGTGTGTGCGAAAGGACTGACGCAGGAATGATTTTGCCGTACGCAACAACAACGCCCAGCATTTCGCGTTCAGAATTCTCTTGTAGCCATGTCATGTCATGCGACACATCAATTGCGTTATCAACGGCTACCTGCTTCACAGGACTTGGTGTTGTTGACGAACCACGTCCACGTCGTGCATCGGCTCGCGTAACGACATGAGCTATTTCAAAACCACCACGAATTAACTCTGACAAGATCGTTGCAGCGGCTACTGGGGTGCCAAGAAACACGAGAGGGCGAGCCTCACGGGTCATGGCTACTTCAATCCGATATGGCGGGTCTCTCCTTCAGAGGTTCCCCCATCAGCAATGCGTTTGTATTCAGTCAAAGCTTCTTCGCGCTGATCTGGTGTCATGCGTTCGAACATCAATACGCCATTCAGATGATCAAGTTCATGTTGAAACAAGCGTGCCAACAACTCGTCTGCTTCGATCTGAATAGTATTTCCGCCCAAGTCGACTGCTTCGAGCAGGACTTCTTTTGGTCGAAGCATTTCGACATATAGGCCGGGAATTGAAAGACACCCCTCGTCGTATACCCACTCGCCACGCGATTCAACTATTCGAGGATTCAACAAGGTCACGGGTTCCCCATCCACGTCGTACACAAAGATCTGTTTCTGAACTCCGATTTGTGGAGCAGCTAGTCCGAGACCTGGGGCTTGATACATGGCCTGAAGCATTGCCTGGGAGAGACGCACGATCTTGCCGTCGATGTTTTCGACTTGCTCAGCTACTGAGGTGAGAACTGGATCTCCGAAGGTGCGAATGTCATAGGCCACAATCTGAAAGGCTACCTGCGGAGACAACATGCCAAAGTACACCCCCTCATCATCAGACCCCCAGCACTATTTTTCTGAAGATCCACAAGCACCTTCACGCCGAAAAGAGTTTGCGGTTGCTGGAACCGACAGTGAATTGACACTTTCAACGGACGCAGGCGTCTTTAGCCAACATGGCCTCGATAAAGGAACATCAGTGTTTCTGGAAGTAATGGCCAAACATGATTGCGCACCAATTGAGCCCGGTTCATTTCTCTGCGATATTGGCTGTGGCTCTGGCGCCATTGCTCTCACTCTCGCAGTCCGCTACCCCGCATGCACGATCTATGCAGTAGACACCAATCAACGTGCACGAGACATCTGTCGCGAAAATGCCACACGAAACGGGCTAGGAAACATTGTTGTGTTGTCCCCAGAAGAAGTTGACCCAGCGATCAGGTTCGCGGCACTGTGGTCAAACCCACCAATCCGAATTGGCAAATCAGCTTTGCATGAACTGCTTGAACTGTGGCTTTCACGACTCGATACTGGAGGGACTGCCTACCTCGTAGTCAACAAGAACCTGGGTGCTGATTCTTTATCCCAATGGATGACCGGACTGTCGTACCCAACTAACCGCCTGGCAAGTCGCAATGGGTTTCGCGTTCTTGAGGTTAAAACTGAACGTTAGAAACGGTACGGATCTATGTGGATACGTACAGCGGTACCAAATTCTTGTCTGAGCATTGCAACCGCAGTGTCAAGTTCATTGCGAGACGGCGCACGAAGAAGAAACGCTTCATCATCACGAGCCATGTTCACTCCAGAAGGCAACGTAATCTCAGTAATTGATCGTGGGGCTGTGACCGAGACTCGAGCTATGGCCCCAAACGGAGGAAGCATCATTGCTCGACGTTGAGCGGTGTCGGCATCGCTCCATTTTTGCAAAGCGGTTGACACATCAGTTTGCGACAAAGCAAAAATCAGAGGGTTTTCAATTTGACGAGTCTGAATGACCAGTGTTCCCTTGGCTCCCACCATGCGTGCCGCCTTAGCAATCATGGATAGCACTTCATGCGCACCCGTCATCCGAGGAGCTCCGAGATCGCGGTCAATATCAGCGAACACAACAGTGTCTGCCGAAGGTATGCGATGCAGAACAGCCTCGGTACCAATGAACACGGTCCCCTTGCTCCAATCATCGGACGAGTCAGACGAAATCTCAATGACAGGGTTCCGAGTCGACGCCTGGATCTGAGACACCAACTGAGAAACACCACCGCGTGGCACGGTGAACGCCGCACGTCCACACGCTAAACAGACACCGCCGTGTGATTCATTACAGCGAACACACCACAGATTGTTGTCATCGTCATAGGTCAATAACGAAGCACATGACGGACATGCCTGAACATGACGACACGACTTGCAGACAATGAGCCGCGCCTTTCCTTTCGTATTGAGAACACAGACAGTCGTATCGCCGAATGTTCCAACAGATTCCAGCAGCTCGCTAGAAAGCAAGGACTGCGCCACGGGAACATCTGAAAGATTCACGACAATGATCCGAGGCCAACCATTCTCTGCCTGGACGTACATGATGTGCTCACTAAAAGCGAAGAGCGACTGGGCTGATGGCACAGCAGAGGTACAAATAAATGGAATACCAGCATGAAGTGCCCGCTCACTTGCCACCGCAGTTGCATCCCATGCAGGAGAACGTTCTTCTTTCAGCAGTTCATCATGTTCATCAATGACGACTATCGCAGTTAGTTCAGGGCATGGGGCAAAAACTGCTGAGCGCGTTCCAATGACAACGTCAACTCCTCCACGTGCGTTATCCCATTCATCAGGTACCAAAGCCGTGCTGAGCCCTTTGCGACGAAGAAATGCGGCACCCATCGATGCCATCTTTTGTGATGGGCAAACAACCAGCACTGGACCAATACATGCAAGCCGCAACACCACTGCGAGGGCCGACATTGCGGGCGGGACAACAAGCAACCCACCGCCTGATTGAAATAGTTCAAACGCTGCCGTGGACACCACATCTGTAGCGATCTCCTGTGAGCGATTACGTCGAGGATGAACTACGCGCCCCCGCATTCGAGGAGCAGACGCACTGGACAACACTGCCCGCCGTGACCCCCACCAACGTTCTGAAACCCATTTCGTTAATGGAATTAGTTCAGGTTCAACACCCATTCCCGATACAGACACAATCGGCATGAGCCGTTCGAGTGGCACACCCGAATCTTCGCCTTCGCCGTAACGAGAGACAGAAGTAATCCAGCCACCTACACGACGACCATTAAGCATGATGCGAATACGCGCACCAACAACTGCTCGATTCTCGAGATCAGTGGGTATGAGGTAATCAAAGACCTTGTCGATACCCGATACGTCCGGAACTACCGACGCAACGAGTGGCGACTGATTGCTCAGAGTTTGACAGCGGCCTTGAAATCAGCCAGACGTGACAAGGCTTCCCAAGTGAATTCTGGTTCTGGACGACCGAAGTGACCGTATGCAGCTGTCTTTGCGTAGATAGGACGCTTCAAGTCAAGGTCACGCACGATTGCGCCTGGACGAAGGTCGAATACGTCGCGAACAGCTTTTTCAATTGACTCTTCGCTAACCGTGTTAGTTCCGAAAGTTTCAACCAAGATGCTGATTGGTTGTGACATACCAATGGCGTACGCCACTTGCACTTCACACTTTTCAGCAGCGCCACTGGCAACAACATGCTTTGCAACCCAACGAGCCGCATATGCAGCAGAGCGGTCAACCTTTGAAGGATCTTTACCGGAGAATGCTCCACCACCATGACGACCCATACCACCGTATGTATCAACAATGATTTTGCGGCCAGTAAGACCGGTGTCTGCGTGTGGCCCACCAAGAACAAACTTGCCGGTTGGGTTGATGTAGATCGCGGGATTGTCATCCGCAAATGCAGCAGGAATGATCGGCATGATTACTTGTTCAATGAGGTCAGGACGGATTTCTGTTTCACGACTAACACCATCGCGGTGTTGTGTCGAGATAAGAACTGTCGACAACTTCACTGGGCGACCGTCAACATATTCAAACGTGACTTGGGTCTTGCCGTCTGGACGAAGGTACGGAATAAGTCCGCTCTTACGCACTTCAGTCAGACGCTCTGCGAGGCGATGTGCCAACCAGATTGGAAGCGGCATGAGGTCAGGAGTGTCATTGCAGGCGTACCCGAACATCATTCCTTGGTCGCCAGCACCCTGACCGTTAATGATGTCTTCACCGCTTTTTCCACTGCGCTGTTCTTCACTGATGTCGACACCTTGTGCGATGTCAGGACTTTGCGCGTCAAGAGCAACAACAACACCACAGGTGTTGCCGTCGAAACCGTATGCAGCATCGTCGTAGCCGATGCGCTTGATTGCAGCACGAGCGATGGCCGGAATATCAACGTAAGCATCTGTTGTGATTTCACCAGAAACCACGCAGAGACCAGTGGTCAACAGTGTCTCGCATGCGACGCGGCTGTTCGGATCAATGGTCAACAACGCATCAAGAACTGAGTCAGAAACCTGGTCTGCCATCTTGTCCGGGTGACCCTCGGTCACGCTCTCAGACGTAAAAGTGAAATTTCTCAAGGGGACTCCTTCATCATTGCGGACGATGAGCCATCCGCACCCGTGACACGCTATCTAATACAGCGGTCGCGATGGTGCGTTTGTCTGCAAGGGGCACTTCAACCGACTCCCCAGAAGCAAGCAAAATGGTGACTTCATTCGTGTCATGGCCGAATCCGACCTGATCAGCAGACACATCATTCGCCACAACCATGTCTAAATTCTTGCGATTCAACTTGCCCCGTGCGTTATCCACAAGGTTGCTGGTCTCTGCTGCAAACCCAACAAGGGTCTGTCCAGCAGGCTTATTGGCTCCGAGGAATCCGAGAATATCCACTGTTGGTTCGAGAAGAATCTGAGGAACTCCTTCGTCCTTCTTGATCTTTCCGGTAACCGCTTGAACAGGACGGAAATCAGCAACAGCTGCCGTCATCACGACTACGTCGGATTTGGGCGCATGACAATTGACCGCATCCAGCATTTGTTGTGCTGTCTCAACAGATACAACCGTGATCCCAGCAAGAGTCGGACGATCAACGGTGCTGACGATAGTGACAGTTGCACCACGCTTGTGGGCTTGTTCTGCAATTGCATAGCCCTGTTTTCCGCTAGACCGATTGGCAATAACTCGCACAGCATCAATTGGCTCACGAGTTCCACCGGCTGTCACCAATACGGACATTCCTACTAAATCTCTAGTGGAACCGTTCAGCGCAGTATTCACAGCATCAACAACGGAAGCTGTGTCTGCAAGACGACCAGTACCAATGTCGCCACCGGCCAGACGTCCTGATTGAGGTTCAACAATGATCACTCCGCGAGAACGCAGCAAAGCAATATTGTCCGCGACAGCTGGGTGTTCCCACATTTCAGTGTGCATGGCCGGACACAACACAACAGGTGCCCGAGTAGCAATGAGTGTTGCGCTGAGAAGATCGTGCGATAAGCCCATTGCATACGCAGCAATGACGCGGGCAGTAGCAGGAGCCACAACAATGACATCGGCATTTTGGCCAAGTCGTGTGTGTGGAATTGGAGATGCATCGTCCCACAAACTTGTGTGTACAGGTTCAGATGCAAGCGCTGACACGGTGACCGGTCCGATAAACCGATGGGCGTCTTCGGTCATGATGGGCGCTACGTGCGCACCGGCATCAACTAACTGTCGACACAGTTCAACTGCCTTATATGCAGCAATGCCGCCAGATATTCCAAGGACAATGGTACGACCGTGTAGAGAATTCATCACGACTTTCGGGGGGTGTAGAGCGGGATTATCCCGAAGAACTATTCAGCGTCTGATTCAGCGGCGTCAGCGACAACGTCGCCTTCAAGTTCACCAAAGGCGGCAGCTGCTTCAGCTTCCATCTCGTCGTATGGCAAACGTTCTACTTTGACAATCTTGTCAGCAGCAATTTCTTCGAATGCAATAGAGAGAGGCTTACGAGCAACTGATGAGACCTGCGGTGGAACCATGTGTCCAAGTCCTTCGCCCAACTGGTTGAAGTACGAGTTGATTTGGCGCGCACGGTATGAAGCAAGCGTGACAAGGCTGAATTTAGAGTCAACGCGATCAAGCAAACCTTCAATGTTTGGATGAATCATGGAGTCGTTCTGACGGGACATGGTGGACCTCCGAAGTCGGCTAAAGGTTATCGGCGTTCAGCCCGCGCCGCACCGATAATCCCCTGTATCTCAGCGACTGCACGCTCAAAATCGTCATTAATGACCACGACGTCAGCCAACACGGCGCCTTCACGCTCTTCGTCCTCTGCCTTGCGCAGGCGCTCCACGACATGATGCTCTGGGTCGCCACGGCCTTGTAGGCGGCGTTGTTGTTCTTCACGTGACGGCGGGCGAACAAAAACCAGAATAGCTTCTGGGTGACTTTGCTTGACCTGCTGGGCCCCGTGCAATTCAATTTCAAGAACAATGTCTAGACCTGAGTCGACAGATGGTCGTGGTGAGCCGTACAAATTTCCCAGGAACTCAGTCCACTCAAGAAAACCGTTGTCAGCGATGTGCTTTTCAAATTCTGCTCTCTGAACAAAAACATATGCATCATCAGATTCACCTTCACGCTGAATGCGAGTAGTCCACGAGCGACTCAACCACAATTTTGAATCACGATGTATCAGTGCTTCAACAATTGTTCCCTTACCGGCTCCCCCTGGGCCAGAGACAATGACAATAATCGGATCCATCATCGCGGATTCTCCACGGCACCAATAAGCGCGCAACGCTGTGCTTCAGTGAGTTCATGAACGCGTGACAGAGGATCAATACCAAGTTCAGCCATCAGACGACGACCAGCTACTTTGCCAAGACGAGGAGAGACGTCAAGCAGTTTCACTACGTAGACCTGCGCCTCGTACGAATCATGTGGTGCTTCCAAAACAGACGACACATTGCCCTTGGATGATTCCAACACGGCCGCGACACGAGCTGTGCGCAACTGCGCGACTACTTCCATGTCCGTGTTCGTGCTTTCCATGACCCAATGATAGTTCCGTGAACACGTTTATGGCTCTCTTATGAAAAATCAGACGCGGTGCACAGCATTGACGATGGTTGACCAGGAGGTTGCGCCGAGCGCATGCGCGCGTGAAGCCGCCGACCGAGCAATGCGCCACGTTGCATCAGGCCGAGCAAACGAAGCAGTTCCGACCTGCACAGCATTAGCCCCTGCCATCATCATTTCGATTGAGTCATCACCTGAGGCAATTCCTCCAACTCCGACAATGGCCAATTCCGGAAGAGCAATACGAATGTCGTGAACTGCACGGACAGCAATGGGGTGAATCGCTGGACCAGATAACCCGCCGCCACCATTTCCCAGACTTCGACGTGAGGTACGAACATCGATTTGCATACCAAGCATTGTGTTCATCACAGTGACAGCAGATGCTCCGGCATCTGACACGGTTGTAGCAACCTCAACGATGCGATCTGTATTTGCACTCAACTTCGCCCACACCGGAACCTGTGATCGAGCGCACACCGCTGAAATTATCTGACCCGCAAGAGACACGTCGTGAGCAAT
>CAMDLK010000060.1 GCA_945901725.1 Bifidobacterium breve | reverse complement strand
AGAAATTCGAGCCATGTCCCTATTGTCACACCGAGTACATCTCAGTGTGGCTATTGGAAAGTCTGTGAGGCGTTCTTGCTGATGGTGAGCAGTTGACGGCGCAACATGAAGCCGTCGCCTGGGCCAAGAATCAGCTTTTCGAAAAGTGACCCAAATGGAAAACTGCAGTGAGAGCGCATGCGTGTTACCAATCGAGTCCCTTGCGGGTCATCACGCAATTCGTAGGCGAGAGTGAAGTGGAGTTTTGGCGACTTCTTGCCAAGAGATTTGATCTCCAGTACAAAGTGTCGCGGTGCCTCAACAATGACAGCAGTGAAAGAAATTGGCCCCGAAGGTACTTTGTCTCCCGCGTTTACTGTCTGCCATTCATCATGAATAGTGGTTGCGCTTTTGCGTCCGAGATTGTCAAGCCAGTCGTAGCTGTACCAACCGGCTCGTCCAAAACCCATTTGCCGAATCCACGGAAAGACATCCTGTGGGGGAGCACTGATAGTTATTGAGCGTGTTGCAATCAGCGATGCGTTTTCACACAAGTCGTCTCCAACAACAGAACTTTGAATTTCTTCGTGAGTGGAGCCCCAAAATTGAAACATCATGATGTCGTGAATGGTAACAATGTTTTGTATTTGCTTACAGTAAGGACGAGTCATAGGAGACTTTATTAGCGTTCCATTGTTTGTAGCTCAGGAAGTTGGCCGCACGCTCACTGACGATGGCGACTGGATGCCCACGGTCACGATTGATGTGTCTACGTCGCCCGCGGTGGAGATCTTGCCCGAGTGCACGCTTTTGAGGGGATAGGCGATGTGAGTACTTCTGTGGACAAGGCTCGCGTCTATATCCCTAACGGGAATGTCCTGATGCCATGCATATCAGTGGAAAATCTACGGATACGAGAACTGGCGGAAATTGAGACTTTCAGTCTCGTTGTTAGCAGATTACGAAGTCGTAAGGCGAGGGTTAACCAGTAACTGGGACTGCGAGCAGTCTGCTCTTCTTCTTGCCTTTCTTCGGCGTAATCGTAATCGTCACCTTGCACGTACCTGTACGAAGTCCGATGAGTTGTGGGGATTCGAAGCGGCATATAAATCGCGATGCCTTTGCTACTGAAACGCTAATTCTTGAATTTCGAGCTGCATTCAATTTCGTTCGTTTTACCAGTGCGGCGATGTCGATAGTGCCGGACGATGCGGACGTAACTGGAATGTTGTATAAATCGGTTCCAGCAACCTTCGAGCCTGTAGACGATGCGGACGTAGCTGGAATGTTGTATAAATCGGTGCCAGCTACCTTCGAGTCTGTAGATGAGGCTCGCAGTGTGAGCTCGGTTACCGTCGGTGCAAGCGAAGTTGATGTTGATGTTGATGTCGAAGAGCTGGGCAAGTTATTGAGTGAACGTGCAAACAAACTAGATATGGCGATGTCGGCAATTTCCAAATTGGAAATGATGTCGATTCCGTTTCGGCGTAATGCCGTTGCTGCATAGATGCGATACGGCCCGTCCGCAAAACTCTCAAAGCTCAGCACGGGGCAATCCGACCCCCAGGTAATCACTTCTTGTGCGTTAATCGGGTCATTTTTCGGATCAATAATGCACTTAACCGTGTATTGACCAACGAAGCCTTGTGGTGCTCGTGAGTGAATCACCGCTTGGCCATTCATGCTCAAAATTGACACTGATGCGGGCTGGAGGCTTTGTTGTAGCGACCGGAGTTCTGGAATTCCAGTAGGTCCATTTGTGCCGGTGATTGAGTAGTAGGCCTCATTTGGCTGCAAATTGCGCACCCACATTGCTTGTGCAGTTTGCGGAAGTTGTGCGACTGCTTTGCCATAGGTACCCCAGCGACATGCAATACCCGCATCGGTCAACTCGCGGCTCGCGAAATACGAGGTATGTGCACCTGGGTTGATAGCGCGATAGTCGGAAGGCTCCATTAGTTCTACGTTCTGATGATTATCTGCTCCGCCCACCGGTGCTTTTGTGGACGACGCAGTGGTGCCACGTTGCCCAAAATTCATCACCATGACTTCAGCTACGTATGGATTGAAATATGCTTCACCACTGTTGATCATGCGACCGCAGAAATTGTATCGAGTCTGGTACGTTCCGTTTACGCGACTTGGGCTCGGAATTGGCTGGATTACGTGATTGTCCGTAGCGCACCAGCTCCACCCAAAGCAAAAACCCACGTCGCCATCGCGACATAGAACCTTGCCGAACCAACCACCCATTTGTTGGTCGTTGTTACAAAATCCGTAAGTTCCATCTCCCACAGGTTTCCACTCGGTGTTGTAGATATTCCACGAATCTTGCAATGCATTCCTATTTGTACCGGCTAGTCCTACTGCGGCGGCGGTGGAGTTGGTCCAAACAATTCCGAGGTCAGATGTAGCTTGCGAATATCCGTAGGTGCGCAAATAATCTGCGGGTGTTCCGCATCGTTGATTTCGTTGGAGACCACAATTTGATGCGCTCCAGGCTGTGAAGGTGTTGCCCGACTTGTTGGTGCCAGCGTCGAGTAGACCTGGGGTGTTGTCGTTGGTGGTTGCCGCAAAACGACTGTTGCCCGTGGACTGCATTTCGCCAATGGTGGGAATTCTCCATTGTTGCGCCGAGTTACTTCCGCGAGTTCCGTTGTCGCCTCCGGCCAAGTCAAGTGGGAAACCATTAGGTTTTCCACTTGAGTCTGTTTGTAGTGCTTGACCCCGAGACACTGGACATAAATCCAGGTTGACGGTGTTGGTTCCGTTCCAACTCGGTACTGGTGCGTAATTGATGTACGCGTCTTCATCCGGAAGACATTCGGTAAGAGCTTGTTGCAGACCCACGTTCCGCGTACCAGTGGGAGCCATACGCCACATTTTGTTGGTCACAGTATCGAGAAATTGACCGTCTGGAATTTGCATTGAAACATGAAAGCCCATGTTCGACATCGAATGGCGCAAACTTAAGTTGATGAGGTTAAGAGTGGTGAGGTTGGGTGAACGCTTGGCTTTCATTGCTGTGTACATCTCATTCCACGTTGCAAGTTCGGCGGCCCGCGCTTGACTCGACATCATGAGTACAACCATGGCCTGCCAATTGGCAGTGTCATCATTGGTGAGGAATCGCTTTCGTGCAAGAGTGCACTTTTGCACTTGTGACAACAACCCAGCCTGAGTGCCCGTGCTCGATGCAATTCCGTTGCCGCCAAGCACCAATGTTTCGATACGTGGAATCAATGTGATGGGGTTCAGACGATTGATTTCTGATTGATTTGCATCCATGTATTCAAGCTGTGTTCTCGAATAAGTGTTGGTGGACATATCGCCGGCCCTCAACTGATTATCTCGAAAGACTGCGGACCACGCTGCTTCGATGGGGTCAGTAATATCAGCTACGTCTCTTGTTGTTTGGGTCACACTTTCATCACAGGTGCTGGCTGCCAACAGTTGAATGGATGAATTCAAATCTGTGATCGAGACCTGCATCGCCTCGAGTTTGTTATCAATTTTGTCGAGTTTCTGGTTGACTTCTTGCAGCATCGCGGTGATTTGCCCCAGTGCTTCAAGAATCGCCGCCGAATTTGAGTCACCACCGCCGCCAAAGAGGGACGTGAGAAATGGTGGTGCGCCTAGAGCATTCAGTGCCATGCCAATTCCGGCTACCGCAATCATGCCGGCCATAGCTCCACCCAAATTGCCAAGACCGCCAATGAGAGAACCAAGATTTCCTGTCTTCATCGAAGTGCCTGCTCTAGTTTGTGGCACTCTTGTGCCCGTTCGTGCGGTGGGTGTACTTCCAACGCGAGGGCGTTCGTAGACAGGTGGTGGTGAAGAAATTGATCGTCCTCGGCGGGGCTCAGCGAGCGGGCCTATTTCTTCGTAAATGTTGGCCGCACGGGCACGACCAACTGAGAGATTTTCAGCCTGACTCAATCGGCTATTTCCTGGGGTTTGATAGCCCGCTGCCCATTCTCGCGATGCTGCGCGAAGTGTGGGGCTGTCGTATTCGTATTCATGAACGCGAGGAATTTCGTAACCATCACCTGCCGCGGCATTGCGGATTCGACGTGAATCGGCGTTGCTTCCGCATGATGAACTCAGTACAGATATGGCAATTGTGAGAACCAGAAATTGTTTGACCCGCATAGCACCTAATTTTCTAATAGCTTTTGTCAATATAGATATATATCTAGTATCAACAATATAACGAAAGACACTGTCTAGATGTGTCGAATCGGCATTGGAGTTGAATAATCTTCGGGCGCCGGTGTGTTTACGCGGGAATATCAGATGCATGAGTGAAGTGCGAGCGCGGAGACCTCTTGCCAATTGATTGGATTTCGAGCACAAAATGGCGGGGCGCGTCAACAATTGCCGCAGTGAAGGAAATCGGGCCCGAAGGGATTTTGTCTCCAGCAACAACTGATTGCCATTCATCATGAATTGAGGTTGCGCTCTTTCGCCCGAGGTTGTCGAGCCAGTCGTAGCTGTACCAACCAGCTCGTCCGAAACCCATTTGTCGAATCCAAGGAAACACATCCTGTGGGGAAGCGTTAATGGTGATAGATCGTGTTGCAGTCAGTGTTGCATCGCTTCACAAGTCATCTCCGATAACTGAGCTGTGAATTTCTTCGGAAGTGGCGCCCCAAAATTGAAACATCATCATGTCGTGAATGGAAACAATGTTTTGTATTTGCTTACAATAAGGACGAGTCATAGGAGACTTGATGAGCGTTCCATTGTTTGTAGCCCAGGAAATTGGCCACACCTTGCTTAATGAAGATACGTGGATGCCTACTGTCACCATTGATGTCTCACAGTCACCAGAAGTCGCAGACCTTGCACGCGTACACGCAGTAGAGGGAATCGGTGATGTCAGCACTCATGCGATTCGTCAAGATGACACTGTCTTAGTAGGGGTGCAATTAACGAGTCCCGTACAGGCAATGTTTGCCGTTGCGTTTAGTTATGAGTTGAATCGCGAATTTCTCAATGAAGTGGCAGATGCAGGCTCACTAGTTTTCGCGACAACCGCCACAGAATCAGCTCATGAAGATCGGCCATTGTGGCTAAGCGTTGATATTGACGGAACCGCCCTGCGTCAAACCTTGCAGATGGACGTGAACTGACGAAGCACCGTTTGCGCAGAAAGCAACGGTCTATTGCGCGGCGTAAGCGAAAGCGAGTGAGGTGGCGATTGCTAACCATATTTGGTACGGCACGAATGCAATACCAAGAGCGGGAGACACACGAAACGCAATGACGAGAAGGGGGATTGTAAACAATGTTGCAAGCACGAGCGCAAAGGCTGATGCAAGCAGGGAGTGTGGAACGTAAAACAAATGTGCCCACGAGAGCGCGGCAACTACACTCAGTGTGAGCGATGTCAACCAAACCAGTTGGTGAGTACTTGATAAGCGACTTGCCACGAGCCACGTTGCAACAATGAGCATTGCAAAGTTGTATGGCCAAATTATGCCGAACACAAAGCTTGGTGGCTGCCACGCTGGGCGAGGAAGTGATTGGTACCACCCTGCGTCTGTTGCGACCCAGCGACCAGAAACAATTGCATAGACCGCGACAATGGCTGTCCCGAGAATTCCTACGACATTGCGATTCATACCAAAGTATGACACTTAACGTTAACTACGGAAGGAAAGCGCCTGAGGGCAGGTCTGTTTCACCGTCGGCAATTGCTTGCACAATGCGTCGCGCCACCTGAACCGGATCTAAGCCGGTTGGAAACTTTGGTGGGGTTCCAGCAATTGCACGCGTCGCTAATCCAGTTTCTGTATGAGGCGGACGGGCGTCGATGACTCTGACCCCAGATCGACACGCTTCACGCCCAAGGGCCTCATTAAATGAACGTGTGGCAGCTTTCGAAGCACCATACGCAGACATACCCGGCAAGTTCTGTTCTGCGATAACACCGGAGATGCCAACGAGAACCGATCCGGTTTTCATGTTTTGTAGAGCTGCTTGCATGAGAAAGATGTGCCCAAATGTGTTGGTAAGAAACAGTTCCTCAATCGTGTCAACTGATGTTGTGTTGATAGGTCCGAAAGCCACAACACCCATCGCGTTTATAACTATGTCTACTGCGCCGTGTCGAGCGACTACATCGGCTATCGCTTCCGTAGCGGCCTCAGGGGAGCGAAGATCAGCCGAGATGTGCGAAGACAGACCAGTTTGGGCACGCGCAATTGTGACCACGACGCATCCTCTGGCTTCAAGTTCACTGCGTAGAGCAGTACCAAGACCACCTGTGCCGCCTGCAATAACCGCTACTTTTTGTGCGAAATCGAATGGTGTTGTCATATCTCTTCAGAAGATATCAGGAGCGCTGTTTAGAGTGGAAATGGGCTGTGTTTCTTGGTGATAGAAATAACACTATGAGTGTGATTATTCGGGATTTACTATCTTCTGATATTGGCCCAGCGGTGCGACTGTTGGAAGAATGTCGCTCGTTGCCCGACACAAAGCCTGCCGACATTGCTCAATTCGTGAATGATGTGTCGTCTAATGCGCCAGGTGTAGTCGCCGTCGATGGTGATCGAATCATCGGAGTCATTCAGGCTCGCGTTGTGTCTGATGATGCCTGGATAAATGTTGTGACGATTGATTCGGCATATCGTCATCAGGGAATCGGTTCAAAAATGTTGTTGCGTCTTGAAGAAAAACTGATGCACCTTGGTGTCCGAAAAATATCCGCGTTGCTGTCGAAATCACAAGCTGGAGAAACAGCTCTCGTTAATCGTGGCTTTTCTACCATTCATGATCTGATTTTGTATGAAAAGTTGGAGCCGATTGCGCCCACTGCTATGCGCATCGTTGATCAATATGGCGGAGAAATTTTGTCGCCGGACCTTTGGGATCGTGTTGCAGGTATGCATGCCGAGAAGAAAATCATTGACGGTCGTGTTGTGGCGCCTTTGGCTGACCCAACTACTGCAGAGAGAGTCGGCGTGAAAGCGCCAGCGACCGTTCTGCTTTTTGGTCCTCCGGGAACCGGAAAGACAACATTTGCTAAAGCGATTGCCGGACGACTTGGTTGGCCGTTTATTGAGTTGCTCCCTTCCAAATTAGAAAGTGGGGGTGATTCAATGTCTTCCGAACTTCGTCAAGCAATGAATGAGTTACTGCAATTGGAGCGAGCCGTTGTATTCATTGACGAGTTTGATGAAATCGCATCCGCGAGAGAACGTAACCCGGCCACAAAGGGGGTCGTGAACGAGTTGTTGAAAATGATCCCGTCGTATCGCTCGACTCCTGGACATCTTTTGGTGTGTGCCACGAATTTTGTTGGTGACATTGATGCCGCAGTCTTGCGTCCTGGCAGATTTGACTTGGTCATTCCCATTGGACCGCCAGACCTCACTGCTCGCCTTGCGCTCTGGGAGGCTGCACTGTCACGTATTAATCAACAGGGAGTTGACATTGAAAAGGTGGCGAAAGCAACCGAGGGCTACACCCCCGGTGATGTTGAATTGGCCGCCCAACGAGCAGCCACCGCGGCGTTCGACCGCATTCGCGACGGCATAGAACCTTCATTTGTTTCTTCTGATGACATTGATGTTGCAATTGCTCGCACAAGGGCTTCAGTCACGACTGAAATCCGCCAACGTTTTAGTGAAGAAGCGGAGCGATTCGCTCGGGTGTAGCCAATTCATCTGCCTTCGTGACAGGGTGACACCTAACATTCGAGAGTTGTGGCTGTTTCTTAGTCTTCTGGGAAGGGAATGGTATGCACGAGGATGATCTTCAGCACACCGTTGTCCTTGCGAACGAGACACGTTGTGGGAGCGGTAATGGTCGCTGTTTGACCATCAAGCACATACGTTTGATCAAGCATGCAGGTCACAATTGAAACATCGCCAGCGTTGTCGACATGAATGTCTGAAACTACTGATTTGCTCGACTGAAAGAGGCCAATGAGTGGTGTCCATGTTGCAATCGCTGCGTCTTTTCCTCGAAGCCATTTCTTGCTGATTTCATCGACGATAGTTACATCATCTGAGAAGAACTCAAAGAATGGTTCCGGTTGCAAACGGTCGAATGTTGCAAACGCGTCGATAACGATTTGTGCTTGTGGTGATGTAGTCATGTTCGGACAGTACGGCACTAATCAACCGATTACTAGTGATGATTATGAGGCGTACGCCGCTGTTTGGAAGTCAAAGAAATGTCCGGATGTTTGTGCGTCAAAGAACGGAAGCACTTGGCTCATGTAACAACCCGCAATGCCGGTTGTCTTATCGATCCAGAAGTAACTGTTAAACGCGCCCGCCCAGGTGAGTGCACCAGCAGGACATCCGTTTGGTAGCGGTTCTTCATTGATCAAGAACGTTAGGCCCCACGTCTTTGGTACGCCTGGGTAGAACTCGCCATCACTGAAGAATGCAGGGTTCGCAGATTTCAATTCTGTAACGCGGATGTCGCCCATATTGTTCGTCGCCATTTGAGCCACGGTTTCTGCGCCAAGCACTCGAGTTCCCTCGAACTCTCCATCATTGAGAATCATGCGCATGAATCGCGTGTAGTCGCTCATTGTCGAGAACAAACCACCGCCGCCACTTTCAAATTCTGAATTCTCAGCTCGCGGCATTTCAAATGACATGAAAGAAGAATCTGGTGTGCGCAGATGCTTAGCTGCTTTTCGCTCCAACATGTTTGGGGTACAAGCGAAGCCTGTGTCAACCATTCCTAGAGGTTCTAAGAGATGCTCTGCGAAGTAATCACCAAGTGTTGATTTTGTGACACGCTCGAGAATGATTCCCGCCCAATCAATGCCGATTCCGTAAAGCCACTTCGTGCCTGGGTCAAACATGAGAGGAGTGTTGAGGGATGCGACCTGCCCTGTGGACATTCGCGGCGCATCAGTTGCTCCAAACCATTTGTCAAGGTTTGGGTCCGTAAAGTCGTAGGCGTAGCCAGAAGTGTGCGTTAATAGATTGCGAAGCGTGACCTGTGAACGTGCATCTCGCAATATTGGTTGTCCAGCATCATCAAAGCCTTCAAGCACTTGTGGCGTTGCAAACTCTGCACAATAAATCTCTGCTGGGGCATCAAGATCAAGACGACCCTGCTCAACTAACTGCATTACTGCTGCACCAGTGATTGCCTTCGTCATTGAAGCTATGGCACCCACCGTGTCAGTAGTCATGACATCGCCTGTACCGACTGTTCGTTCTCCGGCCGAACCGATGTAGGTCAACCCGTTTTTGTCGACCATTGCTGCAACTACTCCGGGCACATGGCCATTTTGTACGCCTGCTGCGAGCAGATCATCAAGTCTCTGTTTCATGTTCATGACTACCTCTTATATATGACGTCAATGTCAATTGGGACACTACTCGTAATTAGCGGAACCAATTATTAGAGGAATAGGAATAGAGCACATTTCATTGCCCGAAGTATGTCTGGTCCTGCCTTGCAAGCATTGTGCATGTCATATACATTCGATGTGAGATGAGAAAAAGAACAATAGCAACATCAGTATTCGCACTCTTTCTATTGAGTGGAACAGTTGGCACTCAGAAATATGTCTCATCGCAGATAACTTCACGCGTTGAACGAGAAATGCCGAAAGCATCAGGCGTTCGAGCTTCTATCCCTTTGGCGGATCTACCAAGCAACATCACGTCTGACGCAATCAAAGCAGTAATCGTCGACATAAACAGTTACTTCCTCAAGGAAAACAACACAAATGTTTCTCTGAAAATTACTGCCAAAAACATCAGTAAATCAAAGCCGACACTTATCGGGTCATTAGACGTAACGGCCACAATCCCCGAAACAACAATTATCAAATCCTCTGAATTTAACGATGCAAGAATTGTGGGGGGCACATTGCAGGTCTCTGTGGGTCCAGGTGGTGCAGGAACTGCGATACTGAGTCCAAGATATTCAAACAACCAGCTCTATTTTGAAATTCAAAGTGTCTCATTTATGGGCAGGGACATTCCAGCGTCGTCCTTGCCGTCAGATATACAAAGCCAGGTAAAAAGCAGGAGCCAGCGGAGTCTGGCCCCTCCTAAAGGACTTGAAGTACAGTCAGTTTCACTGAGTAGCAAAGGCCTTTCCTTGCGAATGCTCGGAAGCAATGTGAAGTTGGCCAATTTGGGCTCAGCACTATAGGAGCAGTCATGAATTTAGATATCAATAAAGTATTTCCAATAGATCCATCTATCTACGAGGGATTTCTATTTGTTCGGATTGTCGCAGCGTTACTTTTATTCGTAGTGGTGGTGCGTAGTTGTATTCACTTGTTTGCATCAGATGGCGGAGCTCAGCGCATCGCAGGCATCGACACCTCTGTTGAAGGCGGAAAGAACATCATCGCGATGTTTCATCAATGGGGAGCCATCCAACTAATTCTTGCTGTGCTTCTTTACGTGCTGTTCTTCCGTTACCCAGGATTCACCCCATTAATCGTGCTGACTCTTGCGTTTGACCCCGTGATGCGTTTTGTCGCTAGTCGCGTCTTGAGCGTGACCTCCACAAGAAAGCCCCCTGGCGCAGCACTAAACGCTCCAGCCTTTGTC
>CAMDLK010000059.1 GCA_945901725.1 Bifidobacterium breve | reverse complement strand
GAGCGCATTCCTCGAAGAGGACGACTAGACGACAACGGCGGTTCAGACGAGGGCGGTCGCAAGCAGTATTACCACCTCACATTGTTGGCTGAAAACAATGAGGGGTATCGCAACCTCATTCAGTTATCAAGTCTTGCCTTTCTTGAGGGATACCACTACAAGCCCCGTGTTGACTGGGAACTGTTAGAGAAATACTCGTCTGGTCTCATGGCCACCACGGGCTGTCTCGGTGGGCATGTGTTGCAGTCGTTGTTGAATGGCGATGAAAAAGGCGCCATCGCAAAGGCTTCTCGGTTACAAGACATTTTTGGCAAAGACAATTTGTTTGTTGAGCTGCAAGATCACGGTATTGCGAACCAACGCACTACTAACCCGAAATTGGTGGAAATCGCACGTGCAATCGGTGCACCAATCATTGCCACGAATGATTCCCATTACGTGAACCAAAGCGACCACATGGCACACGATGCATTGTTGTGTGTTCAGACCGGTGCTTTGATGCGCGATCAAGATCGTTTTCGGTTTGAAGGTAACGAGCACTACTTAAAGACTGCTGCCGAAATGCGATCAGTATGGAAAGACTTGCCTGAGGCATGTGACAACACGTTGCTTATTGCTGAACGTGCACAAGTTGACATCACTTTTGACGAATATCAAATTCCAGATTTCCCAATTCCTGCTGACTATAAGACGCCGGCTGATTATTTGTCCTTCCTCACATGGAAAGGTGCCCAACAGCGTTGGGGAGACAACTTGCCGTCAGTCGTTGTTGAACGACTCGCTTTCGAATTGAAAACAATTGGCGACATGGGCTTTGATGCGTATTTCCTCATCGTGTGGGATCTCATTCGCCATGCTCGTGAGTCAAATATTCGTGTTGGTCCTGGTCGTGGGTCAGCTGCTGGTTGTGCTGTTGCGTATTGCTTGCGCATCACGGATCTTGATCCGTTGAAGTACGACTTACTTTTTGAACGATTCTTGAATCCGGATCGTGTCAGCATGCCTGATATCGATATGGACTTCGACTCGCGCTATCGCGATCACATGATTCAATACGCCGCTGAAAAATATGGCCGTGACCATGTTGCTCAAATCATTACGTTTGCCACGATTAAGGCTCGTAACGCGGTTCGAGATGCTGCCCGAGTTTTGGGGCATGAATACGGAGTGGGCGATCGCATCGCAAAGTTGATGCCAGCACTGCAGCAGGGCCGCGATACTCCTCTAGCAGCCTGCTTCGAATACAGCGATGAACACGCAGCGGGGTATCGCGAAGCCCAGGGTCTTCGCGATTTAGTTCTCGCAGACGAGATTGCAGCAAAAGTAGTTGAAGTTGCCAGAGGCTTAGAGGGTCTCAAGCGATCAGACGGCATTCATGCTGCAGCAGTTGTGATCACGGGTAAGCGTCTGATGGACTACCTGCCGATTCAACGCAAAGGGGACGATGCTCCGATAGTCACCCAATATGAAATGCATGCCGTTGAATCATTGGGTCTACTCAAGATGGACTTTCTTGGTTTGCGAAACCTTGACGTCATTGCAGATGCGGTGGACATGATCAGAGAACAGACTGATCCGGACTTTGACATTGACATCATTTCTCTTGAAGACACAGAGACCTTTGAGCTGCTCGGAAGGGGAGACACCATTGGTGTATTCCAGCTTGAGTCTTTGCCGATGCAGAGCCTGTTACGACTAATGCGTCCTACGGCCTTTGAAGATGTCTGCGCCGTGATTGCCCTGTATCGCCCAGGTCCAATGAGTACCAATATGCACACCAAATACGCGAAGATTAAGAACAATATCGAAGAGCCTAAGTACTTCCATCAAGATGCGCGAGAAGTTCTTCACGACACCTATGGCCTCATGGTGTATCAAGAGAGCATGATGCGTGTTGCACAGAAGTTTGCGGGCTATTCGCTGGCCCAAGCAGACAACTTGCGCAAGGCCTGCGGTAAGAAAGATCCGAGAGCCATGGCGGCTGAAGAGGGTTCATTTGTTGATGGGTGCGAGAAGACCGGATACGGTCGTCCGCTTGGCCAGGAATTGTTTGACATCATTCGTGGATTCGCTGATTACGCATTCAACAAGAGCCATGCATATGGCTACGGATTAATCGCGTATCAGACCGCATATCTCAAAGCTCATTTCCCAGTCGAATACTCTGCGTGTCTGTTGTCTTCTGTAAAGGGCAACTATGAAAAAGCAGCAGTGCATCTAGCTGATGCTCGTTCCATTGGCATCACGGTGTCGAACCCTGACATCAACGAGGGCCGTTCAGATTTTGCTGCCATTACCGCTGATGGCCAGAAGCGAATTGTCTTTGCATTGTCCGGAGTACGAAATGTCGGAGAAGGAATCGTTCTTCAAATTTTGGAAGAACGCGATCGCAATGGCCCATACGAGTCGTTTCACGATTTTGCGCGACGCGCACCCGAACAGGCACTCAACAAGCGTGCAGTTGAATCCTTGATCAAGGCGGGAGCTTTTGATTCATTCGGACATCCGCGTCGTGGTCTTCTCATGGTCTTTGAATCAATCATTGATTCTGCTGTCGTGGCACGACGTGAGGAAGAAAAGGGCGTCATGTCGCTCTTTGGCGAAATGGAAGACGCCTCAACAACGGGGTGGAGCGCTGAAGTATCCATTCCTGACATGCAGTTCACAAAGCCAGACCAGTTACGCCATGAAAAAGAAATGTTGGGTCTGTACATTTCTGATCACCCTCTACGCGGAATTGAACATGCATTGCGTCGCCTCGTGACAAGTTCTATTCAGGAACTTGAAGCGCGTGAATCCGGAATGGTCACGATTGGTGGAGTGATGTCTAGTTTGAATCGCCGTTTCACAAAGAAAGGCGATCAGATGGCGACATTTGTTTTGGAAGACATGGATGCAGCTATTGAAGTAACCGTTTTTGCAAAGGTGTTGGGCGAATACGGTCACTTGTTGTCGGACGACTTAGTGGTCACTGTCACGGGTCGCCTTAATCAACGTGATGATGCGCCTCCTAGTTTTTCAGCGCAAAGAATTTCAGTTCCTGAGAATCTTGGCGACAGAATTGCAGAGGTGGAACTGTCTCTTCCGTCTGGATTCACAGAAGAAAAACTTGAACGACTCAAAGCAATTATTGCTGAGTTTCCCGGAACTTCGCCGTGCAAAGTGAAGTTGCCAGGTGGCAAAGTATTCGATCTTGGGCCATCCGGACTCGTTGACTTTGAGAAGGCGCTGGGGCCATTGCGCATCACCTTTGGCTCTAATGCGGTAAAAATCATCTAAATAACCCCTGATTTCAGGAATTGGCTTCTGGCAATGGCAGAATAGAAGGGTTGTTGTCGGCACTTGTGCCGCCCGAGTGTCACAGGGAGTCACCCAGTCAATGTCGTTGGAAGTTGCCACACAAGACTGCAGCGCACTCACTGAGGCTCAGTTTGAGGAATTCCTCACCATTGAGGGTTCTTTTACAGCAGAGCAATTTGCGAAGGCCGGAACAGATTGGGTCTTATGCACCATTGCACGCCTTGACGGCAAATTGCACGGTGTCACTTTCTCAACTCTTGAACGCATTGGCGGAACGCCATGCGTATTGCTTGGACTTATGACCATCAAGCGCACAGCAAAGCGAGATTCAGTTCTTAAAGGTCTTATGACTGAGGCATTCCATCGCGCTCTTATGGCATTCCCGGATGAGGATGTGGTTGTGGGCAGTCGCTTCGCAACTGCTGACGGCATGGAAGCCTTGAAGGCAGTCACAGACATGATTCCAACATTCGGACATCGCGCCGTTGGTGAAGAGCGTGCATGGGGCCGCCGTCTCGCTCGCCGTTTCGGTGTTGATTCCACCTATGACGAAAAAACTTTCATCGTTGCTTCCGGCGGACAAAGCGGTTTCCTTGATCATGAGTCGTTGAAGCCAGAAAAGATCTCACCAGAAATCACTTCTTTGTTTGAAGGCGTTAATCCTAAAAAGGGTGGCGTGTTGATTGTTCATGGTTGGACCATGGCTGAAAGCCTTGTCAAGCTCGGCGCTCGCGTCTAAGTCAGTGAACTTCGCCGACATCGTCCGTTCACGTCGGATGTCGAGATCATTTTCCGATCAATCAGTTGACACCTCGGTAATTGAGTCGTGCATCGATCTCGCAAACAGAGCACCGAGTGCAGGTAAATCGCAAGGTTGGCATGTGTTGCTTCTTGAGAACGAAGCAACACAGAGGTATTGGGATGTTGCGCTTCCTGTCGAACGTCGTGCGAGTTTCGCGTTCCCACTGCTTCTGCAGGCGCCGGTCATCGTTCTTAGTATGTGTGACCCGGCGGCGTATCTAGAGCGCTATTCAGAGCCTGACAAAAAGTCAACTGGTCTTGGTGAAGGTCTCGACAAGTGGCCTGCGCCGTATTGGACTATCGATGCCTCGTTTGCCACCATGACATTTCTGCTTGCCCTAGAGGATGTGAAATTGGGTGCGCTCTTTTTTGCACACTCAAATGAAGAAGGGTTGCGAAAAGAGTTCAGTATTCCTGACCACATTCAGATTTTGGGCACCATCGCAATTGGTTATGAAACAGAGGGCCAGAAACGGCAAGGTCGCAGTGCTGATCGAATTCGTCGGTCAGTTGAAACAATTATTCACCAGAAAAACTGGTAGCAATTCGGTCGCGCAATTCCTGCTCTGTACGGGCCGGAAGTAAACACTCATGATTGCGACATACATACGCCATTCCAGGTTCGCGGCCAGCCCACAAAGGTGAATCAACCGGCTCGCCCCACACTGTGACTGCATTCGGGAGCCACTGTGATCGAACCGTTGCGAGTAGCTCAGGATTGTCTCCCGGAATCACGATTTCTACAGCACCTTCTTGGGCGAAGAGGGAAGCAGAGATGGCATTGCAAAAACCTGTTGCAGCAGATGGTGCAACTCGGGCTAACAGTGCGAGTATCTGACGTGCATGTGATTCAAGTTTGGTATCCCCAGTGATAGCAGCGAGACGTAAAAATGCGTATGCCGCTACTGAGTTGGCTGATGGTGTCGCGTTATCCATCAAATCTTTCTGACGAACTATTAGTTGCTCAGATGAAGACGCAACGGTGAATAAACCACCGTGCTCTGGATCCCAGTATTCATCGATCAGTTGGTGTGCGGTGTTGATTGCAACATGAAGCCACTTGTGATCAGCAGTCAACTCGTACATGCGGGTCATTGCATCAACAACATGTGCCAAGTCGTGGGCTAGCGCACTGTGTTGTGAATGAGGTTCTGCTTCTTCTTGCCAGCTTCGTGACCACACGCCGTCTGTATTGCGCAACTCTGAGACAAGAAATTGGGCGTTGTTTTCTGCAGTAGGAATTAAGTCGAGCCGATTAAATGCAGATATCGATTCACACAATGACGACAGCATCATTGCGTTCCATTCAGTCAAGACTTTGTTATCAAGGCCGGGGCGCGACCGCGTTGCGCGGTGATGAAAGAGGCGTTGACGAGCGGACTCGATCTCTGAAGATCTCTGTAATGAACCTCGTTGAGGAATGCGATGTGGAATTGATCGGCCTTCAAAATTTCCACCGTCGTTTATGTTCCACCATTCGAGAGCAATGGGTGCATCCTTCCCAAGGACAGCAGTCACTTCTTGAGGTGTCCATGTGTAAAAGGCGCCTTCTTCCGAATGGCCATGTTCATCGAGAGAGTCAGCATCCTCAGCACTGTAGAAACCACCGGCTGAGTGGCGTAGTTCGTCAATGACATATGACATTATTTCTTCTGCAGTTTGGCGATGTCGGTCCTGTTGCCCAATAAGCCATGCGTGCGTATACGTACGCAGAAGGAGAGCCTGGTCGTACAACATCTTTTCAAAATGGGGCACTAGCCATTTCTCGTCAACGCTGTATCGCGAGAACCCGCCACCAATGTGGTCATACATTCCGCCTGCTGCCATGGCATCAAGAGAAGTGTTCACCATCTCAAGAAGTTGGTCGTCGCGTGATCGCTGGTACAACCGCATTGCGAGATCAAGAGCAAAAGTTGAAGGGAACTTTGGCGCCGAACCAAAACCGCCCCAGCGTGAATCAAAACTTTGGGTCATTGCTTGCAGAGCCGTATTTGCTAGTTCGTGTGCATCGAACTCATCAACAGGGGAGATACGGGCTGTTCTGCTGACAGCCTCAACTAGTGCATCAACGTTTTGCTGTAAGTCCTCTCGTTTGTTACGCCACGCATCATCAACCGCATGCATGAGTTTCACAAAGGATTCCCGCGGGTAATACGTGCCGCCGTAAAAGGGTTCACCAGTAGGTGTGCAGAACACGGTCATGGGCCAGCCCCCTCGGCCCGTCATTGCTTGCACTGCGTCCATGTATATGGCATCCACATCAGGTCGTTCTTCGCGGTCAACTTTGATATTGACAAAGAGCTCATTCATTACTGCTGCAGTTGTGTTGTCTTCGAAGCTCTCATGAGCCATCACGTGACACCAGTGACATGCCGAATAGCCAACCGAAAGCAGAATTGGTTTGCCTGTGCGAACTGCTTCGGCGAATGCTTCGTCGCCCCATTGGAACCAGTTGACTGGGTTGTCTCGGTGTTGTCGCAGGTATGGCGACGACGCCTCGGACAGTTTGTTTGTCACGCGCCCATGGCGTGAAAGCCACCATCAACGTGGATGACTTCACCGGTAGTTGCAGGAAACCAGTCAGAAAAGAGCGCAAGCACGGTCTTTGCAACGGGAATGGGGTCAGAGACATCCCAGCCAAGGGGAGCGCGATCATCCCAAATGTCTTCAAACTTCTTGAAGCCGGGAATCGATTTTGCTGCCATTGTCTTGATGGGGCCTGCTGCGACCAAGTTGCAGCGGATGCCGCGCGGTCCAAGTTCTTTTGCCAAGTAACGACTGGTTGATTCGAACGCTGACTTTGCAACGCCCATCCAGTTGTATGCAGGCCACGCAACGGTGTTGTCAAAGTCGAGGCCAACAATGGATCCCCCAGGCGACATCAACGGAAGGAATGCATCAACAAGCGTCTTCAATGAATAGGCAGAGATCTGCATTGCAATGGCAACATCGCTCCATTGAGCTGCCAAGAAGTCGTCACCGAGGCACACCTCTGGGGCAAAGCCAATTGCGTGCAGGACTCCATCAACGTGACCCAAGGAAGCGCGCACTTGTTCACGAACAGATTCAATGTGTTCTGGCACTGTGACATCGAATTCAAAGACGTCGACAGGTGAATCAAGTCTGCGCGCAGATCGCTGCGTCAGTGACAGTGCGCGACCAGCGCCTGTGAGCACAACTTGAGCACCTTCCCGTTGGGCCAACTGCGCCACACTGAATGCCAAAGAGGCGTCGGTTAAGACACCCGTCACAACGATTTTTTTACCTTCAAGAAGTCCCATTCATATGACCGTAGTTCGCAAGGGGTCTATGTGTAAGGCTCTACGGAATGCGTATTGGAATATTGGGCGGTACCGGACCCGCCGGAAGTGCCCTCGGGGCTCGCCTTGCTTCGGTTGGATATGACGTCATTATTGGGTCTCGGACAAAGGATCGAGCCACCGAAGTATGTGATGCCCTGAAAGCCAAGTGGCCAAATCTCGCCCTAAGTGTTAACGGTGGCGATAACGACGAGGCTTCGGCTTGTGACGTTGTTGTGCTCGCCACTCCTTGGGATTCGGCAGCAACCACAGCTAAGGCTCACATTGATTTGTTGCGTGGCAAAGTCATCATCAGTATGGCTAATGCGCTAGTGCGAGTCGGTCATGAATTTCAACCTCTCTTGCCGCCTCGTGGCAGCGTTGCTGCTCATGTTCAAGCCGCAGTTCCAGAATGTCGGGTTGTGGCTGCCTTTCACCATTTACCCGCAACTGAACTTGGACATCTCGGTGACCCAATTGATTCCGACGTGCTGATTTGCTCAGACAATGCAGAGGCTCGAACAATTGTCATGGATATCACTGCACACATTCCTGGTTGTCGCCCACTCGACGCTGGTGAGTTATCGAACGCAACGGCAATCGAAGCTTTTACGGCTGTTCTGTTGCAATTGAATGTTCGCTACAAGACGCGTGTCGCGCCAAAACTGACTGGCATCACGAAAGATCCTCGGGCGAAAGCTCTCTAAACATGTCAATGCGTTTGTACGACACTGCGCGGCGCGACATCGTGCCATTTACTCCTGACGAGTTGGTGTTGATGTATACGTGTGGTATCACCCCGTACGACGCAACGCATTTGGGTCACGCTTCTACTTTTCTGTTCTACGACATTCTGCAACGCAGACTGATCGATCTTGGGCACACCGTTCGGTGTGTTCGTAACGTCACGGACGTTGATGATCCGTTGTTTGCGAAAGCAAGAGAACTCGGTGTGCATTACCTTGATCTGGCAGCGGGTGAAGAGGCACGTTTTAATCGCGATATGGAAGCACTCGAGATGTTGCCTGCGTACAGCACGCCTCGCGCTTCATCTGCAATCACCGATATTCGTAAATTCATTGGGCTAGTTCTCGACAGAGGTTTTGCCTATGCCGTCGGTGGATCCGTGTACTTTGATGTCACGAAGGTTCCGACCTTTGGAGAAGTGTCTCATTACAGTCACGAACAAATGCTTGAATTCGCACGTCAACGCGGCGGCAATGTGGATGATCCGCAGAAACGGAATCCGTTGGACTTCGTGTTGTGGCATCCGTCAGCTGACGATGAACCAGCATGGGACGCAACGTGGGGCGCTGGTCGACCAGGTTGGCATATCGAGTGTTCAGCACTCGCGTTACGCGACCTAGGCACCACTATTGATCTGCATGGTGGCGGAAGCGACCTGATCTTTCCTCATCATGAATGTGAACGGGCACAGTCTGAGGCTGCTACTGGCGAAACTTTTGTGAAGCATTGGATGCACGTAGCGATGGTGTTCAAAGATGGCGAGAAGATGTCGAAGAGTCTCGGGAACTTGGTATTCGTAGATCAGTTACGAACAATGTGGGATCCGCGTTCAATCCGCATCGCAATCATTGAGCACCATTACCGCAAAGAGTGGGAGTGGGATGAAACCCTGATGCCGCGTAGTTCGGCTCGCCTGACTCAGTGGGTTGCTTCTGTCGGAGGAACTCAATCAGACCTTCTGAATTCGGTCCGTGCCTGCCTGGATGACGATCTTGATACGCCTGGGGCACTTGCACTTATTGACGCCGCCGCAGCAAAAGGTGTTGACGTCAGCTCGTCGGCGGCTCTTTTAGGAGTGGAACTACTCACTCCTGTTGGCCCTCGCTAACGACTGGTTATACCGACCAAGAGGTCTCACAATCAGGAGTAATATGTGCCGAACATGGCCAAACATTCCGATTCGCAATCATCAGTCGATGATCAGGTGAAGTCTGTATCCAGCCGAGCCCAACCTCGAGCCCGCGCACTACTGCGTCCTCTCAGTACGAAGTTATGGAAATTTCGTTTTGAAGGTTTCGAGAACCTTCCCGAATCGGGGCCAGCTATTTTGTGTCCGAACCACATCAGTTTTCTCGACTCTGTTTTCACCATGATTCATGCAGGACGTCAAATTAGTTTTGTTGGCAAAGCTGAATACATGGATTCATGGAAGACAAAACATTTGTTTCCTGCTCTCGGCATGATTCCTATTGATCGATCGGGTGGTTCAAAGAGCGAAGGTGCACTCATAGCCGCCGAGACAGTTCTTCGTCGTGGTGAACTCTTTGGCATCTTTCCAGAAGGAACGCGAAGCCGAGATGGAATGTTGTACAAAGGACATACCGGCGCTGCGCGTCTGGCAATGAAAGTGGGTTGTCCCATTCTGCCGGTCGGAATTATTGGGACTCGAGAAATTCAGCCACCTGACATGGTGATGCCGCGTTTTCGGCGTGAATGCACAATCAAAATCGGAGCACCAATTGATGTGTCTCGCTATCGCGACAGAGCAGACGACCACATGGTGCTTCGAGAAATCACCGACGAATTGATGTATGAGATTCAGGCCCTCACGGGGCAGGAATACCGCAATGTCTATGCCACCAAACGTGCAGAGAGCATCCCCACAGAGCAGGCTGTGCTGAATCACAGCTAAATAGACCCGAGCCGACACTCTCGTCGGCCGTAGAATGGTCGTCTCATGTCAGAGATCTCAGTACTTCTTCCCGATGGTTCCTCGCGCGCATTGCCGACCGGCTCTACGATTGCCGACCTCGCCGCCTCAATCGGCTCGCGGCTTGCAAAAGCAGCAGTTGCGGGCACCGTGGATGGCGCTGAAGTTGACTTGTCCATCCCATTGCATAACGGAGCCTCGGTGTCCATTATCACGGCTGACTCTGATGCCGGTCGACACGTGTTACGGCATTCCACTGCACATGTTCTGGCACAAGCAGTAGTTCAGTTGTTTGACGGGGCTCACTTCACAATTGGCCCTGCAATTGAAGACGGCTTCTATTACGACTTTGCGTTGCCGAACAACAAGACATTCTCAGATGATGATCTGGCTTCTATTGAAAAGCGTATGCGCGAAATCATGAAGGCGAATCAACCGTTCACTCGGTCTGAAGTATCTGTGAAAGAGGCGTTGGCGGTATTTGCAACTCAACCGTACAAGTGCGAAATCATTGAACGTGTGACTTCGGGTGCCGCCGACGGAAGTGATGTGGCCGAAGTGGGAAGTTCTGATTCTGTCAGTCTGTACCGCAACTCAGAATCGTTTGTTGACCTATGTCGCGGACCTCACGTACCTTCAACTTCTCGTCTTGGGCATTTCAGTCTCATGAAAGTTGCTGGTGCATATTGGCGCGGAAATGAAAAGGGCCCGATGCTGCAACGTATCTACGGCACCGCATGGGAATCTGATAC